>CAZPZW010000018.1:0-30510 GCA_964591165.1 uncultured Thermoanaerobaculia bacterium | reverse complement strand
TCGGAGATCGTGCCCGACATCCCCGCCACCGCGATCGCCGAGGGATAGGGTGTGGCCGTGCCCGATGTGGGAATGGTGATCGCTGCGGCGTTGGTGAAGGTCTGGGTCGCGCCGCCCCCCGACCCGGTCACGAACGTGTAGGTGAGCGGCGGATAGACCGTCGCCCCATCCTGCAGGGCCAGCGTGGCCGTCACGGTCGCGCCGCAGGCGAGGCCGAGATCGACGTTGAAGCTGAAGGTCAGGCACTCTGGCGGCCCGCCCGCCGCGACGACTCCCCAGATCCCCGGCGCCCCTGGGTTCTCGACCCCGCCCGTCGCCTGCAGGGTGCCTACGAGATTGACCGTGTCCGCGCTGCCGGTGTTCTGCAGGCAGAGGTTCACGCTCACCGTCTCGCCCGGATCGAGCGCCCCGTTGGCCGCCGCGCAGCTCTCGGAAGCAATGCTGGAACCCGCGGCAACCAGCGTCGCCGCGCGGTCCTCGCAGGCCAGCGTGTCGATGCCGATGTAATTCGAGTTGGCGCCACTCGGCCCGCCGTTGGTCACGAAGTAGCGGAAGGCGAGGCGCCCCGTCCCCGAGGTCGGAAAGTCGACGGTGTACTGCGTCCAGGCCTGCGGATAGCCGTTGGAGATCAACGTCGGGTTGATGGTCAGCGGGTTGTTGGTGAAGTCGCCGACGCTGGTCGCGGTGGCGCCGACGTTGGTGCTCGTACCGGCGGTCGAGTAGCGCAGCTCCAGTCGATCGGCCCAGATCGAACCGGTGGGGCTCCGCGTCCAGAACGAGCAGCGGCCCACGACCGCGTAGTCGAGGACCGGGGTCAGCAGCCAGTTGCTGATCGTGCCGACGCCACTCGTGTTGTTGAAGTTGGCGCCGATGTAGGCGGTCGCGGCGCCGGCGTGCGCCGGGAAGACCGTGTCGTTGCCCTGGAACCAGTTGGTCAGACCCAGGGGCGAGCTGAGGTTCTGCTGCGACCAGCCGGCGCCCGGAAGGGTCGTGATGTCGTCGAAGCCCTCGGCGAAGACCACCGCCTCGGGATAGGTCGGGTTGGGCAGCGGAGCGACGACTCGCCCCCCGGGTTTGTCGCCGCCCGGGCGGGAACCGAACTGCGAGCTCCAACCGGGTGCCGCGAGAGCCAGCAGCAGCACTGCGGCCACGACGAGCAGCGGACGAGCGAGGGGACGATTCATGGAGGCCTCCCTGACGGTATTGTGAAGAATCTCACAAACTCTAGGCCCATTCGGCCGGCCCGTCAACGGGACGCGCGGGGTTGTTCGGCGGCGGGTCAGGCGGGCGGCTTGAGGATCACCCCGCGCCCCCGGCGCCCGTCGATGCGGATCTCGAGCGGGGCGGCGAGCCGGAGGTGACGCACGTGGGCGGTCGCGGAGAGGGGTTGCTGCGCATCGAGCCACGCCCAGTCGAGCCACCCCTCGCCCTCCTCCGGGTTGACCGTGAAGTAACCGACGTGGAACGAGGTGAGATTCTGGAAGAAGTGGCTGCCCTGCGAGGGGGCGACCTTGAGATCGCGCAACCCCGCCTCGACGATCGCCGCCGCACCCGAGACCTGGTCCCAGGTCACCGGGATGCCGAGCCACGGGTCGCGGGAGCCCCAGCGCCCGACGCCGATCAGCAGGTAGGGCACCCGGGCGTCGAGCAGACGGGCATTGAGCCGCGCCACCTCCGCGGCCGCCTCGCGGCTGCGGGCGCGCTCGAAGCGCTGCACGTCGACCACCACCAGGTCCCGGATCCCCGCGGTCAGGCCGTGACCGAGCGCCCGGTCGCTGGCGCAGAGCAGCCGTGCTTCGTCGACCAAGCCGATCTCGAGCGCTTCGCTCTCCCGCGCCAGCGCGAGCGGGCGGATCTGCAACAAACCGAACTCCGCGGGACGTCCCGGGGAGGGCGCGAGGTTCACTGCATATTCGATCTCGACCGCCGTCCCCATGCCGCGGCGCCCCTCCTCCATCACGGCCGCGAGGATCTCGGCGAGCGGGAAGCGCCGCTGCTTCAAGATCGGCGCGAAGGTGACGACGCGTAACCCGGCGCGGGAGAGGCCGTCGTAGAGCGCGTCGTTCTCCCGCGAGTAGGTCGAACCGACCGCCGCCAGGGTGCCGTCGGCCTCGGCGACCTCGAGACCGTACCAAGCCTCGCGCATCTCGGCGACCTCGGCCGCGGCGTCGAGCGGCAGGGCCCAGAAGCCCCGCTGCGAGCCGTCCAGCAGTGCCTTGAAGGTCGAGTGCTGGGTGCCCTGCTGGGGATAGCGCGGCGCGAAGCGGACGCAGGTTCCCCCTTCGACGATCGTCCGGCCGAAGCCCAAGGCTGCCGCGGCGATCCCGTCCTCGGCGGTGGCCGGCGCCACGGGATAGAAGTTGTGCGAGCGCGCCACCCCCGCGAAGTCGGGATAGAACCGCGCTCCGTGCGGCGCCCCCACCAGCCGCTGGACGATGACCGCCATCTTCTCCTCTTCCAGCCGGTACGGCGTGGCCTTGAGATAGGCCTTGGCGTGCCGGTTGAAGGTCGAGGCGTAGACCCGCTTGACGGCGGTCAGTGCCGCCCGCGTCCGTTCCGCCGCGCTCGGCTGTCGGTTGGTGAGCATCAACGTGTCGTAGACGCCGGTGAACGGCAGATGATGCGAGTCCTCGAGCAGTGACGAGGAACGCACCGCGATCGGCACCTGAACCCGCTCGACGAAAGCTTCGAGGTCGCGCGCCGCCTCCTCGGGAAAGGGCGCCGCGGCGAAGCGCCGGGCGATCTCCGCGTCGTCGTCGCACTCGATGGCGAAGCGGCGCAGGTCGTTGTCGTCGAGGAAGCGGTCGAAGACGTCGGTCGCGAGCACCACCGCCGCCGGCACGCGGATCTCCACCCCGGGGAATCTCCCGCGCAAGCCGTGCTCGGCGAGCAGCCGGCGGACGAAGGCGAGGCCCCGCGCCTTGCCGCCCAGCGACCCGCCGCCGATGCGGTAGAAGTCGGCCGAGAAATCGAACGTCGCGCGATCGAAGTCCGCCACCACCACCTGTGCCCGCTCGTCGCGATAGGCGGCGATCGTCCCGATGAGGTCGGCGCGCAGCGCCGCCGCATCCGGGTAGTCGGCGAGCTGCCGCGGGCGCAGGGCGTGCGCGAGCGCGAACTCCGTCCGTGCCTTGAGCCAGCGCGAGAAGTGGTTCCGCGAGGCGTGGAAGACGATCGACTCCTCGGGCGCCGTCGCGAGCAGCTCCTCGAGCCCGCGCAGATCGCCCGCCCGCCCCACCTCCTCGCCGTCCGGCCGCCGGAAGATGAAATCGCCGAAGCCGAAGTCCTCGAGGATCACCCGGCGGAGCCGCTCGAGCACGAGCTCGGATCCCTTGCGCAGGAAGGCCGCTCCGACGCTCGCCGCGACCTGCTCGTTCTCGGGGTGCGAGGAGTGCAGCAGGATCGGGATGTCCGGATGGGCGGCGCGCACCCGGCGCGCGAACTCGGCGCCCGCATCGGCGCGCTTGGCCCCCTGGTGCGGAAACTCGACGTCCGAGATGACTCCCAGGACGTCCTCGTGGAAGCGCTCGAAGGCGACCTCGGCCTCCTCGAACGTCGTCGCGAGCAGGATCTTCGGCCGCGCGCGCATGCGCAGGATCTTCTGCGCGAGGTTGGCACCCTCCCCGATCAGCCGCCGGGAGTGGTGGAAGAGCTCCGAGTAGATGACCGGAAGGAACGCCGAGTAGTTGCGGATGCTGTCTTCGATCAGGAGGATGACCTGCACGCCCACCGCGCCGACGTCGTGCGGCGCGTTGCGGCGATCCTCCACCGCCTTGATCATCGCCACCAGGATGCGCGCGTCCCCGAGCCAGACGAAAGCGCGCTCGACGGCACCGAAGTCGTGGCGCGCGGCGAGGTCCTTGATCTCCTGGCTGTCCCAGGCGAGCACGACCACCGGAATGTCGAGACCCTGGGCACGCACGCGTTGGGCGAGCTCCGCGGCGTTCATGTCGGCGAGCTGCGGCGTGGTCACGATGAGGTTGAAGCGCCGCTGCTCGGCGGCGAGCGCCAGCGCCTCGGCGCCCGTGGTCACCGCGGTCAAGCCCGGCGCATAGTGCAGATCGAGGTTGCGGAACTCGCCGAGCAGGCGCTCTCCGAGCTCCCCGGCCTCCTCGAGCACGAACGCGTCGTAGGGGCTCGCGACCAGCAAGATGTCCGTGATGCGGTGCCGCATCAGGTCCTGGAAGTCGTGGAAACGTTCCCGGCCGTCGGCTGGGCTCATCACTCAGTAGGGCGCGGAGGTGCGGCGCACGCGGCGGCAGCGTAGCACGCGAAACGACAGGGGACCGGCGCCGTTGCTGCGCCGGTCCCCGGGTCGAGCGCCAGCGTACGGTCTAGACGACGCCCTGGTCCATCATCGCGTCGGCCACCTTGAGGAAGCCGGCGATGTTGGCGCCGTTGACGTAGTTGCCGGGCGTGTTGAAGCGCTCGGCCGTCTCGACGCACGCCTTGTGGATGCTCTTCATGATCAGGTGGAGCCGGTGATCGACCTCTTCGCGCGTCCAGGAGTAGCGCATCGAGTTCTGCGCCATCTCGAGCCCCGAGGTCGCGACGCCGCCGGCGTTCGCCGCCTTGCCGGGGCCGTAGAGGATCTTCGCCGCGACGAACTGGTTGACCGCGTCGATCGTCGACGGCATGTTGGCGCCCTCGCCGACCACGTAGACGCCGTTGCGCAGCAGATTCGTCGCGTCCTTGCCGTTGATCTCGTTCTGGGTCGCCGACGGGAAGGCACAGTCCGCCTTGTGGTCCCAGAGCGGATTGAAGTCGAGCTTGGAGTCGACCGGCGTGTAGGTGGCGGTCTTGAACTTGGCGGCGTACTCCTGGATGCGGCCGCGGCGGACGTTCTTCAGATCCATCACGAAGGCGAGCTTCTCGCGGTCGATGCCGGCCTCGTCGTAGATGAAGCCGTTCGAATCGGACAGCGTCAGGGGCTTGGCGCCGAGATCGAGCAGCTTCTCCACGGTGTACTGCGAGACGTTGCCGGAGCCCGAAACCAGGCACTTCTTGCCCTGCAGAGTCTGGTTGCGCGTGCTGAGCATCTCGGCGGCGAAGTAGACCGTGCCGTAGCCGGTCGCCTCCGGCCGGATGAGCGAGCCGCCCCAGTTGATGCCCTTGCCGGTCAAAACGCCGGTGAACTCGTTCTTCAGCTTCTTGTAGGTGCCGAACAGGTAACCGATCTCCCGGCCGCCGACCCCGATGTCGCCCGCGGGGACGTCGGTGTCCGGTCCGATGTGGCGGTAGAGCTCGGCCATGAAGGCCTGGCAGAAGCGCATCACTTCGAGATCGCTCTTGCCCTTCGGATCGAAGTCCGAGCCCCCCTTGCCGCCGCCCATCGGCAGCGTGGTCAGCGAGTTCTTGAACACCTGCTCGAAGGCGAGGAACTTGAGGATGCCGAGATTGACCGAGGGGTGGAAGCGCAGGCCCCCCTTGTAGGGACCGATCGCGCTGTTCATCTCGATGCGGTAGCCGCGGTTGATCTGGACCTTGCCCTGGTCGTCGACCCAGGGCACGCGGAACATCAAGACCCGCTCCGGCTCGATGATGCGCTCCAGGATGCGGGCGTGGCGGTACTCGGGATGTCGCTCGAGCACCAGCGCGAGAGACTCCGCGACTTCGTATACCGCCTGATGGAACTCGGGCTCGGCGGGGTTCTTGGCCTTGACCTCGGCCATCAGGTCGGCGACGTAGGGGGTCATGCGGGTCTCCTTGGTCTTGGCCTGGACAGGGGGTTCCAGGGTGCTCACATGATCGCTCATTCGGTTCTCCTCCGGGTTGGGAAGTTGGGGATCCGGAATTGAGGGTCCTCGACCTGTGCATCGTCGCGCAGTTGCGCGGAGCCGAAACTGCCCGCCGGGGTGGGGCGGCGGACGACAGCGGGCGGGTCCGCGCACACCCTCCAACCCCGCCGCGCGGCAGGACCGCATCGACCACGCCGCGGGGTCTTGCACCAGCGGGGATCTCGCCGCAAGCTGGGCTGCGATGCCCGGCCCGCTCTGCCACTTCGCCGCCGATCTCCACGGCTCGCTCGAGCGCTACGACAAGCTCTTCGCGACGGCGGCGCGCGAGCGCCCGGTGGCGCTCTTCCTCGGGGGCGACCTCCTGCCCGGATTCGGCGGTGGCCTCGAACCCGCCACCGATGGCGGATTCCTGTTCGACGCCCTGGCGCCCCGCCTCGATCAACTGCGCAGCGCGACGGCGCCCGACCCGACGCGAGTCTTCGCGATCCTCGGCAACGACGATCCCCGGATCGAGGAACCGGCGATGCGCGAGCTCGAACAGCGCGGTCTCCTGGTCTACGCCCACGGCTCGCGCCATCCCCTGCTCGATCACTTCGTCTTCGGCTATGCCTGCGTCCCACCGACGCCGTTCCTGCTCAAGGACTGGGAGCGCTACGACGTCTCCCGGCACCTGGATCCCGCCGACGTCTCTCCCGAGGAGGGGTGGCGGACCGTCGCGCTGCCACCGGGTGAGATCCGCTGGCAGACGATCGCTCAGGACCTCACCGGGCTCGTGGGAACCGAGGATCTCGCGCGCGCGATCTTCCTCTTCCACGCCCCGCCCTATGGCACCCCCCTCGACCGGGCGGCGCTCGACGGCCGGATGGTCGACCACGCGCCGCTCGATGTGCACGTCGGCTCGATCGCCATTCGCCGCTTCCTGGAAGCACGGCAGCCGCTCGCCGCCCTCTGCGGACACATCCACGAATCGGCACGGCTGACCGGGTCCTGGAGCGTGCAGCTGGGGCGCACGGTGTGCCTCCAGGCGGCGCACGACGGACCCGAGCTCGCCCTGCTCCGCTTCCCGCTCGACCGCCCGGGAGAGGCTTCCCGCGAGCTGCTCTGATCAGCTCTCGGACGAGCCGCCGAGCGGCAGCTGCCGGGCGGCGTCGGTCACCGCACCGATCTTGGCCGCGTAGCTGTCCCCGCGCGCGATGTCGGCGTCGGTGACGTAGTGGACGTCCAGGAGCCCGTCGCTCTGGTAGCCCGTGCGCAGGTAGTTCACCTCCGCGAGCGCCCGGCTCCAGCCGTCCAGCCAGAGCTCGAGCTCGCGGTGCCCCTCGGCCCGCTCGGTGAGATGGACCAGCAGATCGATGTCGCTCGCCGGGCCGGCGCTGGCGTTCTTGGCGCTGCCGAAGACGTAGATCGCGCGGACGCCGAAACGGGCGCCGTCGATCTGCGCCGCGATCTGTTGCGCCATGCGCAGGCGCCAGCGCCAGTGGTCCTCGGAGCTCTCCGGCCGCGCACGCGCCGCGGCTTCCGGGCTCTCTTCCACCCGGTCGACGGGAGCGCCGAGCACGCCCACGGCTTCGTCCAGGTCGCCGTTCATCAGCACCTTGAGCACCAGGCCGTCGGATGCCTCGCGCACGTCGATGACCTTGACCACCGGCGCCAGCGGCGCGAACTCGGGAAGCAGCCGGGCGAGCGCGTTGGGCGAGCGCAGGAAGAAGGGCTCGGCGAAGATCACTCCCGGATCGTCGGGATAGAGCGGCAGGTAGCGGATGGCCGACTCGACGAGGTCCTGGAAGAAGTGGGTGCCGAAGGAGAGGTCCGGAACGTAGCCCCCCTTCTTCCGCGCCACTTCGATCAGCACCGCGGTGTTGCTGATGTCGGCATAGGTGACCGGCACCCCCAGACGCACGTCGCCGCGGCTCCCCCAGCGGCCCGGCCCCATGAGGATGAACTGCCGCTTGGGCAGCAGACGGTTGAGCCGCCCCACGGCGCGCCCGACGTCGCGCAGCTCGTCGAGCCCGAGCCGGCTGTAGCCCTCGGGGTCGACGTAGACCACGTGGCTGATGTCGCCCACCTGCCCGTTGGAGACGTAGCGGGCCGCCGAGAAGAGGATCCGCTCGCGCGGCAGGTCGCGCGGAATCGGCACCGGAGCGTCGCCGCGCGTCGCGCCCTGCGGCCGGCACTGGAGAAGATAGACATGCTCGCCGTCCGAGGCGAATTCGATGTCGACCGCCGACTTGAGCCGGTCGCGCAGGACCTCGAGCAGCACCCGCAGACGGGCGACGAAGGGAGTCTCCGTGGTCAGGCCGTCGAAGCTCACCACCAGGTCGGGATTCGCGAAGTCGATCAGGCCGCGCGGGCGGCGCACCGTGTCCCCCTCGACGATCGACAGGAGCTGGCGGGCGTTGGGCAGCTCCTCGCCGTGCTCGGCGAGAAACGTCGCGACGTCGATCGTCTCGAAGGTCCCGCGCTCGAGATTGATCACGTCCATCTTCTTCGGCGAGTAGCGCAACGACTCGTCCGCGGTCTGGTTGACCCGCAGTCCGGGCTGACCGGGCGCCACCAGCACCGGATAGTCGTCCGCGAGGCGGTCGACCGCGCGGGTTCCCAGGCCGGGCACGAGGCGCAGCAGGCCGTCCTCGCGGCGGATGCGCGCCGACCAGCGGAATTCGTTGTTCGAGAAGCCGACGCCCGAGAAGGCGGGCAGGAAGTAAGGGCCGATGCGCCGCCCGACCACCTCCTGCACCAGGATCCCCATCTCCTCGTGCATGTCGAGGAAGCCGCGCCGGGCCCGGTACTCGATCGGGTCGGGCGAGAACACCGAAGCGTAGACCTCGGCGATCGCGTCGGTGAGCGCGACCAGACGCTCGCGCTTCGTTCCGGTGTTGGCGAGGAAGAGGCTCTTGTACTTGCCCGAGAAGGCCGAGCCCAGGCGGTCCTCGAGCAGCGAGGAGCTGCGCACGATGATCGGCCGGCCCTCGAGGTCGTCGAGCACCACGTTCAAACCGCGCAGCACCTCGGGCGTGAAGTAGGAGTTCTTGAACAGCTGCACGATGTGCGGATACTCGAGCCGGATGCGGTCGGGCTCGACGTACTTGCGATTGTGCACCTCGCCGAGGTCGTTGTGGGCGATGAAGTCGAGGATCGCGTCGGAGGCGATGTACCAGCTCCGCGGGATGCGCAGTTCGCCCAGGACGTCGGCGTACTCGTGCGAGCGCTCGACGATCTTGCCGGCGAGAAAGAGCCCTGCCGACTTGCCGCCGATGCGGCCGTGGCTCTTGGCCGGATGGACGATGCGCTGCGCGAGCTCGTGGAAATCGGCCACTTCGAGGACCTGTTTGGCGATGTTGACGAACTCGAGCTGGTCGGTCAGGAAGCGCCGCACCAGCGACGCCCGCAGCCCGAGCTGAGTGGCGAGCGAGAGGTCCCGCTCGTCGACTCCGCAATGACGGAAGCGCTGCAGCGCGTCGATGAGCTCGGCGAGCGGCGTGTCGGCGCGCTCGACGGCGTTCTTGATGAACGTCGTCTTCTCCTCGCGGATCCAGCTCTGGATGCAGGAGACGATCTCGGCGTCCGGCAGGTGCTGGCCGGCGATCTTGAAGGCCGCCTCGGTGGTCTCCGTGTCCGGCACCAGATCGGCGCGCGGCAGGGGGCGGTTCTCCTCGAGCGCCTCGAGCGGGTCGCCCACCGGCCCGGCGGCGCGCAGCAGCTCCTCGGCCTCTTCGACGCCGCCCCAGCACAGGTGGTTGATCATCCGGCGCCCGAGCCGGCCGAGCAGCGCGCGGTCGGTCTGGCGCAGGAACTCGAGGATCACCCACCACTCGGGCGTCGCCTCGGAAGGCCGCGACGAGCGGCGCAGTTGCCGCCGGCCGAGGTACATGCCGAGGTGGTCGGCGATGGTCTCCAGGAGCTTGCGCTCCTCCCAGAGGAAGGGCCCTTCGTCGGCCGAGGGGCACTCCTCGGTGTAATAGACCTCGAGCTGCCCCACCCGCTCCCCCTGCACGTCGATCTCCGCCGCCTGCACCCAGGGCGTGGGAACGAACGCCTCCGGCTCGTAGACCCGCTGCCCGAGCACCGCGCGCGCCACCGAGACCGCCGGGAATTGCCACCCCGGGGGCATCGCCGCGAGCACACCGCGCACCACGTCGTCCACCGCGATGTCGGTGCGCGCCAGCACGTCGTCCACCCGGTAGAGGCAGTGGAGCTCCTTGGCGCGCTCCTGCAGGTCGTGCAGCAGGCTGTCCATCGGACGCTCGGTCCCTTTCATGATTCCTCCTGGGGACGCGCGACACCGCGTTGCGTGCGGCCGTCCACGGCGACCTCGAGCGGCGGCGCGAGGCGCAAGTGGCGGACGTGCTCGGTCCGGGCAACGGTCGCCTGCCCGGCCAGGTAGCTCCAATCGACGCCGCGCGGCGCGTTCGCCGGAACGGTGAGATAGAGGACCCCGAAGCTCGAGAGATTGTGGAAGAAATGCGAGCCCTGACTGGGCTCGGGGCTCATCTGCGGCAGCGCCGCCTCGACGATGGCGCGCGCTCCGGCGATCTGGTCCCAGCGCACGGGGATGCCGAGCCAGGGATCGGAGCTCCCCCAGCGGCCGAAGCCGATCAGCAGGTAGGGGCGCCCGGCGGCGACCAGCGGCCGGTTGAGCTGCTCGATCTCCAAGGCGATGGCCGGCGTCAGGCGTCCCTCGAAACTCTCCGGCGCGACCACCAGGGCGTCCTCGAGCCGGCGCCGGCCGTTGCCCAGGGCATGCCGGGAGGAGATCACGGCGTCGGCGCGCGCCATCGCTTCGTCGGAGATCTCGATCGCCTCGCGCGACACCAGGAGCGGCCGCACCTGGAGGAACCCGAATCTCGGCGGCTGGCCGGGGGCGAGGGAGAGCGCGAACTCCACCTCGACCGGCGCGCCGAGCGCCGCCTCGCAAGCGGCGAGGAGCGCTTTGATCGCAGGCACCAACGGCAGCTCGCCGTGCACCAGGATCGGCGCGAAGTCGAGCACCCGCGGTCCCTGCCGGCCGAGCCCCGGCCAGAGTCGGTCCGAGCCCGGATCGTAGGTCGACGCGAGGTGGGCGAGCGTTCCGTCCTCTTCCGCCTCGTCGAGGCCCAGGCGGACGAGGAACTCCGCTTCGGCCATCGGATCGTAGGCCGGCGGAGCGCCGACGTTGATCGCCCAGAGCTCGTTCTGCGTCGACTTGACCAGCTCGCGCACCGAAGCGAAGGGGGGCGATACCCGGGGACGGGCCGGCGAGAAGCTCCAGCAGAGCCCGCCGTCGACGATCGTCTTGCCGAGCCCGGCCGCGAGATCGACCACGCCCTCCTCGGGCCGCGCGCCGCCCAGCGGATAGAAACTGTAGGAACGCGCCACCCCGGAGAGGTCGGGATAGAACCGATCGCCGTGCCGGCGACCGACCACCTCCTGCACGATCACCGCCATCTTCTCCCGTCGCTCCGGCTGGCCGGTCGCGGCGAGGTAGGCGCGCGCGCCGGCGAAATGGGTCGACGCCCAGACGAACTTGATGGCGTCGAGCAGGCTGCGGAAGCGGGCCTCGGGGTCGAGCTGGTTGGCGGGCACCATCTTGGTGCCGTAGACGCCGGCGAACGGCTGGCCGAGCGCGTCCTCGAGCCCGGAGGACGACCGCACCGCGAGCGGCACCCGCACCTCGCCGGCGAGCGACATCAGGTCGCCCACCATGTCCGGAGGGATCGCGCCGCGATGAAACGCGGCGGCGAGCGCGCGGTCGCCGGGCTGCTCGTCGATCAGCGCCGCCAGCCCGTTGGCGGCGAGGAAGGCGTCGAAGAACTCGGTCCCCAGGATGACCAGCGACGGGATGTCGAGCTCGAACCCGAGGCGCTCGAGCTCGGGGCGCGCCGCAGCGAGCACCTCGCTCGCCGCGATCAGTCCCTGCGCCTTGCCGCCCAGCGAGCCCCCGCCCAGCCGCGAGAGGCGCTGGGCGGGGTCGAAGAAACGCCGGGCGTACGCTGGGACCTGCTGCACGTCTCCGAGGTTACACCCAGCCGCGGGCGTGGCAGGCTTCGGCGACCCGGCTGATCGAGATCACGTAGGCGGCGTCGCGCATCGAGAGCTTGCGCTTGCGCGCCATGTCGGCGACCGCATGGAAGGCCGCGGTCATCGTGACGTCGAGCCGGCCGAGCACCTCGTCGCGCTCCCAGTACATGTTCTGGTTGCTCTGCACCTGCTCGAAGTAGCTGCAGGTGACGCCGCCGGCGTTGGCCATGAAGTCGGGGATCAGGACGATTCCCTTGTCCGCGATGATCGCGTCCGCCTCGGGCGTGGTGGGGCCGTTGGCGCCTTCGGCGATCAGCTTCACCGTGGCCGCGATCTTGCCGGCGTTGTCGCCGCGGATCTGGTTCTCGATCGCCGAGGGCATCAGGATCTCGACCTTCTCCTCGAGCCAGGCGTCGCCCGGCAGGACTTCGTAGCCGAGCGCCTTGGCGCGGTCCTTGTCGATGCCGCCGAAGCGGTCGGTGACGCCCATGAGCTCGTCCGGGTCGACGCCGGAGGACTTGCGGAAGGAGTACGAGGTCTGGTCGTTCTGGTCCCAGGAGGAGACGCAGGTGACCGTGCCGCCGATCTGACGGTAGAGCCGGATGGCGTACTGCGCCACGTTGCCGAACCCTTGCACGCTGGCGCGGGTCGACTCGGGAGCGAGCTTCATCAGCTTGAGCGCTTCACGCACGGTGTAGACCACGCCGTAGCCGGTCGCCTCGGTCCGGCCCTGCGAGCCGCCCATGCCCACCGGCTTGCCGGTGATGAAGCCCGGGAAGTGCCCGCCGTGGATCGCCTCGAACTCGTCCAGCATCCAGAGCATGTGCTGGCCCGAGGTCATGACATCGGGGGCCGGGACGTCCTGCAAGGGGCCGACGTTCTTCGCCAGCTGGCGCACCCAGCCGCGGCAGATCTGCTCCTGTTCGCGCAGCGACAGGTGATGGGGGTCGCAGATCACGCCCCCTTTGCCGCCGCCCAGCGGAATGTCCACCACGGCGCACTTCCAGGTCATCCAGGTGGCGAGCGCGCGCACCGTGTCGAGGGTCTCCTGGGGATGGAAGCGGATGCCCCCCTTGGCCGGGCCGCGCGCGTCGTTGTGCTGCACGCGGAAGCCACGGAAGATCTTCACCCGCCCATCGTCCATCCGCACCGGGATGGCGAAGCTGTATTCACGCATCGGGAAGCGCAACAGGTCCCGGGTCGCCGGGTCGAGATCGAGAATGGCGGCGACCTTGTCGAACTGCGCCTGCGCGACTTCGAACGGATTCACGCCTTTGACGGCCATCGTTGCTCCTTTCGACTCCTGGAATGAGAGATCTGCGGCGAAAGCGGTACTGCCGACGGCGAGCCATGCTATCCGTTGGGCGCGCCTTTCGCCCCTTGCGCGTCCCCAGAGCGCCGTGCCACCATTCTGGCCGCGAATCCGCAACAACTCGCCCCCCGGCGGAGTGGGGGCGGCTCCCGGGCGCAATGGGGCGCCCGGAGCGCTCCCCATGGGCGGCCCATGTCCAACCCAGTCAGCTTCTTCGAACAGGTCTGCGAGAACTTCGACCGCGCCGCGGCCTACACCAACTACCCGAAAGGGCTGCTGGAGCAGATCAAGGTCTGCAACAGCGTCTACCACATGGCTTTCCCGATCGCCAAGGACGACGGGTCGATCGAGGTGATCCATGCCTGGCGGGCCGAGCACTCGCAGCACAAGTTGCCGACCAAAGGGGGCATCCGCTACGACCACCGGGTGAACGAAGACGAGGTCATGGCGCTCTCGGCGCTGATGACCTACAAGTGCGCCATGGTCGAGGTCCCCTTCGGCGGCGCCAAGGGGGGCATCCGGATCGACCGTCGCAACTACTCCGAGGCCGAGCTCGAGCGCATCACCCGGCGCTACACCTACGAGCTCTTCCGCAAGGGCTTCATCGGCCCGGCGGTCGACGTGCCGGCACCCGACTACGGCACCGGCGCCAGGGAGATGAGCTGGATCGCCGACACCTATCTCGCGCTCGCCCAGAACGATCTCGATGCGCTCGGTTGCGTCACCGGCAAGCCAGTCGCCCAGGGCGGGGTGCGCGGGCGCAAGGAGGCGACCGGCCGTGGGGTCTACTTCGGCACGCGGGAAGCGATGGCCGACGCCACCGACATGCGGGCGCTCGGCCTCTCGCCCGGCATCGAGGGCAAGCGCTTCGTCGTCCAGGGGCTGGGCAACGTCGGCTACTACGCCGCCAAGTTCTTCGTCGAGGCGGGGGCGAAGCTGGTCGGCATCGCCGAGCGCGAGGGCTCGATCGAGGACCCGAACGGCCTCGATCTCGAGGCGGTCGTGGCGCACCGCGAAGCCACCAAGTCGATCCTCGATTTCCCGGGCGCCAGGAACCTGCCCGATCGCGCGAGCGCGCTCGAGCTCGACTGCGACCTGCTGATCCCCGCGGCGCTCGAGAACCAGATCACCGAGGAGAACTGCGCACGCATCCGCGCCAAGATCATCGCCGAAGGGGCGAACGGCCCGGTCACCGCCAAGGCCTCCGAGCAGCTCTACCAGCGTGGCGTGATGATCATCCCGGACATGTACTTGAACGCCGGCGGGGTCACCGTCTCCTACTTCGAATGGTTGAAGAACCTCTCCCACGTCCGCTTCGGGCGCATGGAGAAGCGCTGGGAGGAGCGCGCGGCCCGCCAACTCCTCGCCGCCGTCGAGTCGGCGACCGGCAAGCGTTTCGCCGAGACGGAGAAGCTCCGCTTCGCCGCCGGTGCCGAGGAGGAGGATCTGGTCAACTCGGGCCTCGAGGAGACGATGGTCACCTCCTACCAGAAGATCCGCGAGATGCGCCGGCGGCACGGCGACCGGCCCGACCTGCGCATCGCCGCCTTCATCCTGGCGATCGACATGATCTGCACCACCTACGGCGACATGGGGATCTTCCCGTAGAACGGCTTTCCGGCGCGGAGGATTGACAGCCGCCCCGGCGAGGCGCAGACTCCCGCGCAATTCTTCCGCGGCGCCATTCGGGCGCCGCGGCGGTCGCCGCGGAGCTCGGGCGGCTCCGCGGACCGGGCGGGTTGGGTCCGCCGCTTCACCGCGACGCCCAGACAAGGAGGTGATCCAGTGGATTCAAGTCAACGCGGCTCGATGGGGGTGGCGTCCTCCTAGGGGTCCCTCCTTGGATGATCAGCGTCTTGGGATGAAGGGCTCGCCTCCGGGCGGGCGCCGGACCTGCTAGCAGGTTTCAACCCAGCGCCGCCGTCATCGAACCCCAAGGCCCCGGATCGCGCGAGCGGTCCGGGGCCTTTTGTCGTCTCAGCGTGCCGGCGCGCGGCGGGCCGGGTACTGCACGATGCCCGGCGGTCGGGCGAGCGCCGGATCGGCCAGCGCGGCGAGGACCTCCTCGACCTGGGCGCGCACCTGGTCGGGCCGGATCAGAAAGTACTCGCGAAGCGTCGCCGCGAAGTGAAGGTCCGCGAAGCCGAGCGCCCGCGCCTCGCGCTCCCGCACGTCCACCAGGTCGGCGAGGAAGTCGGTCGTGAGCTCCTCGGCGAGCGCTCGCGCGAAGCGGCTCCGCACCCGCTCGCGAAAGCCCGCATCCTCGGCGAGCAGGCGCAGCAGGAGCGCACGAGCCGGACCCCGATCGGTCGAGCGGGTGCTCCAGACGACGTAGTAGAAAGCGTCGCGGAAGCGGCCGAAGCGGGACTGGCGCGGCGGCGTGCGGAAGCTCATGTCGTGGTCCCAGTGGATCCAGAACCAGCGTCCGCCGCGCGCCGCGCCGGTGCGGTCGCGCACCTGGGCGTCCTGATAGAGGTCGCCGGTTCCCGAGAAGACGGCGCCGACGAGCCAGGACAGGAGGCTCTCGAGATCGTAACGCTCGCCGGCGGCCTCCGCCGAGAGCGGCGTGGGCTGACCGGCGATCCAGGCGAGCTCGGCCTCCACCACGGCTTCGTCCGGATCCCCCGCGAACCGCTTGCCGCGCACGAGATCGAACTCGTCGTGCCCATAGTGGCGGCGCAGGAAGGCGGGGCCGATCTGCTCGATCGCGCTCGCCGGGCGCGGCGGCTCGCCGGGGATCGCGAGCCAGACGGGCTGGGTCGACGGCGTCTCCGCGCCGAGCCGGCGTGCGATGGCGAAGGCCGTCTCACCGGGGAGCGGCCAGGGGCTGCCGTCGCGGTCCTCGTCGTCGAGCTCGGCCAGCACCAGCCGCTCGACCACTCCGTCCAGGCCGTCGGCCATCAGCTCCGGCGGCGCGCCCGCGCGGCCGTACTCGTCGCGGAAGTGGAGTCGGTAGCTGTACGGCGGATACTCTCGACTGGCCCCGCCATGCAGGCGGACCCCGACCGCCGAAGCGAAGCGCAGCCGGCCGTCCACGAAGAGCGAGACCCAGCCCACCTCCTCCCCTTCGCGGGTGTGCAGCCAGGTGCGCTGATGCAGCCGCGCCAGGCGGCAGGGGTCGAGCCAGAGGGAGACCAGCGGCAGCCCGAGGCGGGTCGCCTCCGGTGGCGCGCTTCCGGTCGAGGGCGCCGCCGCGTCCGGGAGCGGCCGGCCGAGCTCGATCGGCGGGCACTCTCCGCCGGGCCACGGGTCGGCGGCGCCGACCGGCGGCTGCGGCGCGAGGATCTCGGCGCGCACGAGCGCCGCGCGCAGCCGCGCGGAGCCGAGCGCCCGGGCCGGCGCGGTGCGCCGCTCGAAGACACCGGCCAGCTGCCGGCCGACCGGCGTCGCCGCCAGGAGCGCCGCGAGCGCAACGATCGCGAGCGCGCCGGCCAGCAGGCGCGCGCCGCCGGGCAGTCGGCTCATCCCGACGGGCGACCGGCTTGGACGATCGACAGGCTCCGTGGACGCGCCAGCGCGGCAACCCGGCGCTCGAGCGCCGGGATCTCGGCGGCAGCGAGACTGCCGTAGCGCCAGACGACCGTGACCACCCCTTCCTGTGCCGTCACACTGTCGATCCTGCCGCGTCGGCCCGCGCCGGCGAGCAGCGCCAGGAGCTGCTCCCGGCCGGCTTCGTAAGCCGTCTCGTCGAGCGTCGCGATCAGCAATGCGCCGTCGCGCGACGCCGCGAAGTAGCCGCGGACCAGATCCTGCACCACCAAGGCGCCGACGGCGACCGCCAGGACACCGCCCAGAAAGGCGATCAGCCCGGTCGCCGCCGCGAGCGACGTCGCGATGACGATCATCAGGAAGCCGATCTCTTCGGGTTCCTTGATCGGCGTCCGGAAACGGACGATCGACAGCGCGCCGAGGAGGCCGAGCGACAGGGGCAGCGAGAACTGGATGCAGACGAAGATGGAGGTGACCGCGATGGCGAGCAGCGGGAACGCGCGGTGCAGATCGCTCCCGCTGGCGCGGGCGCCGAAGAAGCGCACGTAGAGCCGCGCGATCAGGAACGCGGCGAGCGCCGAGAGGGCGAGCAGGAGGAGGAACCGGCCGAGTCCGAGGCTCTCGCCCCGCCCCTCCCAAGTTGCGCCGAGCTGCTTCAACAGGTCCGGCATCGGATCCTCCCGGTCATTCCCAGTCGGCCGCCAGGCAGGCGGCGTATTTCGAGAGCGCGCCGCGCCGCGCCCCGAGGTCGGCGAGGGCTCGCAGCACCGGGGGCAGCTCGCGCTGCTCCCCCTTGAGCTCCACGACCGCGACCTCGAGCGGCGCGTTCCGCGGCCGCCAGTCCCGCGCGGCCGGGCACCAGGGCGCGAGCTCGACGATCGAGATCTCGCTGTCGAGATTCAATCGCGCCGTCGAGCCTGGCAGGACGAAGCGCTCCCGCAGATAGCTCAGCCGGACGGTCGGTTCGAGCCCCGGGAGCGCTTCGGGATCGAGCCGCCCGAGCATCTCGGAGAAGTTCCAGCGGCGCACCTCGGCGACGGCGGCCGACTCGAGCGCGGCGGCGGCGTAGGGCTGCTGCCGGCGGAGCTTCTCGCGTCGTGTGCCGGCCCGCCGCTTCACTTCCAGAAAGACCGGCCCGCGCCCGTCGTACCAGCGCAACCGCACCTTGGTCTTGGCGAAGTCGCTCGCCCACTTCTCGCCCACGAGGTCGAGGCGGCGGGAGTCGAAGTAGAGCGTGCTCACCCGGCTCGCTGCAAACGGTTCCTGCGGCCGGCAGGTCCCCCGGAGCAACGCCCGCGCCGCGACGACCCGGCTCGCCGGAAGCAGGAACTTGCTCTCGTGCTCGGGCACGACGAGCCGAGGCGCGGCCGTTGGCGTCTCGCGCGGCATGGCGGCGCGAGCCTAACGGGGGCTCTCCGCCGGCGCCAGCGCGCGGTCGCACTTCGCGGCGAGGACGAAGTCGCTCTCGGTGAGGCCGTCGACCTTGTGGGTCCAGATGCGGATGCCGACCTTGCCCCAGGCGAGGGTGAGATCGGGATGGTGTCCCTGCTCCTCGGCGATCGCCCCGACCCGGTCGACGAAGGCCAGGGCCCGGGCGAAGTCGGGAAAGCGGTACTCCTTCTCGAGGTGATGCCCCTCGACCACCCGCCAGCCGAGCGGGCCGAGGGCGGCGAGCAGGCGAGCGAGCTCCTCGCCGGCGAGCGGCGGCACGCCGCCGCGGCAGGGGACGCACCTCTTCGCAGCGAGATCGTCGTGGGCCATGATCGGTTCCTCCGCGCGTTGCTCCGCCTCAGCCGCGTTTCTTCAACCGCTCGACGAGGGCGCGGAGCGCCCCTTGCGTCTCTTCGGAGAACCAGTCGTCGACGAAGCGGGCGAAGGTCGCCTCCTGCTGCGCGTCGAAGAGCTCGACGAGCTCGCGCCGGCAGAGCTCGCGGGTCACCCGCATCGCGCGGGCCGGCAGGCGCAGCAGGTCGCGGCAGATCTCGAGCGCGCGCTCGACCACCTGTTCGGGGGGCACCAGCTCGTCGACCAGCCCGATGCGTAGCGCTTCGCCGGCCGACACGAGCAGCCCGGCGACCGCGAGCCGCTCGGCCTCCCGCGCGCCCACCACCCGCACCGCCGCGGTGTGGATGACCTGCGGCAGCGAGAGGCCGACGCGCACCTCGTTGAGGCCGATCTTGAAGTCGCCGTCGGCCATCACCCGGCGATCGCAGAACAGCGAGACGACCGCGCCCCCCGCCGGCGCGTGCCCGGTGATCGCGGCCACGATCGGCACGCGCGAGGCGGCGAGCACGCGCATCATGCGGAAGAAGTCGGTGAGCACGCGGAGCATCGCCGGGCGGTCGAGCGCCAGGAGCTCGGGAACGTCGAGCCCGCCGGAGAACATCCCGGGCCGCCCCGAGAGAACCAGCGCGCCGATCCCCTCTTCGGGAGCGCGCTCGACCGCATCGGCCAGCGCGACGATCAGGGCGGGATTGAGGGCGTTCGCCGGCGGCCGCGCCAGGCGGAGCTCGCGGATCGCGCCGTGGTCGAAGGTCTCGATCATGGACCGATGCTAACCCGAGTGGGCACCGCTGCTGGCCCGGCCACGGCGGCTCCGGATATCGTCGCGTCGGAGCGCGCCATGGCCTTCCTCGTCGATGCTTCGAACCTGGGCGGTCTGCTGGGCGGCGCCGCGGGAGCGCGGGCCGCCGACGCGGTGGTGCGCTTCCTCCTCCCCTGGGCCCGCGAGCGCGCCCGGGTGCGCCTCGTCTTCGACGGCCCGGAACGTTGCGACGTGGCGCGGCAGTACGGTCCTCTCGAGGTCGTCTGGAGCGGCGCCGAACCGGCCGACGAGACGATCGTGCGCACGGTACGCGCCGCGCCGCGCGCCTGGGTGGTGATCACCGAGGATCACGAGCTCGCCAGCCGCTGCCGGGCCCTGGGCGCCAAGGTGGAGCCGGCGTCGCGCCTTGCCCGGCGGGCGAGCGCCCGTCCGCGCCGTCCGCCCAAGACAGCACGCGCCGCCGAGGCAGCGGCCGGCAAGCCGCCAGCCCACGCCCAAGAGCGGACGCACTGGCGCAAGGTCTTCTCCTCCGACGAGGAATAGGCCAGGGCGCGGGATCTCACGGCCTGCTATCGGCCGGGGCTACCACGCGACCTCTCAGACCCTGGCGAACTGCGGCGGGCAAGCTTCCATGAGCGCGGCGGTGATCCGGTTGTTGCGCAGGACCGGCACGAGCCGATCGACGGAGAAGTCCGCCGGAGCGCCGAGCATGTAGGGCATCACCAGCTCGTGGCGTAGCGCATCGTGATCGGCCAGCGTCACGCCCGGGCAGAACGCGCGGTACTGCCAGACGTGGAGATCCTCCGGGAGAAGCGGATCGCGCCACTCGAGGGCGCGCAGGCGTTGCGCATTGCCGCGCACGTGCAGCGCAAAGAAGAGCTGCATCACCCAAGAGATCTGCGACATGTTGAGCGGGTCCGCGAGCCGGAAGGGATGCAGGTCGCGGATCAGGTACCGGCCGTCGGCGGTGGCGGAGTACCAACAGTAGCCGATCAGGTCGTGGCGTACCGCGAGCGTGAACAGCAGCTCGCCGATCGCGCCGTTGAGGTGGAGCCAGGCCGCGAGCGGCAGCTGCGGGTAGATCGTCTCGCCCGAGAGGCCGGGCTCGTGCTCGAACAGGGAGAACCAGGAGGTCTGTCCGTCCTTGGAGAGGCGCCCGTAGCCGAGACAAGGAACCACCGCGTAGCCGAGCGCTTGGAGGCGCTGCGCGACAAGATACTCGGTCGCCGCCTGCTGGAACGAGGCCCCGCCGCGAAACGCGCCGTCGTGCCCCGCGGCGACGTCCTCCATCATGCGCCCCTCGTAGTCGAAGACCGGCGCCTTCGGTCCGGTGCGATGGTAGGTGCCGAACTCGACCGGCCCGCCGGCGAGACCCGCTCCCTTCAGCTTGAGCACCCGCCCCCCGCCCGCGGGGTGCTCCAGATGAACCGATCGAGTGCCGTCCACGGCCAACGCGCGGGCGCGTCCCGCATACCAATCGCGCACGGCGTCCTGACAGGCCGCCGGCACGTGCCAGAAATCGATCCGGTCGCAGCGCTGATCTTGCATCGGTCGTCCACCCTGCGGGGCCGGTCGAGCTGCAGCACGCCGCCGCGCTGCTGATCTATCAGTTCTCGCCGGTTGACGATAGCCTCGCGCGGCAGAATGAAGGCGCTGCTCCTCCATCACCCCTACACCCGGCCGCGCTTCGAGCAGGACTTCCTCGACCGCCTGGCGGAGGTGCCGGAGTTCGACCTGGCGCCCGCCGATCTCGCGGCGCTCGCCGAGGGCGAGCTGCGCAGCAGTGACCGTGAGATCCCTCTGCGCGCCTACGACGCGGTCGTGCTCTTCGTCGCCTTCGGCCGCCTGCGCCACGCTCAGCCGCTCGGCTGGGGCGACTACGCCGGCCTGCGCGTGCTGCTCGAGCACGACGCGATCCAGAACTACAGCGACCTGTTCGATCCGAACCTCAAGGGAACCTGGCCCCCGGTCTTCCGTCGCCATCGCTTCGATCTGATGGTCACCTCGGGCCGCGCCGTTCGCGACCGACTCGCCGACGACGGCATCGACGCCGCCTGGGTCGCCAAGGCCTTCGAGCCCCGGCGCTTCGCCGACCTCGCGGGGGAGCGCGCGGGCCTCGTCACCTACGGCAGCGCCTACCTCTGCCGGGTGATCGCCGAACGGGCGATCGCCGAGGCCGACCTGCCGCTGGCGCGGGTCCAGACCACGCCGTATCCCGAGCTGGGCGCGGTCCTGGCGCGCTACCTGGCCTGCCTGGCGGTCTCCTCCGACCTGCTCACCCCGCTGGCACGGCGCCACGAGCTCGACCGGGTCCCGGCGCGCGACGTGGCGATGCGGCCGGGACTCGAACCCATGGCGAAGTTCTTCGAGGCCGCCGGCGCCGGCTGTTGCCCGGTCGCCGACGCCATGGACGATCTCGAGGCGCTGGGCTTCCGCGATGGCGAGACCGCGATCACCTTTCGCTCTCACGCAGAGCTGGTCGAACGGCTGCGCTGGTGGCTCGCACGCCCGGCCGAGCTGCGCGACCTCGGACGAGCGGCGGCTCGGCTGGCGCACGCCCGACACACCTGGGCCCAGCGCGCCGCAGAGCTACGCCAGGTCCTCGCGCGCCACCTCGCGGGCTGAGGCCCCCGGCTCGTGCTAGGCCGACCGGTAGCGCTCGGCCACCCGTCGATAGGCCTCGCGGAAGGGGATGCCCTCGGCGAGCACCAGGCGGTGTGCCTCTTCGGCGGCGTGGAGCTCGGGCGGGAGCACGATCCGCTCGGCGACGAAGCGCAGGTCGGGGAGCGTCGCCGCAAAGAGCTCGGCGGTCGCGCGCGCCAGGTCGCAGGCGCGGAAGAGGGGCGCTTTCAGCCGCTGCAGGTCGCGGTGGTACCCCGAGGGGAGCTTGGCCGGGATGGCGAGCGCCTCGACCAGCGCAGCGAGGGTCACCGCCGAGGCGGCGCGGGCGAGCTCGAAGAGGTCCGGGTTCTTCTTCTGCGGCATGATCGAGCTGCCGGTGGTCATCGCCGCCGGCAGCGCGACGAATCCCAGCTCCTTGGAGCCGTACCAGACGAGATCGGCCGCCAGGCGGCCGAGATCGCCGACCAGCAGATGCACCTCGAAGAGCAGCTGCGCCTCGGCCTTGCCGCGGGCGAGCTGTACTGCGGTCACCGGGCGCTCGATCTCGGCGAAGCCCAGGGCGCGCCGCGTCGCCTCGCGATCGATCGGCAGGCCCGGCGTACCGTAGCCGGCGGCCGAGCCCAAGGGGTTCCTCTCGATCCGGCGCGCGCATCCCTCGAACCCCTGCGCGTCGTCCTCGAGCGCCGCGGTGAACCCCCCCGCCCAGAGCGCCACCGAGGAGGGCATGGCGGGTTGGAGATGGGTGTAGCCAGGCAGCGCGAGGTCGGGGTGCGTCGCCGCGACCTCTCCCAGCGCCGCGGCGACGCCGCGCGCCGCGGCGGCGAGCTCGGCCGCTTCGTCGCGCATCCAGAGGCGGAGCGCGGCGAGCACCTGGTCGTTGCGCGAGCGGCCGAGGTGGAGTCGCCCGCCCGCCGCTCCCAACCGCTCGGTCAACCGGCGCTCGAGCGCGGTGTGCACGTCCTCGTCGGCGAGCTCGATCTGCCAGAGTCCGCGCGCGTGCTCCTCGGCGAGGCTGCGCAGGCCGTCGCCCAGGGCGGCGCCGTCCTGGGGGGCCAGCAACCCCTGCGCGACCAGCATCTCGACATGGGCGATCGACGCCCGGACGTCGTAGGCCACCAGGCGATCGTCGAGCGCGTGGTCCTCCCCGGCGGTGTAGGCGAGCACCCGCGCGTCGAGCGGCGCGCCCTGATTCCAGAGCCGGCTCACGACGGCACCTCGCCGGTCGGTCGGAGCGCGCCCGCCCTCGCTTCGTTCGCCAGCTCCTCGAGCAGGTGAATGTAGAAGGCGGCCCCTTCGACCAGCTCGCTCTCGAGAACGAACTCGTCCGGGCGATGCGAGCGCTCGCTCGCTCCCGGTCCCACCTTGACGGCCGGCAGGCCGGCAAAGAAGACCAGGTCGGAGAGGGTGGCCGACCCGTAGGGGCGCGCCGCCGGCCGGGCGCGCCGCGCCGCGACGACCAGAGCGCTCGCCGGATCGGTGCGCACCGGACGGAAGCGGTCGCTCACCACCGTGAGCTCGCCGCCCACCGCCTTGGCCAGGCGCTCCACCAGGCGTCCGCCGGGCTCGACGCCGTTCACCCGCAGGTCGATCACTGCGCGCGCCTCGGCCGGCACGACGTTGCGCGCCGAACCGCCCGAGATCACCGTCGGCTCGAGGGTCGAGCTGCCGAGCTCGGCATCCTCCGGGCCCAGGTCGGCGGCCGCGAGCAGCACCAGGTCGCGCGCCAGCTGGAGGACCGCGTTCTTCGTCCCGAGGGCGCGGGCGTGCGCGGCATGCGCCGCCTCGCCGTGCGCCTTGAGCTCGAGCACCACCAGTCCTTTCTGCGTCACCGCGAGGTCGAGCCCGGTCGGTTCCCCCACCACCGCCGCCGCGGGGCGCAGCCCGCGGCGCGCGAGCTCGGCGACGATCTCCGCGGTCCCTTCGTTGCGCGTCTCCTCGCCGCGCACCAGCGCCAGCCCCAGAGCGAAGGGGAGCTCGCGCACGCGCGCCGCCAGCAGCGCGGCGACCATGGTGGCGACCGAGGCCTTGGCGTCGTTCGCCCCCAGCCCGATCACCCGCCCCTCGGCGCGGCGCGGCACGAAGGGGTCGCCGCTCCAGCCAGGAGAGGGCGGCACGGTGTCGACGTGGGTGTCGAAGACGACCAGCGGCGCGGCAGCCGGATCGGCCCCAGCCCAGGCGAGCAGGCTTCCCCCGATGCGCTCGACCGACGCGCCGTGCGCGGTGAGGAAACGGGCGAGCCGGTCGACGATCGCGGCCTCGTCGCCGGAGATCGAAGGGATCGCGACCAGCTCGCGGTGCAGCGCGAGGAGCTCCTCGCCCGCGAGCGTCACGAGGCGACCTCGCCGGTCGTGCTCGCCGACGCCTGGGCCGCCGCCGCAGCGGCCTGAGCGTCCGCCACCACCATGGTGCCGATCCCCTCGTTGGTGAAGAGCTCGACCAGCAGCGCGTCGGGGGTCGCAAAGGGAACGAGGTGGACTCGCGGCACGCCGCCGCGCAGAGCGCGCTCGATCGCCCGCGCCTTGGGCAGCATGCCGCCCGCCAGCGCGCCGCGCGCGGCGAGCTCCGCGAGACCCGCGAGGTCGGTCAGGTGGACGAGCGAAGCGGGATCCTCGCGCCGCTCGAGCAGTCCGGGGACGCCGAGCGCCAGGATCAGCTTCGCCGCGCCGAGCGCCACCGCGATCTCGGCGGCGATCGTGTCGGCGTTGACGTTCAACACCTGGCCGTCGGCGCTCGCGGCGAGCGGCGCCACCACCGGCACGTAGCCGCCGGCGAGCAGATGGTCGATCAGCCGGCGGTCCACCTGGTCCACGTCGCCGACGAAGCCGAAGTCGACCCGATCGCCGCCGATCTCGACCGGCGGGCGCTGGTGCACCGCCAGGGTCGCGGCGTCGACGCCCGAGATGCCGACGGCCGGCAGTCCCACCGGCCGGCTCGCGGCAAGGAGCGCGGTCGACGCCGTGCCGGCGGTCGCGGCGATCGCCGCGGCGAGGGTCGGCGCGTCGGTCACCCGCCGCCCTTCGACCTGGCGCACCGCGATGCCGAGCCGCTCGGAGAGCGCGCTGGTCTGCGGTCCGCCGCCGTGCACCAGGACGACGCGGATCCCCAGTCGATGCAGCAGCTCGACCTGCTCGAGGAAGGCGAGCAGCGGGGCGCGCTCGACGAGCCCCTCGCCCGAGAGCTTGATGACGAAGACCTTTCCCTGGAAGAGCCTCAGGTAGGGGAGCGCGTGCTTGAGCCCCGCGACCTCCAGGATCCGCGATCCGAGATCGTGCATCGTCTTCTCCTAGGTACCGGCCAGCAGGTGGTGGAGCACCGCCATCTGCGCGTAGAGACGGTTGTGGGCCTGGCGCACCACGGCGCTGCGCGGGCCGTCGAGCAAGCGCGAAGCCACCACCACGTCGCGGCGCACCGGCAGGCAGTGCATGAGCTTGGCCTCCGGCCGCGCGCGGGCGAACCAGGGCTCGTCGACACACCAGTCGGCGAGCTCGCGACGCGCCGCCTGCTCCGCCGCGAGGTCGCCGTAGTAGCGCGGCGAGCCCCACGACTTGGCGTAGACCACGTCGGCGCCGGCGAGCGCCGCCGCGCGCTCGGCGGTCTCGGCGAAGCTGCCGCCGCCGGCCGCGGCGGCGCGCTCCAGGCGCTCGGTGAGCGCGGGTGGAAGGGCGTAGTCCGCGGGGCGCAGCACGACGACTTCCATGCCGCGCAGCGCCGCCATCTCGGCGACCGCCGCCGGGACGGCGAGCGGCAACGGCTTCGGATGGTTGGCCCAGGAGAGCACCAGCTTGCCCGGCCGCGGGACGGCGAGCTCGTCGAGCGTCTTCCAGTCGCCCAGCGCCTGGCAGGGGTGATCGGCGGCCGACTCGAGGTTCACGAACGGCACCGGCGCGAGTGCCGCGAGGGTCGCCATGTCGCGATCCGCGAGGTCGCGCTCGAGGTCGACGAGCGACGCGAAGGAGCGCACGGCGAGCAGGTCGCAATAGCCCGCGAGCACGGGGATCGCCTCGCGCACGTGCTCCGCGGCCTCGCCGTCCATCGCCACGCCGTCGCGCGTCTCGAGCTTCCAGCTGCCGGCCCCCGGCTGGATCACGAAACTGGTCCCGCCGAGGCGCGCGGCAGCGGCCTGCATCGAGGCGAGCGTGCGTAGCGACGGATTCATGAACAGCAGTCCGACGATCTTGCCGGCGAGCGCCCGCGGCTCCAGCCGGCGCTCGAGCCGCGCCGCGAGCGCCACCAGCTCGGCGGCGCCCGCCGGGCCGATCTCGCCCAGCGAGAAGAAGCGGCCGAGCGCTCCGAGAGGCCGGGCGCTCACAGCCACCCCAGGCCGGGCAGTTGCAGCCCCTCGTCATCGGGGCGGCCGAAGAGCCGGTTGAGCCACTGCACCGCCCCTCCGGCCGCGCCCTTCACGAGATTGTCGATCGCCACCGTCACCGCGACCGCGTCGCCCGCGAGCGCCACGCCGATCCGCGCTCGGTTGGTCCCCACCACCTCGGTCAGGCTCGGCGGTTCCTGGCCCACAGCGACGAAGGGCGAGCCGGCGTAGGCGTTGGCGAGCGCCGCGTGGAGCTCGCGCGCCGAGGCTCCCGCCGCCGCGAGGCGGGTCTGCACCGTGGCGTAGATGCCGCGGGCATAGGGCCCGGAGATCGGCACGAAGTCGATCTCCGGCGTGACGCCGGTCGCCGCGGCGGCGAAGGCGCGCATCTCCGGCGCGTGGCGGTGGGCGAGCGGTTGATAGGCGACGACGTTCGAGCGGCGCTCGGGATGGTGGGTCTTGGCGTTCGGCGTTCGTCCGCTCCCGGTCGAGCCGGTGATCGCCGCCACCGCGAAGCGCGGCTCGACGAGCCCGCTCGCGAGCAGCGGCACCACCGCCAGGAGCACGGCGGTCGAGAAGCAGCCGGGATGGGCGACCCAGCGCTCCGCGGGAGACGCCAGCTGCTCGGGCAGGCCGCGCGCGAAGCGCGGCAGGAGCGCCGGGGTGGCGTGCGGGTGACCGTAGACCGCCGCGTAGTCGGCCGGATCGGCGAAGCGGAAATCGGCCGAGAGATCGACCACCGCGAGCTCGCCCCGGGCGCGCTCGGCGGCGGCGATCGCCGCCGCGACCGCGGTCGCCGAAGCCCCGTGCGGCGCCGCCGAGACGAGCGCCACCCGGGGAGCGACGGTGAGCAGATCGGCGAGCGCGGCGGGGGGCGTGAAGCGGAGCTCGCCCACCAGCCCCGCCAGATGCGGGAAGACGCCGTCGATCCGCTCCCCGGCACGCGACTCGGAGACCACCATGGTGAGCGCGAAGCCGGGGTGCGGGGCGAGCAGGCGGATCGCCTCGCCGGCGACGTAGCCGGTGCCGCCCAGAATCGCCGCCGGGATCCGCTCGCCGTTCATGCCGACCCCGCCTTGGCGCCCAACTGCGGCCCGAGCCGCGCCAGCACCACCTCGGCGAGGCGCGCCGGCGCGGTGCGCGCGTTGACCGCCGGCACACCCAGCCGCTCTTCGATCAGCGCGACGCCCACCGCGTTGTCGGTCGCCGGCCCGGTCACCGCCGCCGGCTCGATGCCGTAGGTCTCGCGCAGGATCTTGACCCCACCCCAGGCGGCCACCGGATCGTTCGCCGCCAGGACCACGGCGGTGAACGCCGCGCGGAGCTCGGGGTCGGCGAGGATGGCGTCGACGCCGTAGGCACCCAGCAGACCGTCCCCCAGCTCGACCACGATCGCGTCGGGTGATGCGGCGGCGAGGCGGGTGGCGAGGGTGCGGGTCACCTGGGCGGAGTTGGCGCCGGTCGTCGAGACGACCCCGAGGTCGGTGAAGATCGCGGTCTGGCGGCAGCCGGAGTCCTCCATGGCGAGGATGTCGCGACGCAGCGAGACGCCGGTCGCCTTGAAGCCGTCGATGGTCAGGCCCCGGTGGGTGAGCTCCTGCACCAGGGCGCAGGCGGCCGCGGTCTTGCCGGCGTTCATGCAGCTGCCGACCAGGGCGACGAGCGGGACGCCGCGGGCATCGAGCGCCGGGCGGGGCGCCAGCGGCTCGCGGGCGATCCGTGCCGGATGTCCGATGCGCTCGCCCAGCACCTGGAAAGCGAGCACCGCGCCCAACACCTCGCACTCGAAGGGCCGCCCGAGGTCGGGATTGACCGAGTCGCAGATGCCGAGCACCCCGCCCAGGTTGAGCAGATTCACCGTGTCGCCGGGGGCGAGCCGCTCGGGGATCCGCCCCGAGTAGCCGAAGAGAGCGTGACGGTGCCCGAGGCAGCCGGCGACGAGATCGCCCCGCCGCAGCTGCGCCATGCGGCCGCTCGGCAGCTCGAGCTGGTTGTAGACGTTCTTGTCGTTCTTCAGGCGCACGGCGACCACCACCCCCTCCTCGCACGGGATGTCGGGCGCCAGGCGCACTTCGCGCTTCAGGCCGCAGTTGCGCGTCACCGAACCGATCTTGTCGAGCACGACGCTCTTCATCGCTCGCCTCCGGACGATCCGGCGCGGGCGTGGAGCTCGGCGGGGAGCGCCACCAGGCGCGCGAAACCGCGTGCGTCGGCGGCGCTCCACTCCGCCGCCGTCTCGCCATAGGCCGCCCGCGAGGCGGCGAGCAGCGAGTAGGGCGAGGTCACGCCCAGCACCGCGACGACGCCCGGCCGGAAGAGCAGCTCGACGTCGCCGCTCACCCGCTCCTGCGAGGAGGCGAGCAGCGCCTCGAGATCGCGCGCCGCCGGATCGGCGTGCTGCCCCTCGTGCACCAGATCGCCGTAGAGCGCCGCCGCGAGCTCCTTCGTCTTGAGCTGACGGCCGGTCAACACCAGCTTCTCGAGCTCGCGATGGGCGACCAGGATCGTCTCGGCGGCCGGCGCCTCGAACGCGACCCGTCCCTTGATGCCGAGCACCGTCTCGCCCAGGTGCATGCCGCGGCCGATGCCGAACGGCGCGGCGATCCTCTCCAGGCGCTCGATCAGCGCGACCGGGTCGAGCGGCTGGCCGTCGAGCGCCGACGGGATGCCGCGCTCGAAGGCGAGGCGATGCCGCGCCGGGGGGAGCGGCGCCGCGAAGGCGCCGCGGGTCGCCACCCAGGCCTCCTCTGGCAGCGGCAGGTCGGAGCGCTTGGTCTCCTGGCCGCCGATCGTCGTCCCCCACAGGCCCCGGTTGACCGAATAGGCGGCGCCGTGCGGCGGCACCGGCAGGCCCAGCCGTTCGAGAAGCTCGACCTGCGCCGCGCGCGCGACGCCGGTGTCGCGCACCGGAGCGAGGATCTCGAGCCCCGGGTCGAAGGCGCGCAGCGCCACCTCGAAGCGCACCTGGTCGTTGCCCGCCGCGGTCGAGCCGTGGGCGACCGCGATCGCTCCCCGTTGGCGCGCCAGGCGCGCCACGGCCTTGGCCTGGACGCTCCGCTCGGCGCCGACCGAGAGCGGGTAGGTGCCGCCGCGGCGCACGTTGCCGGCGACGAGGAAGCGCAGGACGCTCGCGAAGTACTCCGGCTTGCCGTCGATCAGGACGTGCTCGCGCGCCCCGAGCGCCGCCGCCCGGGCGGCGAGATCGGCCGCCGCCCGGGCGTCGAGTCCGCCGGTGTCGACGGTCGCGGCGAGGATCTCGCAGCCGCGGGTCGCCTGGAGATGGGGGATGCACCAGCTGGTGTCCAACCCCCCCGAGAAAGCGAGAACGACGGTTTCGGTCATGGCGGTCCTGGTCGGAAGTGAGCGGCGCGGGCGGAGGTCGCGCGGCCGTCAGGCCTCGCGGCGCTCCGCGAGCAGCCGGTTCAAGCGCGCCAGCAGGCGGCGCTGCTCGGCGGCGTTGCGGGTGGCGGCGAAAATGGTGTCGTCGCCGGCGACCGTCCCGACGAGCTCGGGAAAGCCGGCGCGATCGAGGGCGATGGCGACGGTCTGCGCCGCTCCGACGGTGGTCACGACAACCACCAGATGCGATCCCGCGGCACGCACGTCGCGCACGAAGTCGGCGATGTCCGCGAGCTCGTCGCGTCGTTCCTCGCCGAGCGCCGCCGGCAGGACGTAGCGCCCACCGGCTTTGGCGACCCCCAGATCGCGCAGGTCGCGCGACACCGAGGGCTGGGTCGCCCGGATGCCGCGCGCGGCGAGCCGGGCGAGCAGCTCCTCCTGGCTCGCGATGCGCGCGCGAGAGACCAGCTCCACGATCGCCCGGCGGCGGCGCTCTCTCAGCTCGAGGTCGGTCGGCATCCCGTCATATCCAAGGGATGCGCATAGTTATTCAACGCGCGCGGGATGTCAAGGGGGGTTGCCCCGAACGACGAAGGCCCCGCCGGAGCGGGGCCTTCAGGAGAGGGAGGAGGTGGCTCCTGGGGAGGGATTTGAACCCCCGACCAATCGGTTAACAGCCGATCGCTCTACCACTGAGCTACCCAGGAAGGGTGGCGCCGCAGGGGCGCGAAGCGGAATCGTATCGAAACCGCGCCCGGGCTGCCAAGCGGCAGGCCGGGCGGGGGGTGGGCGAATCCCTACAGGCCGGTGTCGAGGAACGGCTTCAGCTTCGCCGCCCGCGAGGGGTGACGCAGCTTGCGCAGAGCCTTCGACTCGATCTGGCGGATCCGCTCGCGGGTGACGTTGTGGATGCGGCCGACCTCCTCCAGGGTGTGCTCGGTGCCGTCGGAGAGGCCGAAGCGCTTGGCCAGCACCTCCTCCTCGCGCGGGGTGAGCGTCTTCATCACGCGCCGCACCTCGTCGCGCCGCGAGGCCGAGACCACCGCGTCGATCGGCGAGACCGCCGACTTGTCCTCGATGAAGTCCCCGAGATGCGAATCTTCTTCCTCGCCGATCGGCGTCTCGAGCGAGATCGGCTCCTGGGCGATCTTCATGATCT
>CAZPZW010000017.1:5839-34085 GCA_964591165.1 uncultured Thermoanaerobaculia bacterium | reverse complement strand
CGGCGCCGGGCTCGCCATGGCGACGATGGACATCATCAAGCTCTACGGCTCGTCGCCGGCCAACTTCCTCGACGTCGGCGGCTCGGCCTCGCAGGAGGCGGTGAAGAACGCCTTCCAGATCCTGATCTCCGACCCGAGCGTCAAGGCGGTGCTGATCAACATCTTCGGTGGCATCGCGCGCACCGACCGGATCGCCAGCGGCGTGGTCGAGGCGCTCCGCGAGCTGGGCGGCGTGAAGCTGCCGGTGGTGGTGCGGCTGGAGGGTACCAACGTCGAGCAGGGGCGCGCGATCCTGCGCGACAGCGAATTCCATTTCCAGGTTGCCGAGACGATGGCCGACGCGGCCGAGAAAGTAGTCGCGGCCGTGAAAGGAGGCGCGTGATGGCCATCTGGCTGACCAAGGAGACCCGGCTGGTGGTGCAGGGGATCACCGGCAAGGAAGGCAAGTTCCACGCTCTCGGCTGCCGGGACTACGGCACCAACGTGGTGGCCGGCGTGACGCCGGGCAAGGGCGGTGACACGGTCGAGGGCATCCCGGTCTTCGATTCGGTGCAAGAGGCGCGCGAAGCGACCGGGGCCAACGCCTCGATGATCTTCGTCCCGCCGCCGTTCGCGGCCGACGCGATCATGGAGGCCGCCGACGCCGGCGTCGAGCTGATCGTGGGGATCACCGAAGGCGTTCCGGTCAACGACATGATCCGGGTGAAAGCGTTCCTCGCGGGGCGAAAGGTACGGCTGATCGGTCCGAACTGCCCGGGGATCATCTCGCCCGGGCAGGCGAAGATCGGCATCATGCCGGGCCACATTCACCGGCCCGGCCGGGTCGGTGTCGTGTCGCGCTCGGGCACGCTCACCTACGAGGCGGTCTGGCAGCTCACCTGCCTGGGGCTCGGCCAGTCGACCTGCGTCGGCATCGGCGGCGACCCGATCAACGGCACCAACTTCGTCGACGTCCTCAAGGCGTTCGCCGCGGACAAGGACACCGACGCGGTGATCCTGATCGGCGAGATCGGCGGCCAGGCCGAGGAGGACGCGGCGGCCTGGATCCAGGCGAACTACGACCGGCCGGTGATCGGCTTCATCGCCGGCCGCACCGCCCCTCCGGGACGGCGCATGGGGCACGCGGGAGCGATCGTCGCCGGCGGCAAGGGGACGGCGGCGGCCAAGATGGAGGCGATGCGCGCCGCGGGCATCCTGGTCTGCGACTCGCCGGCCGATCTCGGGGCGACCGCGGCCAAGGCGCTGGGGCGCTAGGCGGCGCGGATGGCGCGCGAAGGCATGGGCCTGGGCGGAGTACTCTGGCGGATCGCGGTGGCGATGGCGCTGGTGCTGCTCACCTACAATCCGAGCGGCTTCTCGTACCACCACTGGGTGTTCGGCGGCGGGGGGCTCGGCGAGGGAGGCTTCGACGCGTCCAAGGCCTTCCTCGGCGCGCTCCTGCTCTGTTCCTGGGTGGTCTACCTGCGCGCGGCGATCGCTTCGCTGGGCTGGCTCGGCGTCCTGCTGAGCGGGCTGGTGATCGCTTCCGCGGTCTGGCTGCTCGCACAGCAAGGGTGGCTCGATCCCAGCCGTCCGAAGACTGCAGCCTGGATCGCGCTGGTCGCGCTCGGCCTGGTGCTCGGGGTCGGGCTCGGGTGGTCGAACTGGCGGCGCCGTCTCACCGGCCAGGTCGACGTCGACGAGCTCGACCGCTGACCGGCCCGCGCCAGCGGAGGAGGAGGAGGTTCGATGCGACTCGCCGATCTGCTCGCCGAGCGGCGCCAAGCGGTGCTCGCCCAGGCCACCACCGCGCTCGAGCGGGCGCACTTGGCGCACTACGAGGCGGCCGGCGCCACGGTCCGGCGCGAGCGTCTGGAGCGGCTGTACGACCTGATGGCCGGCGCCGTCGCCGAGCGCAATCTCACCCGGCTGGGCAAGGAGGCGGAGCGGATCGCGCACGAACGCTTCGCGGCCGGATTCGACCTCGCCGAAGTGCTCTCGGCGTTCAACGTGCTCGAAGAGGCGACCTGGACGATGCTGGTGGCCGAGCTCCCAACCAGCGAGCTGCCGGAGGCCCTGGGGCTGGTGGCGACGGCGCTCGGCGCGGGCAAGGACCGTCTGGCGGCGAGCTACGTCGAGCTCGCCTCGCGGTCGCATACCCCGACGCTCGATCTGCGCGCCCTGTTCGAGGGCGTGGCAGGGGTGTGACGGTCGCGGCGGGCGGCCGGAGCCGGGACGAGGCAGAATGAGGGCATGACCGACCGGCCCAACCAACGCGGCGGCTGCCTCGCCCTGCTCGGCGGCGGCGAATTCACCTTCGGCGAGACCGAAGCAGTCGATCAGGTCTGGCTCGAGCGCTGCCCCCCGGGGCCGATCGGTTTCGTTCCCGCGGCTTCGGGCTCGGTCGACTACGGACGCCACTTCGCCGATTACCTGGGACGCGTCTTCGAGCGCCAGATGGAGCTCATTCCGATCTACCGCGAGCGCGACGCACGCCGCGGGCGCAACGCCGAGCGGATCCTCGGCTGCGCCGCGGTCTATCTGGGCGGGGGCGTCGCGGAGCAGTTGCTCGACGCGCTCGCCGAGTCCCCGGCCGCCGAAGCGCTGACCAGCAAGCTCGCGGGCGGCGGAGTGGTGGTGGCGATTGCCGCGGCGGCGCAAGCCTGCGGCGTCGCGGCGCGTTCGGTCACCGGCGATCGCGTGCTGCCGGGTCTGCGACTGATGCCCGAGGGGGTGATCGAGCCCAACTTCGACCCGGGGCACGATCGCCGTCTGCGGCGTCTGCTCACCGCTTCGGCGGCGAAGTTCGGCCTCGGCCTGCCGGCCGGCTCCGCGCTGCTGCTCGGCGCCGGAGGGGAGTTCGAGGCGGTCGGCACGGTCTTCCGGCTGACCGACGCGGAGGCCGATCTCGAGCCCCTGGTCGAGGAGGGGGCCGGAGGCTAAGGCCGAACGCCGCGCGCCGCCGTAGAACCCTTAGGACCTATTCGCCGGAGGAGTCCCATGAGCCGTCGTGGAATCGCCTGTCTCGCCACCATCGCCTTTTTCGGAGGACTCACGATGTTCAGCTTCGGTTCGAAGGCCGCAGAGCTCGCCGACGGCGCGCCGCTGCCGGCGGTCACCGTCAACGATCAGGATGGCCGCCCGGTGGAGCTCGCGACGGCGGGGGGCAAGGGCTTCACTCTGGTCTACTTCTATCCCAAGGCCGACACGCCGGGCTGCACCAAGCAGGCCTGCAGCCTGCGCGACGCCTACGCGAAGCTGACCGAGCAGGGGATCCGGGTCTTCGGCGTCTCCTCCGACGACGAAGCGGGGCAGCGCGCCTTCCGGGAGAAGTACAAGCTGCCCTTCACCCTGCTCGCCGACAAGGAAAAGAAGGTGATGGACGCCTTCGGCGTGCCGCACACCCTGGGATTCGCCAAGCGCCAGGCCTTCCTCTTCAAGGACGGCGCGCTGGTCTGGCGCGATCTCGAGGCCTCGACCGCGGAGCAGGCGGCCGACGTCCTCGCCGCGGTGGCCGAGCTCTCCAAGAGCTGAGCTCCGGGAGCCGGTCTCGTTCGCGGCGGCCGCGCCCGCGCCGTACGACTGCGATAGGCTGAGTCGAGCGGTTCCCGGAGTCCGGGAGCCGCTCGCCGCGCCAACCCGAGACATCAGCCGTCAGGAGATCGATTTCATGGAGATGACGCTCGCCATCCTGAAGCCGGACACCGTCGCCGCCGGGAATGCCGGCAAGGTCCTCGCTCACCTCGAGAGCGAGGGATTCAAGCTGCGCGGCCTCCGCGTCGTTCACCTCACCGCGGCCCAGGCGCAGGCGTTCTACGCCGTGCACCGGGAGCGCCCCTTCTACGCCAGCCTGGTCGCGTTCATGACCGAGGGGCCGGTGGTGCCGGTCGCCCTCGAGCGCGCCAACGCCGTGGCCCACCTGCGCGAGGTCATGGGGGCGACCGACGTCGCCAAGGCGGCGCCGGGCACGCTGCGTCAGCTCTACGGCAAGTCGATCGAGCGCAACGCCATCCACGGCTCCGACTCGCCCGAGAACGCCGCCCTGGAGCTCGCCTTCTTCTTCTCGCAGAGCGACCTGATCGCCGCGCGCTGATCGCCGCGTGCCGAGCGCCGGCCGCGCCCTCAGGGCGAGGTCTCGCTCCAGCGGCTGGTGTCGCCGGCGTTGAAGCCGTCGACGAACAGCGCCGCGTCGTCGAGGTCGAGCCGCCACGCGCCGCGCCCGTAGGTGCCGGCGATCAGCACGTGGGGATCGTCGTCGATCTCGAGATCCGTGACCGGCACGCCGAGCGGCATGCCGTCGAACAGCGGCGTGAAGCTGGCGCCGTAGTCGAGACTCAGGTAGACCCCGAGATCGTTGGCCGCGAAGACGCGGTGCGGCGCGCTGGGATCGACCGCCACGGCGTTGGTCGGCAGGTCCGGCAGACCGGCGCCGACCGCCGACCAGTTGCCGCCGCTCGTCTCCGAGCGGTAGAGCTTGGCGCCACCGAAGACGCCGCGAGTGGCGTAGACGCGATACGGCGCGAGCGGGTCGGCCTCGACGTCGCTGACGTAGCCGCCCGGGTAGTTGCCGGTGATGTCCGCGAAGCTCGGCAGGGCCGACCCGGCGTTGTCCGAGCGGTGCAGGTGCCCGTCCTCGGTGCCGGCGTAGAGGCGGACCGCGCCGATCGAGACCGGCTCGAGCACGGAGATCGAGCCGCTCGCCGCGAGATCCCCCGAGATGGTGGCCCAGGCCGGCGCGCAGCCGGCGGCGGCGTCGCTGCGGTAGATCCGGTCCGAGGCCACGAAGACGTAGCTCGGCGTGGCAGGTCCCGAGTCGTGGATCGCGAGCGGCGTCACCCAGGGGAAGGGACCGGTCGACATTCCGCTCGTCCCGACCCAGCAGAAGCTCCCCGGCACGCCGCCGGAGGCCGAGCGGATGAGGCTCGGCAGGCTGCTCCACGGATAGCTGGTCTGGAAGACGATCGACGGGTTGGCGGGGTCGACGAGATTCATGAAGCCGTCCCCGGTCACCTCGGTGACGTCCCAGACGCTCGACGCGAATCGGCCCTCGGAGGAGTTGTCCTGCGAGCCGCCGAAGAGCGTCGAGGCGTCATCGGGGTGCACCGCGACGTCGTAGAACTGGGTGACCTCCAGCCCCGCGTTGAGGTTGGCGAAGGCGATCGTCGCGGCCGGCTGGTCGCCGTTGTCGGTGCGCCAGAGGCCGCCGTCGCAGCCGACCCAGAAGCGGTTCGCGGTGAGCTTCGAATAGCGCAGCAGGTGGGTGTCCTGGTGGACCTTCTGGGCGCCGCCCCAGCCCGCGGTCAGGTAGTCGAGCGTGGCGCCGCTATTGGTCGAGCGCGCGAAGCGGATCGAGCCGACGAGCAGGGTCTCCGGAACCGTCGGGTGCACCTCGAGGGTCAGGTCGTACCAGCACTGGCCTTCGCAGGCGGAAGCGTTGGTGCGCGTCCAGGCCGCGCCCGCATTGACCGTCTTGTAGAGCCAGGTGCCGCCCGGCACGTTCATCAGGGCATAGAGCGTCGCCGGCGCCGAGGGGGCCATCGCGAGGCGGTTCCAGGCGACCGACGTGGGCGCCGGGCTGAAAGTGGCGAGGGGCAGCTGGCTCCAGGTCGCCCCACCGTCGCTCGACTTGTAGACCCCGTGCTGCGCCGCCGAGCTCCGCCCGACCGCGGCGTACATGGTGTTCGGCGAGCTCGGATCGACCACCAGGTCGCTCACCGCCGACGGGATGGTCGCGACGCGCGACCAGCTGTCGCCGCCGTCGGTCGAGCGGAAGAGACCGCCCGTTTCGAGCACGCCGTTGTCGCAGAAGCCGTGCCCGCCGACCAGCAGGACCTGTGCGTCGCTCGGGTGCTGCACGATCGTCGAGATGAACGAGAGCTCGAGCGCGTTCGGCGCCGTGCCGTTCTTCGCCGTCCAGGTGGCGCCGCCGTCGGTTGACAGGAAGAGTCCGAGGCCGAAGTAGCCGTAGCAGTCGGTGGCGTGCTCGCCGGTGCCGACCCAGACGCGCAGCGGGTCGGCCGTCTCGATCAGGATGGCGCCGATGGTGGCGGTCCCGACCTGATCGAAGATGGGGGTCCAGCTCGTGCCGCCGTCGAGGCTCTTCCAGACACCTCCCGCCGCCCCGCCGAGGTAGAGCACGTTCTCGTCGCTCGGGTGCACGGCCAGGGCGTCCACCCGGCCGGCCACGTCGCCCATCGCCCAGCCGAGCATGGTCATCGGCGCCGGACCGAGCGCCTGCCAGACCAGGCTCGAAGGACGATCCCCGCGCGCCGCGAGCGCCGCCCGCGCTTCGGCGAGCGCGCCGGCGCGTCGCTCGGCGGGGCGCGCGACCAGGTCGAGGCCGCGGGTGCGGATCAGCCAGGCGCGCCGGGCGCGGATCTCGGCTTCTTCGCCCCGGCTCTTGTCGCCGGGAAGCGGAGGGTCGACCTGGGCGGAGAGCGGGAGCGCCAGCGCCGCGAGGAGCAGCGCGAGCGGAGTGGTGCGGAGAAGATGCCGCATGCGAAGGTCCTGATCTCGAAGGGAGGCCGTGGGTCCGGGGAAGGTGCCGCGCGATGGCCTCGCGGGCGCGACCCCTTCATGCTACAGGATTGGCGGGCGCGGGAGCTTTCGATAGGGTTACGCCATGCGATCCGTTTCCCCTCCAGCCCCCGCCAGCGCGCTCCCCGCGGAGCGGCGCGGCCCGGTCGTCGGTTGTTTCTGTCACGGCTGCTCGAGCGTCTATCCGCGCTTCGCCCGCCGGCACGCCGGCAAGCCGGCCTTCGGGCGCGACCATCTCGCCTCGACCTGCCCCTACGAAGGCCGCGACTTCGCCGAGGGCGCGGCCTGGTGGGAACCGGCGGTCGAACCGCTGGCGAGCTCCGCAGCCTCCTGATCCACCGCCTCTCGCCACTTCATCCGTAGCGCTCGTGGCGCCGTAGGTAGGGGCAAGACAGCCGCTCCCGGAGCGGCGCCGCGCGGGCGACGTCCCCCGCGAGATGAGACGGCGAGGGGCCGACTTGCCGTTTCGCAACCTGCAGCTCAGCGACTCGGAGAGCGAGAACGACGATGAAAGCCCTGCTTCGTAGTGCGGGAATCCTGTGCAGCTTCGCGCTGTCGGTCGCCGGCCCGGTCTCGGCCGCGACCCCGCTCGACGCCATTCTCACCGTGGACAACACGACGACCAACCCGGGCGACGTGGCCCGGGTGCGCGTGGTGCACAATTCACCCGACGCGCCGGCTGTCGACGTGTGGGTCAACGGCGGCGTCGCCTTCGCCAACCTCCCCTTCGCCGCGGTGAGCGACTACGCCGCGCTGCCCCCGGGCACCTACAACGTGCAGGTGGTACCGGCCGGCGCGGTGGCGCCGGTGGTCATCGACGCGGACCTCACCGTGGCCGCGGGGACGGACTACACCGTCGTGGCGAGCGACCTGCTCGCCGAGATCTTCCCGGCGGTGCTGGTCGACGACAACTCGACGCCGGCCAATGGCAATGCGCGGTTGCGCTTCTTCCACGGCTCGCCGGACGCTCCGGCGGTCGACATCGCGCTGATCGGCGGACCGGTGCTCGTCGCCGGCGCGGCCTTCGGCGACAGCGCGACGCTCGAGGTGCCGGCGGGCAGCTACGACCTCGAAGTGCGCGTCGCGGGAACGACCACCGAAGTGCTGCAGCTGCGCGGCGTGGCGCTCGCGGCGGGCTCGGCCTACAGTGCCTTCGCCTCCGGCCTGGTGGCGCAGGGCTCGGCCGACCGCACCGCCTATCTCGGGGACGGCGGGCGCTTCCGCGTCGACGTCACCTGGCAGGACTTCGCCGGCCGCAGTGGGGTCGCCAAGATCGTCGACTCCACCGGACACACCGGGCTCTTCTGGTTCTTCGAGCCGGCCAACGTGGAGCTCCTCCTCAAGGTGCTCGACGGGCGCGATCTGAACGATGCCTTCTGGGTCTACTGGGGCTCGGCCTCGAACGTGGCCTACACCGTGACGGTAACCGACACGGTGACCGGCCAGCCCAAGGTCTATCAGAACGGGCTGGGGACGTTCGGAAGCGGCGGCGACGTCGAGGCCTTTCCGCAGTAACCCGGTGGAGCCGCCGGCAGGCGGCAACCGGACGGCAGCTTCAACGAGCTCGGGCGTGCGCTGCGTTCATTCGCGCAGCGCGCGCTCGAGCTCTTGCGCCACCGCCTCGATCTCGCTCGCGGCGAGCAGGTACCAACCGCAGCGGAAGCGCTCGCGCAGCAGTCGATTGAGCTCGGCCAGTGGCAGCTCGCGCGCCGCGAGGCGCATCGTCTCCCACTCCTCCGAGAGCTGTTGGACGTCGTCCTCGTCGGCCTCGCCGGCGAAGGCGAAAGCCGCTTGCGCCGGAGAGCGGTAGTCCGACTCGAAATCCTCGTGCAGGTAACCGCCCAGGAAAGCCGCGACTCCCGGCAGCTCCTCCGGCGTGATGCGGTCGGCGATCTCGGCGGCGCTCGGGCCGCGGTGCGGGCTCATCGATCCTCCAGCCCTCGGGCCGTCGGCCCGCAGGCGTCTGCGTCGCCATTGTACCGGGCCGGGGCGCGCTCGCGAGGGCGGCGGCAAACCGGATCGCCCGGCTTCGCGTAGGGCTTGCCATGAGAGTCTTCGAGATCGCGCGCGAGATCTGGCTGCCCAAGCCGCGCGAAACCGTCTTCGAGTTCTTCGCCGATGCGCGCAACCTGCAGCAGCTCACGCCCCCCTGGCTCGACTTCCAGATCCTCACGCCGGACCCCATCGAGCTTCGCCCGGGGGCGAAGATCGACTATCGCCTGAGGGTGCGCGGTCTGCCGCTCGCCTGGCAGAGCGAGATCAGCGTCTGGGAGCCGCCGCTGCGCTTCGTCGACGTGCAGCGGCGTGGCCCCTACCGGCTCTGGCGGCACACCCACACCTTCACCCCCCACTTCGGCGGCACTCTGGTCGGCGACCAAGTGCGCTACGCCGTGCCGGGGGGCTGGCTGGTTCACGAGCTCCTTGTCAAGCGCGACGTCGCGGCGATCTTCGATTTCCGCGAGGCGGCCCTCCGCGCACGCTTCGACGCCCCGCCGCCGGCCCTGCCCGGCCCCCACGCCGCGAGTGCCCTGCCGCCGGCCGGCTGAGCGGTTGGCGGTGACCGGCACGGTGCTACGCTCGCTGGGACCTCGGCGGAGCAGGATCTCGACCGGCGGCGGCGGAGATCGACGATGAGCGGCGCGAGCGGCAGGCCGTCCCGAAAGCAGCGAGCCGGGAGCGGCCGCGCGCTCAACCTGGGATTGGAGTACGAGCATCGCTCGCAACCGCTCGCCAGCCGGCGCGTCTTCGTCGGCCGGATCGCCGGCCACGCCGCGATCGCCGCGTCCCTGATCTTCGCTTTCCTCGCCCTGGGCACCGCCGGCTACCACTGGTGCGTGGGCCTGGGGTGGCTCGATGCGACGCTCAACGCGGCGATGATCCTCTCCGGCATGGGGCCGGTCGACCCGATCCCGACCAGCGCCGGCAAGCTCTTCGCGACGTTCTACGCTCTGCTCGCGGGGGTCGCGTTCCTGGCGGTGGCGAGCCTGCTGGTCGCGCCGGTGGCCCACCGCCTGTTGCACACCCTGCATCTCGAAGAAGACGCGGCGCCGCGCGACGACTAATCGGCGAGCTCGCCGCGGCGCTCGAGGCGCGAGAGATGCGCCAGCACCTGCCGCTCGGCGAGCGGACGGATCGCGAGCGGAACTTCCGGATAGACCTGCTCGACCAGGGCGTGCGGCGCCCGGGTGCCGCGGCGCCAGGCGTCGCGGATCGCCCGCTCGCGCGCCAGGCGGTGGGCGAGATACTCGGCGAGCTTGCCCGTCGCGTCGAGGAAGGGTGCGCCGTGGCCGACGAAGAGGGTGCGCGGGGCGAGCTGCCGCATGCGCTCGAGCGAGGCGAGGTAGCTCTCCATCTCGCCTTCCGGGGGATCGATGACGATCGTCCCCAGGCCGGCGACGAGGTCCCCGGCCAGGAGATCCCGAGTCTCCTCGATCTCGATCGCCAGGTGCCCGCGCGTGTGGCCCGGCGTGTGGTGCACCTGCAACGTCGTGGCGGGATCGCCGGCGAGCCGGACGCGCTGCCCGTCGTGCAGCCAACCGTCGACGGCAATGCCTCGCCGCGCGAGCGGCGCCGCCGTCAGCGGATGCGCGTAGACCGGAAGATCGAGCGCGCGGCGCAGCCGCTCGACGCCGGCCACGTGATCCGGATGGTGATGCGTGAGCCAGATGGCGGTCGCACGGCGGCCGAGCCGTGACGCGGCGGCGGCGAGCGCCTCGAGCAGCTTGAGGTTCTCGGTTTCGTGCGGCGAGCCCGGATCGACCAGCACGGCCTCGCCGTGGCCGAGCAGGTAGGTGTTGGTATGGCTCGCTGGCGGCAGCGTCGCGGCGGCGAGCGGGAAGAGCAGGATGCCGGGCCGCAGCTCGAGGCGGCGCAAGCGACCGAGATTGGCTTCGCTCGGATCGAGCAGGCGCGACCTGCCCGCGTCGGGGCCGGCCTCGCCGAGGACCCGCAGCAGGTGGAGGATCGGCGGCGCCACCAGCACCTCGCCGCGCTCGACCCGGCCGAGCGCCGCAGCCGGCGCGATCCACTCTCCGGACTCCGACTCGGGCGGGACGGCGGAGGGTTCGCCGTCCGCCCGCTGCCAAGCGAGCAGGAAGAAGCGGTTGTCGAAGCGTTGCGGCGAGAAGGGCGGGGTGAGCCAGCGGCCGGCGAAGGTCAGGCGCGCGGCGTCCGCGATCGCGAGCCCGGTCTCCTCCGCGAGCTCGCGCAGCGCGCAGGCGACGATTCCGGGCAGCAGATCGGGATCGCGCGGCGCCTCCTCCGGATCGGCCGAAGCCGCGGTCCAGCCGCTCGCAGCGAGGCCGACGGGCGTGCCGTGAACCGGCCGCTCGGCGTCGGCGCGGTCGAGCGCGCCGCCGGGGAAGGCGTGCCATCCCCCCATGAAGGGGAGCTCGCGCCCACGGCGCAACCAGAAGATCTCGAGGCCGTTGGGGCCCTCTCGCCACGGCACGACCGACGCCGAGGGGCGCGGCGGGCGGGCGGTGGGAAGCTCCCCGCCGCTCGCGGCGAGGACCTGCTCGTAGAGCCCCTCGCCGGCGCTCACCGGTGCCCGGGGGCGCCGCTCCAGACCAGCTCGCCGGCGGCGACGCGCAGCGGCAGCTTGTTGCCCTTGGGAGGCAGTGGGCAGGTGGCATAGGGGGTGAAGACGCAGGGCGGACTGTAGGCGCGGTTGAAGTCGACCACCACGAGTCCATCCACCGGCGGCGCGGTGTAGAGGAAACGTCCGCCGCCGTAGGTCTCCTTGCCGTTGGTGCGATCGCCGAAGACCAGGAAGAGCCGTCCGTCGCCGCTGTCGTCGAGCGCGACCAGGCGGTGCTCGACGCCGTCCAGGGTGAAGACGACGTGCCCCGGCGCAGGATATTTCTCGACGAATCCGAGCGCGTTCGGCACCTCGAGCTCCCGCGGCGGATCGAGGGCCTCGAAGCGCCCGACGAGGCGCCAGGCGGGATCGACCGGGAAGTACTCCAGCCCGTGGAAGCGCTGGAGGTTCGCCGACTCGCGATCCTTGACCCGCACCGCGAGGCGGCCGTCGCGGCGGATCAGGTGGAAGAGCAGCGGCGGTCGCTCGACGATCGTCGGCCCGCCCTCGGCGTGGTCGTCGAGCAGGAGGGCGCTCTCGACCGGCTGCCCGCCCACCATCACCCGCTCGCCGGGCGCGGCGACGAAGCGCGCGCTCGTGCCCGCGACCTCGATCCGCCCGAGCCGGAGCGGCGCCTTGCCCGCCGGAAGCCGAACCGCGCTCGAGGGGTCGCTACCGACGCTGTTCGCGCCCTCCTTCAGCCAACCGAGCCCGACCAGGGTCAGCCAGCCGTCGCTCTTGCGCAGTTTCTGGTCGCGATCCGCCTTCCACGCCGCGAGCTCCGCCCGCCACGCCATTTCGTCGAACGCCCCGCTCGCCAGCGTCGCGGGCTGCGCCGCGGCAGCCAGGAGCAGGCAGGAGAGGACGAGCCGGCGCGCGCGCATGCGGCGCAGCCTAGCGCAAGGCGGCGCCGCAGCGCGACGGCGGTCGACGGGCTAGCGCTTCCAGCGGGGGAGGAACCCGGGCACCGCATCGCGATAGGCGAGAAAGGCGGCGCCGTGGCGGCGTTCGAGGGTGCGCTCTTCGAGGACCAGGCCGATCGCGAGATAGAGGGTGAAGGTGGTCGAGAGCAGGAGGTGCCCCTGGCTCATGTCGGGCACGGCCCAGAGCGGCAGGAAGGTGCCGACGTAGAGCGGATGGCGGATGCGGCGATAGATGCCGCGGATCGCCAACCCCGGCGCGGGCGACGGGCGGTCGAAGGCGGCGGCCGCGGCGTACTCGAAGCCGAAGAACGCCCGCGTGCCGAGCGCGGCGAGCGCCGCGAGGACGATTGCCCAGCCGAGCCCTTGGCTGGCCCAGAGCAGGGCGCGCAGCCCGGGACTCGCGACGCTCCAGACCGGCTCGGGCAGCGGCTGCCAAAGCCATTCGAGGAGGCCGATCTGTGCTCCGGCGACGAAGACGTAGGTCGCCCGCTCGAGCGGCGGCGGCACCCAGCGGGCGAGACGGGCCTTGACCGGGTCGCGGGCGAGGACGCTGTGGACGATCCCGAAGCTCGCGACGAGCGCGAGGTCGATCGCCAGCGCGCGTCCGGCAAGGGGCGTCGTTCCCGAGTCGATCCCCTTGGGCACCAGGAGGTTGGCCAGGAAGCCCGCGAGGTAGACCATGGGCGCGAGCGCCGCGAGGTACGCGGCGCCCCCCAGGAGGAGGTAGTGTGGCCGCTTCACCGGCGCGATTCTCTCCCATCCGCCGGCAGTCGCGGGCCGTACTGTCTGGCGAAGGGCTCCTGACACCGCGGTCGCCTTGCCGCATCCAAGGAGAGTCATGCGACGAACCCCAATGCTGACCGGCCTCGCCCTGCTCGTCGTCGCCGTGGCGCTCGTCCCCTGGCTGTCGCAGGCGATCGAGGAGAACCCCACCGCACCGGCGCCGCCGGGGAAAGGACCCGACATGTCGAATCCCACCAAGCCGAGCGACGAGGAGCTCCGCGCGAAGCTGACGCCGATGCAGTACCAGGTCACCCAGCACGAGGGTACCGAGCCGCCGTTCCGCAACGAGTACTGGAACGAGAAGCGGCCGGGGATCTACGTCGACGTAGTGACTGGCGAGGCGCTCTTCTCGTCGCTCGACAAGTACGACTCGGGGACCGGTTGGCCGAGCTTCACCCGGCCGATCGACGACGACGTGGTGACGACGCGCGAGGATACCCGGCTCTACCTGCCGCGCACCGAGGTGCGCTCGAAGTCGGGCGGCTCGCACCTGGGTCACGTTTTCGACGACGGGCCGGGACCCGAGGGGCAGCGCTACTGCATGAACTCGGCGGCGTTGCGCTTCGTGCCGCTCGAGAAGATGCTCGAGGAGGGATACGAGCGCTACCTGCCGCGTTTCGCGGCCGCAGGTCTCCTCCCCCAGGGCGATGGAAAGCGGGAGACCGCTCTTCTCGCCGGCGGCTGCTTCTGGGGGATGGAGGAGATCCTGCGCGAGATTCCGGGGGTGATCGAGACCGAGGTCGGCTACACCGGCGGCAGGGTGCCGGAGGCGACCTACGAGAAGGTGTCGACGGGAACCACCGGCCACGCCGAGTCGGTCAGGATCGTCTTCGACCCGGACGTGCTGAGCTACGAGCAGCTCCTCGGCTGGTTCTTCCGCATGCACGATCCGACGACGAAGAACCGGCAGGGGAACGATGTCGGCAGCCAGTACCGCTCGGCGATCTTCGTGCTCGACGACGGCCAGCGCCGGGTGGCGGAGGAGGTCAAGGCGCGGGTCGACGCGTCCGGCAAGTGGAAGCGCCCGCTCGTTACCGAGATCGTGGCCGCGGGGGAGTTCTGGGCGGCCGAGGCGTACCATCAGGACTACCTCGAGAAGAACCCCGGCGGTTACACCTGCCATTACCTGCGCGACTGAGGGGAAACCGCGACGCGTCATAAGATAGGCGCGGAGGGCTTCTATGGCTCGTCGACGTATCGTCATCCTCGGCGCCGCTGGGCGCGATTTCCACAACTTCAACGTTCTCTTCCGCAACGACAAGCGCTACCAGGTCGTCGCCTTCACCGCGACGCAGATTCCGGACATCGACGATCGGCGCTATCCGGCGGTCCTCGCCGGCCCGCTCTACAAGAAAGGCATTCCGATCCACCCCGAGGCCGAGCTCCAGGAGCTGATCCGCGAGCACGACATCGAGGAGGCCTGGTTCTCCTACTCCGACGTCTCGCACCAGTACGTCATGGACCTCGCCAGCCGGGTGGTCGGATGGGGCGCGAGCTTCGGTCTCTGCTCGGCCGCGCGCACCATGCTGCCGTCCTCCTGCCCGGTGATCGCGATCACCGCGGTGCGCACCGGCGTCGGCAAGTCGCAGACCACCCGTTTCGTCGCCAAGATCCTGGCCGGACTCGGCAAACGGGTCGTCGCGGTGCGCCATCCGATGCCCTACGGGGACCTGGCGAAACAGACCTGTCAGCGCTTCGCGACCTACGACGACCTCGACCGCCACGAATGCACCATCGAGGAACGTGAAGAGTACGAGCCGCACATCGACCAGGGCTTCGTGGTCTACGCCGGGGTCGACTACGAGAAGATCCTGCGCGAGGCCGAGAAGGAGGCGGACATCATCCTCTGGGACGGCGGCAACAACGACACGCCGTTCTTCAAGCCCGACCTGCACATCGCGCTGCTCGACCCGCACCGGCCGGGACACGAGACTTCCTATTACCCGGGAGAGACCAACTTCCTGTTCGCCAACCTGCTGATCATCAACAAGGTGAACACCGCCGAGCCGGCCAACGTCGCGGCGCTGCTCGAAAACTGCCGCAGGCACAACCCGGAGGCCGAGGTGGTGCGTTGCGCCTCGCGGATCCACATGGACCACCCGGAGATGGTGCGCGGCAAGCGGGCGCTGGTGGTGGAGGACGGGCCGACGCTCACCCACGGCGGCATGACCCGGGGCGCCGGCTGGTACGCCGCGCGAGCCGCGGGCGCCGCCGAGATCGTCGACTGCCGGCCGTTCGCGATCGGCTCCATTCGCGCCACCTACGAGAAGTACCCCAACGCTGGCGAGATCCTGCCCGCGATGGGCTACGGGGACGAGCAGGTGCGAGAGCTCCAGGAGACGATCAACGCCACCCCGGCCGACGTCGTGGTGGAGGGGACTCCGATCGAGCTGGCGCGCATCATCCAGGTCAACAAGCCGGTCGCCAACGTGACCTACGAGCTCGAGGAGCTCGAGCCCGGTGTGATCGAGCGGGCGGTCCGCCGGGCCGCCAAGGCGTGACCGAGCGTCGGTTGCTCGAGCGCGCGGCGGCGCTCGCGGCGACCTATCGCGAGAGTCTCGCCGCGCGCCCGGTCGGTCTGCCGATCGCAGCCGACGAGTTGCGCCCGCTGCTCGCGGTGCCCCTTCCCGAGCGGGGGCTGCCGGACGAGGAGGTGCTCGAACGGCTCGCCGCGGTGGCCGAGCGCGGAGTCGTCGCCAGCTCCGGACCGCGGTTCTTCGGCTTCGTCGTCGGTGGCACCCTGCCTGCCGCGCTCGCTGCCGACTGGCTCACCTCGGCCTGGGATCAGAACGCCGGGCTCTTCGTGCTCGCTCCCGCCGCTTCGGTCGCCGAAGAGGCCGCCGGGCGGTGGATCCTCGAGCTCCTCGGCCTGCCGACCGGGGCGAGCGTCGGCTTCGTCACCGGCTGCCAGGCCGCCAACTTCTCGGGGCTCGCCACGGCGCGCCACGCGCTGCTCGAACGCGCCGGGTGGGACGTCGAGCGGCGGGGGCTCTTCGGAGCGCCGGAGATCGCGGTGCTGGTCGGCGAGGAGGCCCACGTCACCGTCCACACGGCGCTCCAGATGCTCGGACTGGGCAGTGAACGCGTCCACCGAGTCGCGGTCGACGGCCAGGGGCGTATGGCGCCGCGCGATCTCGCCCGGACGCTCGCCGGAGTCGCCGGCCAGCCGATCCTCGTCGTCGCCCAGGCGGGAAACGTCAACACCGGCGCGATCGATCCGCTGGCCGAAATCGCGGCGCTGGCGCGCGAGCACGGCGCCTGGCTGCACGTCGACGGCGCATTCGGACTGTGGGCGGCGGCGGTCCCCGAACTGCGCCATCACCTCGCCGGGCTCGAGCTCGCCGACTCCTGGGCGACCGACGCCCACAAGTGGCTGAACGTGCCCTACGACTCCGGGCTGGTCGCGACGGCCCATCCTGCCGCCCACCACGCCGCGCTGTCGACCACCGCTGCCTACCTGGTCCAGACCGCGGGCGGCGAGCGCGATCCCTTCGCCTGGGTCCCCGAGTTCTCGCGCCGGGCGCGCGGCTTCGCGGTCTGGGCGGCGCTCGCCTCGCTCGGCCGGGCGGGAGTGATCGAGCTGGTCGAGCGCGGGGTCGCCATGGCACGGCGCTTTGCCGTCCGGCTCGATGCGGTCGACGGCGTCCAGGTGCTGAACGAGGTGGTGCTCAACCAGGTGCTGGTGCGCTTCGCCCCGCCAGAGGGTGGCGACGAGCGGGCGACGGACGAGTTCACTCGCGCGACCATCCGGCGGGTCCAGGAGGACGGCACCTGCTGGTTGGGGGGCACTACCTGGCGGGGCCGCGCCGCGATGCGGATCTCGGTCTCCGGCTGGTCGACTGGCGAGCCTGAGGTCGACCGTTCGCTTGCCGCGATCCTCGCCGCGGCCGGCCGCTGACCGGCGAACCGCTCAGCGCGGCGGGTAGGCCGCCAAGTAGAAGTAGACCGCCGCCAGCTCCTGGTCCCGCAGGTAGCGCAGCTCCGGCCCGCGGCCGTGCAGCAGGCCCTCCGCGCCGCGGTGGCGCGACTTCGCGACGAAGTGGGTGAGCGAGTCTACGGAGGTCATCGCGGCGAGCGGCAGGATGTCGCGGTCCGCGGCGCTGCGCGCGATCCCCGCCTTGGCGTCGTGACAGATCTGGCAGGTGCCCTTGACGATCTGCTCGCCCACCCGGTCGACTGGCAGCTGGATCACCTTGTCCTGGTGTTTGGGGTCGGGCACCTGAGCGAGCTTCTCGAGGTAGGCGAGCAGGACTTCCGTGTCCTCGGCAGTCAGGAACTCGAGCGGCGGCATCGCGACGCCGCCGACCGCGACGCGATGGCGCAGGGTGACCTCGGCGCCGCCGGCGCGCCCGGCCGGGGTGCCGAGGGCGTCCGGGCCCTGCGCGGCCTGCAACTGGACCGAAGTGGCGCGGACCCGGGCCACCAGCGGCAGGATCTCGGGTGGCAGCCCCTTGCCTCCGGCGCCGTGACAGGCCCGACAGGTGTAACGGAAGAGATCGGCGCCGCGCGCTGCGAATCCCTCGCGCAGCCATTGGCCACCCGCCGGCCGATTGGCGGAGAGCTCCGGATCCTGCTCGTTCGGGCCGAGCGCCCCGACGCGCCCGAGCGCGGTCTGATCTAGCCCGCGCTCGAGATTGGCCAGCCAGCTCGGGCCGCTGGCCGGCGTCGATTCGGGGGTGGTGGGCGGCACCGCGGCGCCGGCCGCGAGGGCGAGCGCGGCGCAGGCGACGGGCACGGCCAGCAGGCGAAGCAGCCAGGATGCACGTCCAGTCACGTGGATCATGCGACGGACGTTAGCATGCCGGCGGTGGGGCGGAGCGCGTCGTGAGGCGGGGCGGAGGGTCAGTCGGCCGTCGGATTCGCCGCCAGGTGCCGCGGATCGGCCTCGCCGCGCGCGGCGAGCTGGCGCAACGCGGCGAAGACGCGCGGATCCCACTTGCCGGCCCGCGTCTCCTCGTGCAGCAGATCCACCGCCTCGGCCACCGACAGACGGGGGCGATAGGCCCGCTCGGAGGTCAGCGCATCGAGCGCGTCGGCCACCGAGAGGAGGCGGGCCTGGAAAGGGATCGCCTCGCCGACGAGGCCGCGCGGGTAGCCGCTGCCGTCGAACCTCTCGTGATGGTAGAGGATGGCGTCGAGCACCGGTTCGGCGCTGCGCAGGCGACGGCAAATTTCCCAGCCGACCACCGGGTGGGTCATGACCTTGGCGAACTCCTCGCGGGTGAGACGCCCCGGCTTGTTGAGCAGGCTCTGCGGGATGGCGACTTTTCCGAGGTCGTGCAGCAGGCCGGCGGTCCGCAGGCGGCCGACGAACGCCGGCTCGAGCTCCATCGCCATCGCCAGGCGGCGAGAGAGGTCGCCCACCCGTTGACTGTGCCCGCGCGTGTAGGGGTCCTTCGCCTCGAGCGCCGCGGAGAGCGAGAGCACGACGCTCTCGTGGCGCACCAGATCCTGGTGGTAGAGCTTGAGACGCAGCAGCGAGCGGACCCGCGCCACCAGCTCGAGGCGGTTCACCGGCGCGATCAGCAGCTCGTCGGCGCTGCTGTCCATGGCGCGCATGCGCTGGCCGCGCTCCTCGTAGGCGGTCACCAGGATCACCGGCAGGAAGGCCGAGGCTTCGTCTGCCTTGATCCGCCGGCAGACCTCCTCGCCGCCGAGGTCGGGCATGCGTACGTCGAGGAGGATGAGATCGGGCCGCAGCTCCTCCCAGGCGGCGAGCGCCGCCCGGCCGCCGTCCACGACCTCGACCTCGTACCCGGCGCTCCCCAGCAGCTCGCGATAGAGCTGCCGATTGGTCGCGCTGTCGTCGGCCACCAGGAGACGGCCGCCGGCGTCGACCTCGGGAACGGGGAGCACGTCGCCGAGCTGCGGAGCCTCCTCGAGGCTCGCGCTGGCACGGATCACCGACTCGACCAGCTCCTGCCGGTAGCGGCCGCGCGCTGCGTCCGCGCGCAGCTCGGCGGCGGGCTCCCACGGATGATCGGGGTACTCCGCGCGCGCCCTGTCGTAGGCATTGGCGATGGCGAGTAGCTCGGTTTCGAGGCCCAGCTGGTCGCCCACCAGGCCGTCCGGATAACCGCTGCCGTCGCGCCGCTCGTGATGATGGCGGATCAGCGGCAGGGCGGGCGCCAACGATTCGATCGGAGCGAGGATCCGTTCACCGAGCTCGGAGTGGCGGTGGAAGATCTCCTTCTCCTCGGGCGTACGCTCGCGCTCGGCCTTGAACGCGATGCCTTCCGGTACGCCGAGCTTGCCGATGTCGTGCAGCAGCGCGGCCAGAGCCAGGTGGTCACGCGCACGTCCGGGAAGGCCGAGCTCCCGCGCTACGGCGGTGGCGAGCGCCGCCACGCGCAGCGAGTGGTGGCGCGTGAGCGGATCCCGCTCCTCCATCAGGTTGACCATGCTGAAGATCACCGCCTCGGTCGAATCGAGCTCGTCGCGCAGGCTCCGGATGCGCAGCAGCGAGCGCAACCGGGTGAGCAGCTCGACGCGATGGAACGGCTTGTTGAGGAAGTCGTCGGCACCGTTCTCGAATCCGCGCACCTTGCTCTCCACGTCGGAGAGCGCGGTCAGCATCACCACCGGGATGAAGCAGGTGGGGCGCGCCGACTTGAGGCGGCGGCACACTTCGAAGCCGTCGAGGCGCGGCATCATGATGTCGAGCAGGATCGCCTGCGGGGGATGGGCGGCCACCTCCTCGAGGGCTGCGACGCCGTCACTCGCGAAGGCGACCTCGAAGCCCTGGTCGGTCAAGATCGCCGCCAGGAGCTCGAGGTTCTCCGGCTGGTCGTCGACCGCGAGGATGCGCGGCGCGCCGGCGCGCACGTTCCCGTGTTCGAAGGTCATGTCGGTTCTCCGCAGGACAAGAGCGCCTCCACCGCCGCCAGGAAGGTCCCGGTGGCGATCGGCTTCGAAATGTATCCGCTGCAGCCGGCCGCGAGGAAGCGTTCACGATCGCCGCGCATGGCGTGCGCGGTCAGCGCCACGATCGGCACGCCGGCGAGCCGCGGCTCCCGTCTCAGTGCGCCGACCAGCTCGAGACCGGACCGGCCCGGCAGGTTCATGTCCATCAGCACCAGGCTGGGCCGTTCCCCGGCGAGCAGCCTCCAGAGCTCGTCGCCGTCGCGCGCCCGCGCCACCCGGTGACCGGCGTCGGTCAGCAGGTAGTCGACCAGTTCGAAGTTCTGGTCGTTGTCCTCAATCACCCAGATCAGCCGTTCGGTCATGCTCCTCCCGGATCTGCCGGTCCCGCCCCGTCAGCTCGCGAATCGCGTCGAGCAGGCGACGCCGGTCCTCGGTGGCCTTGCCGAGCATCTCCGCGACCGAACGGGCGAGTGCTTTGCGGTCGTCCCGCGAGAGGTCGCGCGACGTGAAGACCAGGATGGGGATCGCGGCCGTCTCCGGCCGGCGCTTGAGCTCGGCCGCGGTCTGGAATCCGTCGACGCCGTCCATCACCAGGTCGAGCACGATCACCGCCGGCTGCAGGCTTCCGGCGAGCGCCAGACCTTCGGCGCCCGACGCCGCGGAGACCATCTCGTACCCGGCTTCCGTCAACTCGAGATCGAGCACGTCGTGGATCTGGGGATCGTCGTCGATCACCAGCACGGCGAGGCGCTCCTCGACGCGCTCGGGCGGGGCGAGCTCGCGCAGGCGAGCGAGGAACCGCTCGCGGTCGAGCGGCTTGACGAAGTAGTCGTCGGCGCCGAGCGCGAACCCTAGCTCGTGGTTCGCCACCAAGCTGACGATGATCACGGGGATGTCCGCGGTGTCCGGCTCGCCCTTCAGCCGCTTGAGCACCTCCCAGCCGTCGACGCCCGGCAGCACGAGATCCAGGCTGATCGCGGCGGGCCGTTCGGCGCCGGCGAGCGCGAGCGCCTCCTCGCCGTCGCGGGCGCGCCGGACGCGATAGCCGGCGCTCTCGAGATCGGCGGCCAGCGCCCGGAAGAAGACGTCGTCGTCCTCCGCCACCAACACCGTGGCGCCGACCGGCGTCGCGATCGGCCGGATCTCGCTCACCGGGAAGTTGAAGGAGATCGGTTCGCCGCCGGCGCGGCGGTCGAGCGAGGTCGAGGCGTCGAGCGGGAGGAAGACCTGGAAGCGGCTGCCCTCACCTGGCGCGGATTCGACCCGCACCCGGCCGCCGTGCATCTGAACGAAACGCTTGACCAGGGCGAGTCCGAGGCCGGTGCCGCCCATGTTGTGCGCCGTGCCGCCGTCGGCCTGCCGGAACTCCTCGAAGATCAGCCGCTGATCCTCGCGGCGGATGCCGATGCCCCGGTCGACCACCTCGAGCTCGACGCCGTCCTGGTCGAGCCCGCTCTCGGCCGTGGCGACCGGTCGGGCGCGGATCCAGACCGTCTGCCCCTCGGCGGAGAACTTCACCGCGTTCGACGCCAGGTTGTAGAGGATCTGCTTGAGGCGTGGCGGATCGGCGACGATCAACGGCAGATCGGGAGCGATCTCGAGCCGGAGCTCGATCCGCCGCCGGACGGCCACGCCGTGCATCACGCTGGCGACGCCGTGCGCGACGTCGGCGATCGAGACCGTCTCGAAGTTGAGCTCCATTTTGCCGGCTTCGATCTTCGACAGGTCGAGGATGTCGTTGATCAGTGCGAGCAGATGCCGGCCGCTCGCCAGGATGTTGGCGAGGAAACGCGAGAAACGCGGCTCGATCTTCCCTTCGAGCTTCTCGCCCAGGATCTCCGAGAAGCCGATGATCGAGTTGAGCGGCGTGCGCAGCTCGTGGCTCATGTTGGCCAGGAACTGGCTCTTGGCGCGGTTGGCCTCCTGGCTGAGCAGATTGGCCTCGCCGAGCTCGCGGCCGCGCCGGTCGAGCTCTTCGGTGAGGCGCTGCAGCTCGACCAGCTGGGCGCCGCGTTCCTCGTGCAGCGCGGCGATCTGCCGCCGGCGCTGCCGCAGGTCGCCGATGCCGCGCACCATGAAGTAGGAGCCGCCGAAGAGCAGGGTGAGCCGCCCGACGGCGAGCGCCAGCTCGCGATCGAACCCCTGGACCTTTCCCATCCCGACCAGCAACACGAGATAGGCGGCGCAGCTCGTCCACATGACGAAACGGGCGGCCGGCTTGCCGGCGACGAAGGCCGCAGCCGTGGTGTTGGTCAGGAACCAGACCAGCCAGAGCGGAGAGCTGTCGCGGATGAGGTAGATCGACCAACAGGTGAACCCGATGTCGAGCAGCAACCAGGCGAAGGTGATCCGCGTATTCCAGAGGGCCGATGGGGCGCGCCGGTGCAGCGCCATGAACAGCGGCACCGAAGCGAGGCTGAGGGTCGCCAGGAGCAGGGCGCCGAGCAGATCGAACTGGACCAGGCCGGTCCAGCGGGCGATCCCGGCGACGCCCGCGATGAGGAAGATGACGGGCAGCCGGCTGCGCTGCACCGTCAGGTGGAAGCGGATCGCGCTCGCGTCGACGAGCTTGGAGTCGTCCCTTTCGCCCACCCCGCGCCGTCCTTTTCTCGCGCCTTCCGGGAAGACGGTGCCATTCTACCCGTGCTCGCTCTGTGGCCATGTCTCGCATACGATGAGTGGCACAACCACTCGCCCGGGAGACCCTCGATGTCCGATCTCGACCTTGCGCTCCGCCCGCCGCGCGGCGAATACGGCGACGCTCATGTCGGCTATCTCGCGGTGGCCCCCGACGGTCACATCCTCGAAACCCTGCGCCGCGAAGGCGAGAGTGCGCTCGCTCTCTATACCGGCCTGTCGGAGGCGCAGAGCCGGCGCCGCTACGCGCCCGGCAAGTGGTCGATCCGCGAAGTGCTCGGCCACGTGGCGGACAGCGAGAGGGTCTTCGCCTACCGCGCGCTGCGCTTCGGGCGGGGGGATCGCACGCCGCTCCCCGGTTTCGATCAGGACGTCTTCGTGCCCCACTCCCGCGCCGACGAGCGGCCCTGGCCGTCGCTGACCGCGGATTTCGCGGCGGTGCGCGCCGCGACCCTGACGCTGCTCGAGTCGTTCGGACCCGCCGACTGGTTGCGCACCGGCGAGGCCAGCGGCTGCCGTGTGTCGGTGCGCGCCATCGCCTGGATCCTCGCCGGGCACGAGGCGCACCACCGCCGGATCGTGCGCGAGCGTTACCTCGCCGGCTAGATCCCCTACGGCAGCGTCTGGCCGAGGACCTCGTCGCGGCGCGCAGCGCGCCAGGCGGCGAGGCGGCCGGCCACGGCGGGATCGTCGAGCGCGAGGATCTGGGCGGCGAAGAGCCCGGCATTGGCCGCTCCCGCCTTGCCGATCGCGAAGGTCGCGACCGGGATCCCTTTCGGCATCTGGACCATGGCGAGCAGCGCGTCGAGCCCCTGCAGGGCCGAGGAGTCGATCGGCACCGCGAGGACCGGCAGCGACGTCTTCGCGGCCACCACTCCGGCGAGGTGCGCCGCACCGCCGGCGCCCGCGACCAGCACGCGGATTCCGCGCTCGGCCGCCGCGGCCGCATAGGCCAGCGTCTCGTCGGGGGTGCGATGGGCGGAGAGCACTCGCGCCTCGCAGGGGATCGCCAGCTCGGCCAACACCCTGACCGTCTCGCCCATCACACCGTAGTCGTTCTTGCTGCCCATCAGGACACCGACCAGCGGTTGCTCGCTCCAGCTCATCGTGGACCCTCCAGGGACTCGATCAGTCGCTCCATGCGCAGGCCGCGCGACCCCTTGACCAGCAGCACGTCGTCCGGTGCGAGAAGCGCGGCGAGCGCCTCCGCGGCTTGGCTGGAATCGGCGAAGACGCGGTGGGGCGTGCGCAGCGCTCCGGCGAGGGCTTCCGCGGCGCGGGCCGATTCGTCACCGACCAACAGCAGCTCCGCGGCGCCGAGCAGGTCGGCGGCGACGAGCATCTCGCGATGTGACGCCGGCGCGAGGTCGCCCAGCTCGAGCATGTCGCCCAGCGCCAGCACGAGGCGTGCGCCGCGGCGCTCGGCCACTTCGCGCGCCGCCGCGAAGGCCGCCGCGACCGAGCGCGGATTGGCGTTGTAGCTGTCGTCGAGGACGAACAGGTCCGCCAGCTGGAGCGGCCGGAGCCTTCCCGGGACCGCTTCGACCGTGGCGAGAGCCGCGGCGACGCGCGCCAACTCTCCCTCGGAGGCGGGGCGGCCGATCAGAGCGAGCGCGCCGGCCAGCGCCGCGGCGAGATTCGTCGCCGCCGACTCGCCGAGCAGCCGGGTGCTCAGGGCCAGATCGCGGGCACCCGCGCCGCCGACCAGCGTGCGGCCGCGCAGGCGCAGCAGGACCCGCGTCGAGCCGTCGGTGCCGACCCGGCGGTCGAGCAGGCGGAGGTCGGCGCGCTCGCTGCGGCCGAACGTGAGGGCCCCGGCCCGCGCGCGAGCCAGCCGGCTCAGCAGCAGAGGATCGTCGGCGTTGGCGACCGCGATGCGGCGGGCGGCAAGCAGCAGCCCGCCCTCCTCGTCCGCGATGGCCTCCAGGTCGCCGAGCCGCTCGGAGTGTTCGATCCCGACGTTGGTCACCAGCGCCACGTCGGGGGTGGAGATCGCCGCCAGGGCGGCGATCTCGCCCGGCTCGCTGGTGCCGTGCTCCAGCACGGCGGCGCGGTGCTCGGGCGTGAGGGTGAGGAGGGTCATCGGCAGGCCGATACGGTTGTTGAGATTGCCCGCAGTGACCAGGGTGTCGCCGAAGAGCGCGCCGACGGCCGCGGCGGCGAGGGTCTTGGTGGTCGTCTTGCCGGCTGCGCCGCCGATCGCCAGAACGGGCACCGCTCGGCCAGAGGTCTCGCGCTCGAAATAGTGGCGGGCGATGCGGCCCAGGGCGACGAGGGTGTCGTCGACCTCGATCCGCGGACCCTCGACGCCGCGCCCGCCGGCGACCAGCGGGAAAGCGCCGCGCTCGCGCGCCGCATCGACATAGCGGTGACCGTCGTGCGCCGGGCCGACGAGGGCGACGAAGAGCGCGCCGGCGGCGGCCGATCGCGAATCGGTCGAGACACCGACGAGGTCCAGGGCCGGATCGCCGCCGACCAGCGAGCCGCCGGCGGCGCGCGCGACCTCGCCGAGGGTGAAGCGCGCGCGGTTGTCGGGAATGGGGGTGGCCAATCGAGTCGGTGCTCCGCAGTTCAGATTCTACCCACGGACGAGCGACCCTGACGAAAGTCAGGGGGAGCAGGCTGTCGTTGGTCGGGCGCGGCGGGTCGGACCCGCTGCTACGCTGCCGCGCATGGAAGATGCCCGCATCACACTGCTGCGCTCGCTGCTCGACCAGGCCTTCGTACGCCGCGCCTGGCACGGACCGAACCTCCTCGGCTCGCTGCGCGGGCTCGAGGTGCCGCTGGCCTCCTATCGTCCCGCCCCCGGGCGACACAACATCTGGGAGCTCGCCGTGCACGCCGCCTACTGGAAGTACGCGGTCTGGCGCCTGCTCGTCGGCGCCGATCGCGGCGGCTTCCCGGAGAAGGGGTCCAACTGGTTCCCCCGCCCGGTCGAGTCGAGCGCGTCGGCGCTCAAGGCCGACCTCGCGCTGCTCAAGCGCATGCACCGCGAGCTCGACGCGGCGGTCGCCGCCTTCGATCCGGCGCGTCTCGAGGAGAGCGTGCCGAGCGGCAAATGGACTTTTCGCGCGACGATCCTCGGCGTCGCCTCGCACGATCTCTACCACGCCGGTCAGGTCCAGCTCCTCAAGCGGCTGTTCCTGTCGCGCCGGCGCGCTGTCTCTGTCGGCAGGAAGTAGACCCCTCGACGATGAGAAAGGACTCGCCATGAACCCAGGTCGACGTCTCGCCCCCCGTCTCGCTCTTGCCGCCTCCTCCATGCTGCTCGCGGCGACCATCTCTCATGGCGCCAACTGCAACGTCTCGGTCGGCCCGGGCAACGGGTTCTCTCCCGCGACCTGCAACATCAACGTCGGCGACACGGTCACCTGGACGCTGCTCGGCGGGCTGCACAACGTCGATGCGGACGACGGCAGCTTCCGGAGCGGTGCGGTGAGCGGGAGCTGGGGACCTTTCCAGTTCACCTTCAATTCGGCCGGCAGCTTCCCTTACCACTGCGAGCTCCATGGCGGACCGGGTGGAATCGGCATGGCGGGCGTCGTCAACGTGGCCGGCGGCGGCGGGGCTGCGGGTTCGCTGCAGTTCAGCGGCGGCTCGTACAGCGTCTCGGAGGGCGCCGGCTCGCGGACCATCAACGTCACCCGCACCGGCGGCGACGACGGGGCGGTGTCGGTCGCCTACGCGACCAGCAACGGCAGCGCCACCGCGGGGAGCGACTATCAGGCGGCGAGCGGCACGCTCAACTGGGCCGACAACGACGACAACACCAAGAGCTTCACGGTCACCATCCTGAACGATAGTGCGGACGAGCCGAACGAGACGGTGACGCTCACGCTCTCGTCGCCCGGTGGCGGCGCCACCCTGGGCTCGCCGTCCGTCGCCACCCTGACGATCAACGACGACGACGCGCCGGCCGGCGGGCCGGGGACGATCTCGCTCACCGCCGGCAGCGCGACGGTCTCCGAGGGCGCGGCGAACGTCTCGCTGACGGCGCAGCGCACCGGCGGCTCGACCGGAGCGGTGTCGGTGAGCTACGCGACCACGGACGGCACCGCGGCCGCGGGGAGCGACTACCAGACCACCAACGGAACCCTCGCCTGGGCCGACGGCGAGAGCGGTGGCAAGTCGATCGTCGTGCCGATCGTCGGCGACAGCGTGCAGGAGCCGGCGGAGACCTTCAGCCTGGCGCTCTCGGCGCCGTCGGGCGGAGCGACGCTCGGCGCGCCCTCGTCGGCGACGGTGACCATCAACGACGACGATCTCGCCATCCCTCCCTGCGTCCCGGACGCCCAGACGCTCTGCCTCGACGCCGGCAACAACGATCGCTTCCGGGTGCGCATGACCTGGACCAACTTCCAGGCCGGCACTGGCCCCGGCTTCGCCGTCCCCTTCACCTCCGATTCGGGGTTCTTCTATTTCTTCGGCCCCGAGAACCTGGAGGTGCTGGTCAAGATGGTCAACGGCTGTGGCTCGTTCAGCAACTACTACTGGTTCTACTACGCGGCGGCGAGCAACGTGCAGATCGACATCGAGGTCGCCGACACCGAGGCCGACGTGATCGCGACGTACCACAACCCGCTCGGCACCTTCGCGTCGGACGGCGACATCACGGCCTTGCAGACCTGTCCGTAGCGCGATGGCGCGCGCGCGGAGGTTCCGTTCCCTCGCCCTCGCCGCCGCGGTCGCCATGACCGCGGCGGCCTCGGCCGGCGCCGAGGTCATCGCGGTCGAGGAGCAGCTCGACGATCAGCGGCCGGAGGCCTGGGCGATGCGCTGGTTCGCGGCGACCGCGCTCCCCACCGCTTTCGGCGCGGTCGAGGAGCTGCCCGCCGGCACGGTCGACCTCGGCCTCGAGGCCGGCTGGGTGCCGAGCCTCTCGGAAGAGGAGCGGCGGGTCGGCTTCTACGGGACCAAGGTGGAGGACCTCAATCGCGCGCCCGTCTTCGGCCGGCCGATCGTGCGGCTCGGCCTCGGCGCGGGCTTCGTGGCGAGCGCCGGTTGGGTGCCGCCCGTCGAGATGGACGGCGCCAGCGCGAATCTGCTCTCCCTGGCGGTCGAGCGCCCCCTGGTCGTTCGCGCGACCTTTCGCCTGGCGGCGCGCCTCTTCTACCTCGCGGGATCGATCGCGGGCGACATCACCTGCCCGGCCGACGAGGCGGCGGCGGGCGACGACCCGGTGGCCAATCCGTTCGGTTGCGAGGCGCCCTCCGACGACGAGATGGAGATCGAGAGCTGGGGTCTCGAGATTGCGGCCGCCTGGCGCCTGCCGGCCGACGGGCTCGAGCTCTACGTGAGCGGACTGGTGCACCAGCTCGACAGCGACTTCCAAGTGGATGCGGTCTACAACGGGTTCCACGACCTCGGCCGGCTGTCCCACCAGGGATCGGACCTCGCGGCGACGCTCGGCCTCGCCTATCGCTGGCGGGAGCGGACGCGGATCGCCGGCGAGCTCTTCTACAGCCCGCTCGACATCGTGCGCGACCCGCTCGGACGCGGAGCGAGCGAGAACGAGCCGCTGCTCAACCTGCGGCTGCTCGCGACCTACCGGCTGCGCTGAACCAAGCGACGGGACGCCGCGCCGATGCTAGGCTTTCCGCTCGTCTGCGGAGGGTCTCCATGCGTCAGGTCGCTTTCGCCCTGCTCTTCCTCGCCGCGCTCGCGAGCGCGGCGGTTCCGCTCTCCGGAGACGAAATCCGCGTCCCCGGCTACGCCTTCGATCCTCTGGCCGGCGGCGAGCCGGCGCTCGCCCCGGATCTCCTGGCCCGGCCGACGGGCGAGGCCGCGCTGCGTCTCGTCCAGCTCGCCGGCACGCCGCGCGATGCCTGGCTCGACGCGATCGCAGCGCGCGGAGCGCGCCTCATCCAGTACTACCCGCACGACAGCTATCTCGTCTGGGCGGACGGCGCGGCGATGGCGCGCCTCGCCGAGCTGCCGTTCGTCC
>CAZPZW010000017.1:4207-5739 GCA_964591165.1 uncultured Thermoanaerobaculia bacterium | reverse complement strand
CTCGTCTGGGCGGACGGCGCGGCGATGGCGCGCCTCGCCGAGCTGCCGTTCGTCCGCTGGCAGGGGGAGTTCCATCCGGCCTACAAGCTGGGCGCCGGGCTCGCCGGACGGAGCGGCCGGATCGACAACGTCGTCGCCCTGGTCTTCGATCCGATGGACGGCGAGGCGCCGCTCGCGAGTCTGCCGGCGGGGAGCGAGCTGGTGAGCGACAGCCGGGCCGACGCCACCGGTAGCCAGCGCTTGATCGAGCTGCGCGCCCCGGCCGAGGCACTCGACGACCTGGCGCGGCTCGAGCGGGTGATCTGGCTCGGCTACCGCAGCCCGATGCGTCACCTCGACGACGAGATGTCGGACCAGATCGCCGCCGGCAATCACACCGCGGGAACGCCGTTCACCGGCTATCAGGCCCACCTCAGCACCCTCGGCGTCGACGGCAGCGGGGTGATCTGGGCGATCTCCGACACCGGGGTCGACTGGGACCATCCCGACCTCGCGGACCACATCGTCGGCGGCCTCTCGCCGGCCGGCTCGGCCTGCGTCATCGCCGGGCAGCCCGGAACCGACTGCGCCGGCGGCGGCCACGGCACCCATGTCGCCGGCATCGTGGCCGGGGACGCCACGGGCGGCTTCGCCGACGCCAACAACTTCCTCTACGGGCTCGGCATGGCGCCGGAGGTGGGGATCTTCGCGCTCAACGTCTTCTCCAACATCTCGTTGCAGGACGCGACCAAGGAGGCGCTGCTGGGCGGCGCGGTCGGCTCCAACAACTCCTGGTCGACCACCGGCGCCGCCGGGGTGGGTTACGTCGCCGACGCCGCGCTCGAGGATCGCCTGGTGCGCGACGGCAACCTTGACACGCCGGCGGTCGCCGAGCCCTTCATCCAGGTCTTCTCGGCCGGCAACTCCGGAGCCCAAGGCCCCTCGACGATCACCGAGCCGAAAGAGGCGAAGAACATCATCTCGGTCGCCAACAGCCTGAACTTCCGCGCCGGCAACATCGACGTCCTCTCGGGGTCGAGCAGCCGCGGGCCGGCGATCGACGGCCGGGTCCTGCCGACTCTGACCGCTCCGGGCACGACCATTGCCTCGACCCGCAACGACACGGGGGGAAGTTGCGCCAGCGCGATCGGTGGCACCAACAACCTCTACGCCTTCTGCTCCGGCACCAGCATGGCGTCGCCGCACGTCGCCGGCGCCGTGGCGCTCGTCACCGAGTGGTGGAAGTGGCACCACGCGGGAGTGGTCGAAAGCCCGGCGATGGCCAAGGCGTTGCTGGTCAACGGGGCGGTGGACATGGGCAACGCCGACATCCCCAACAACAACGAAGGGTGGGGGAGGATCGACATCACCCGGGTCCTCCAGCCCGGCGTCGCGGTTCACGCCTTCGATCAGCGGACGCGCTTCACCGACACCGGCCAGCAGTGGCAGACGATCCTCACGGTTGACGATCCGGCGAAACCGCTCAAGGTGACGCTCGCCTGGTCGGACGCCCCAGGCGCGGCCGGCGCCAACCCGGCGCTGGTCAACAACCT
>CAZPZW010000017.1:0-4107 GCA_964591165.1 uncultured Thermoanaerobaculia bacterium | reverse complement strand
CCGATCCCGAAGAGCACCAGGCGGTCGCCGCAGGAGGCGAACTCGTAGTAGTTGGCGAAGCTCTCGCCCTTGGAGTTGGTGCCTCGGCCCATCACGCCGCCGCGGCCGCCCCAGGCCTGGGGCTCCTCGGTCTCCCCCGGTTCGAGGAAGCGGTCGGCGAACGCCGCGACGTCGGCTTCGATCCCGGTGAGGCCGCGGATCTTCTCGATCCGGGCGGCGTCGAACCCCTGCGCCGCGAGAATGCCGGCGAGGTCCTTCTGCAGCGCCGCTGCGCGCAGCGCGCGATAGGTCGCGACGATGCGCTCGGGCGCGGGGTCCACGGCGCCCGGCGGGACCACGCCGCCGCTCACCCGGTCGCCCTCGGTGAGCTCACCGACCGTGGCGCGGTAGACCGGGAGGTCGAAGGCGACCTTGCCATGGCCGGAGTAGGCGAGTGTCCCGGCGACCCGCTCGCCGTCGTTGCGCTTGGCCTGGATCTGCCAGTAACGCCCGCCCACCTCGGTCTCGCGACTGCTCCCGCCGTAGGGGGCGCCGCCCGCGAAGTAGGCGGACTGCCCTTTGGCGTCGAGGGTCACCTCGAGGTACGAAGCGTCGCGCAGCACGGTGAGCGCGCGCGCCTCGGTCATCGGGCAGCCCGACTCGGCGAGCAGTGGCGACGCGATCGCCTTGCTGGTCACGTAGACCACCGTGCCGGAACCGTCGGACGCCGGATAGGCGACACCGTCGGCGAGCTCGAACGCGCCGAGGTTCGCTTCCTCGTAGCGCCCGGAGACCGGGGGTGGGTATTCGTAAGGTGCGGGCGCCGCCGGGGCGACGCGCGCGCTGGCGCCGGGCGCCGCCGGAGCCCCCTCCGGCGCGACCGCGGCGGGACCGCCGCAGGCCAGGGCGATCGGCAGCACCAGCGCCAGCAGGGCGCAGAAGGAACGTTCGCAGCAGCGGTGGGTCGGTAGGCGCATCGAATCCCTCCTCGAGCCGTCGGGGCGTGACTTCTATCGAGCAATACGGCGGATCCTACTCTCGGGGGACAGTCGGGTGAGATCTGGACGGAATGCCTCCGGAGGGGGCGCGCCGGCCGCTCGAGTGGGTCAGCCGACGGGGGAGACGTCCGCGGCCGAGGCGCCGGCGAGACGGCGACGGGCCATTCGGGCGAGGGCGGGCACGACGATCAGGGCCGAGCCGTAGAGCGCCAGGCTGAAGACCAGGTGCACGGCGCTGCCCACGCGGAGATCCTCGACCAGCAGCTTGAGGCCGCCGAGCACCAGCACTACGGTGGCGAGCCGCAAGTGCTCCGGGCGTCCACGCTGGAGGCTCGCGATCGCCAGAGCGACCGCCGCCACGGCAAGCAGCGCGCTGCGCAGCACGGCCAGGATGCCGGCGTCGGCGGCCGGGCCGGGCGCGCGGGCGAGCGCGCCGGCGGCGACGCCGACCAGCAGACCGCCCAGCGCGACGAGCGCCACCACCAGCGCCAGGGTGCGCGCCGCCCGGCTGGGCGGCGGCGCGCTCTGCAGCAGGGCGGCGGTGGCCACGACCAGCAGGAGAGCGATCCAGCTTGCCGGCGTGGGCGCCGGCCAGGTTGCCGAGGCGGGCAGCACGAGCGCTCCACCGGCGGAGGTCGCGAGGCCGGCGGCCACCGCGCCGGCCAGGGTCAGCAGCGCGGCGTGCACCTCGAGCACCGGGCGTCCGCCGCGCCGGGCGAGAGTCGCCAGGAGGAGCGCCGCGGCGAGCCAGAGCGGTGCGAAGAGGGCCGCCGGGAGCAGGACGCGCGTCGCTTCGGCGGCGAGGAAGGTCGCGACGCTCGAGAAGTAGGCGACCGCGACGCCATGCCCGTGCCGGCGCTCGCTCTGCCGCGCCAGCACGCCGTGGAGCCAGGCGCCGGTGGCGAGCGCGCACCAGGCGAGCAGGCTGCGCGAGGTGGCGCCCCCGACGGCGAGCGCCCCTTCGAAGCCGATCACCAGCGCGGCGATCGTCTGGCCGACCGCGAAAGTGGTCACGTCGCGCGACTGGACGAGGAGGCGCAGCACGAAGGCGCCGAGATAGATGGCGGCCAGACCGATCTGCCCGGTGAGCACGGCGCCGGCGCTCAGCCACTCCGGCGTCGGCTCCGGGACGAGACGCAGCACCCCGAGCCAGAGGATCAGTCCGTCCATCGCCACCGCCATCAGCCAGCGCTGCCCGCGCCAGCCGCGGCCGTAGGCGAGCGCGAGCGACGCCGCGGCGAGCGCCAGCAGGAGGAGCACGAAGGGGAGGGGCTGGCGGGTGCGGAAGAGCAGCAGCGCCGCGGCGGCGAAGGCAGCGGGGGGATAGATCCACGCGGCGGCGTGCAGGCCGCGGCGCCAGGCGATGGCGAGCGCCGCGGCGGTCGTCGCCGCGAGCAGGAGGGCGCCGCCGGTCGCGCCGAGCACCGCGAAGCGCAGCGTCGCCTCGACGATGAGCGGCGCGGCGATGAGCGCCGCGGCGAGCGCGTGGAAGGTCGCGCTGGCGGTTCGCCCGGCGCCGGCGGCGCGATCGGCGGCGAGCAGCCAGACCGCTGCGTAGACCAGCCCGAGCGCGACCCCCAGTGGAGCGGAGACCACCCCCGCTTCGGTCAGCGAGCGGACGAGGAAGGCGCCGCCCAAGACCAGGCAGCTGCGCCCGGCGAGCGCCGGGATGCCGGAGAGCGTCTCGCCGTCGGGCAGCCGGAAGAGGTTCATCTCCTCTTCGGAGGGCGGGACGGACTCGGCGGCGGCGGGAGGGCGTGCCTCGAGAGCGGACAGCCGGGCCGCGAGGTCGGCGACGGTCGCCTCGAGACGTTCGAGACGGGCGGCATGGCCTGCCGGATCGCTCATCGCATCCCTCCCCGCCGCGGCAGGGTCGCGGCGTCAGGTCACGCCTCGGGTTCGCCTGCCGTTCTCTCGCTCTCCATCGGCGGGAAGAGTCGGACCAGCACCCAGAGGATCGCCAACGGGAGAATCATCAGCACGATCGCCGGCAACATGCCCTCGCGCGACGCGAAGTCCATCTTGTAGGTGGTGTAGCCGAGGAAGCTCTTGGAGAAGAGCTGACCGCCGATCACCACGTTCCAGCGCATGGCGAAGATGCCCACCAGCGTGAGCAGGGCGGAGAGGGCATAGAGCCCCTTGCGCGCCTTCTCGGTGAGCGTCATGAGCTGCGTCAGTCCGAGGAGCAGGAGAGGCGCGAGCGTCCCCAGGATGATCTGGACGACCACCTGCGAGGTGAACAGGCGCGTCTCGACCATGAAGTTGAGCGTCTTCAACGACTCGTCGGCCTCGTAGTTGCGATGCACCAGGTCGAGCATCTCCAAGCCGAAGTCGACCAGGAAGGCGTAGAAGAGGAACTTGCCCATCGCGTCCAGGCAGCGCATGTTGAGCGCGATGCCGCGGGCCAGGCAGTAGCCGATGTAGATCAGCAGCACCGCGGCGATGCCGGAGACGATCGCCGAGAAGAGGAAGACGATCGGCATCAGGGGCGTCGACCACCAGGGGTTCGCCTTGATCGAGCCGAAGATGAACCCGACGTAGCCGTGCAGCAGGAAGGCCGAGGGGATGCCGACGACGGTGATGAACCGCCCGACCTTGTCGTCGATTTCCAGCGCGCGCGGGCTCACGTTGTAGGACCCGAGGGTGGCGGCGCGATAGAACAGGCGGCGCCAGCCGGTGGCGCTCTGCGCCTGCTCGACGATGTAGGGCCGGTACTCCAGCCAGATCTCGATGACCAGGACGGCGAGGAGGTACCAGAGGTAGATGAAGCCGAACATCGCCATGGCCGAGGTCTTGTGCGGCGTGAGGAACATCTCGATCGAGCGCTCCGGGTGCCCGAGGTGGAGCTGCAGCGGCAGGGGCGCGACGAGCAGGAAGGCGAGCGCCGTCAGCAGGGCGAGGCGGTAGGTGGGCCGCACCGCCACGAGGTTGAAGACGCGCTCGAGCGACGCCAGGATGAACGCGCCGGCCACCAGCCCGGTGAGGAACGGATAGAGGACGATCAGGACGCTCCACTGGAGCTCCATCTCGTTCGGATACATGAAGCCTTCGACGCCAGGCAGGAAGTTGTGCAAGGTCGCCTCCTCGCTACCGCACGGCGGCGTCGAGTCCGTTGTAGTAGATCTTGGCC
>CAZPZW010000016.1:21771-36383 GCA_964591165.1 uncultured Thermoanaerobaculia bacterium | reverse complement strand
TCGGGGTCGTTGTGCCCATCCTGCACGTTGCGGTCGTCGGCCCACACCACGTGCGCGAATCCGCTCGTCTGGGCGCTCTGATCATAGTCGCCGTGATAGCAGGTGTTGAGGCTCGGATCGATGTAGATCGGCGAAGCAACGTCCGTCAGTTGAGTCTCCGGCGCCCAGGTCGTTCCACCGTCAGGTGAGACCCGCGCATAGAAGTGCTGGTTCACATTGCTGGTGTCGCGCCGGTCGTACCAGCCGACGACCACCGTGTTGTCCGCGCTCACCGAGAGCGTGGGGAAGTACTGATCGTGCGTCGCGACCTGATGGATCTGGACTTCGGGAAGCCAGGTCGCGCCATTGTCGATCGACCGGCGATAGTAGGAGTTGACGACGTCGCCCGTGCCGTTGCCGTCCGGGTCGTAGGTGTAGACCGCGTGCAGGTGCCCGTTGGGGCCGACCGCGATCTGCGGCGAAGGCAGGTACCGGATGTTCCCGTTGAGCGCCGGTCGGCCACAGGTGGCGGTCGCCGTGTTGTCGCGTGGGTTGTCCTTGCCGGTAACCGGCGGAGTGACCGCGGTGAAGCTCGTACCGCCGTTCGTGGAACGGACGATGTCGATCTGCACGTCACCGCTCGGGAATCCGTTCAACCACGCCACCCAACCTACGAAGACGTCTCCATTGGGCGCGATCGCCGGCCAGGCGCCTTGGTAATCGTTGGCGTTCGTGACACTGATCTGGAGGGGCGTCGACCAGGTCGCGCCTCCGTCGGTCGTGTAGCGCGAGAAGATCTGCGCTCCCGCATTGAAGTCGATCCAGACCAGGTAGATGCGCCCGTAATAGGGGCTCGCGATGTTGTTGTCGACCGCGATGAACTCCTTGTCGTCACCGCCCGAGCTGTGCGCCACGCCGACTGCCGTGAAGCTCAGGCAGTCGTCGTCGGAACGCCAGAGCCCGAGCCCGCTCGAATGCAGCGCCGCGATGTAGAACTTGCCGTCGGACTTTCGCCAAATCATCGCCGGATCGCCGAAGCTCGTCGCTCCGAGGGCGCCCCGATCGCTCCAGGTCGCGCCTCCGTCGATCGACCGGCTGGTTCCGGTGTAGCCCGCGCTCTGCACGACGCCGTGGAAGGAGTCGTTGTAGCCCGAGCAGAGGGTTCCCGTCGTCTCGTTGATCGCGATCGAAGTCTCACTTTGCGTGTGGGAGCTTCCGCCGGCATCGCCGCTCGAGTTGTTCACCTGCGCGTCGGCGGCGAGAGGCGCTTCCCCAGCGTCCGGCGCCTCGGCAACCTCCTGGCGGACCTGGCCGAGCTCGTGCTGACGGCCGCACTGGATCAGGAGCTTGAGCTCGAGCGCATCCATGCGGCCACGGACCTTGGGATCGTCGAGCAACCGACAGGACTCCTGCAGAGTCTTCTGCTCCAAGGTGAGCTCAGCGCTCGCGGAGGCTGGCGTGAGCAGGGCCCAGGCGACAGCGGTGAACAAGCCGACTTGCAGGGCTGGAGTTCTGGTCATTCTGGTCCTCCTGGCAGGGGGATGATGAGGTACTGCGCCGACCCTATCGCATGCGCGGTGGCGACCGCTAACGACTCCTACCGTCCTGCCGTCCGCCGGGCCAGCGCCGCCAACTCCCCCGCCGCTTCGCGCAGCCCCGGCCGGGCGAACAGCCCGCTGCCCGCGAGGTAGAGGGTGTCGGGGCCGAAGCGTGGGATCAGGCGCGCGAGCCTCTCGGCGTCGATGCCGCCGCCCAGGGTGAGCATCGCGGGGCGGAGCGCGCCGAGCGGCGCGGCGAGACGCCGGGCGATCGCCGCGACCTCCCCCTCGCTCACCGGGAATCGGCCGCCGGGGATCGCCGAGATGACCGCGTCCGCGCCCGCGATCCGGAAGAGGTCACCGAGGAGCACCGGCGCCGCGATGCCGCGCTCGCCGCCGAGGAAGGCGCCGGCGAAGGTGGGGTGCGCGATCAGCGCGACCCCCGACGTCGCGGCGAGCGCGCGCACCGTGTCCAAGCCGAGAACGAGAGGCGCCACCAGAGCGGCGCGGCAGCCGGCCTCGACGAGCGTCTCGAGCCGTTCCGCCATACGGTCCACCGGGCCGGTTAGGCTGGGAGCGTAGAGCGTCCCACCGCCGGTCCTGCGATTGGCTCTCGCCACGTGCTCGGCGACCAGGTGCACCCGCTCGCGGAAGGGCGCCCACTCCTGGTCGGCGAGACTATGGTCGTCCTTGACCAGGTCCAGGCCGCCCAGCGCGCACTCGGCGGCCAGCCGCGCCAGGTCGCGCGCCGGGAGCCCGATCGGCTTGAGCACCGCGGCGACCAACGGACGACCCGCCGGCGCGCCGCAGAGCGCGCGTAGGCCCGCCGCACCGTGAGCCGGGCCGGGAAGAGCGTCGAGCAGCGCGTCGGGCCAGGTCACCTCCTCCAGCCGGATGCCGGGCCAGAGCGACACGTTGCCGTAGAGCAGATTGAGGAGCTGCGGGAGCTCGCCGCCGGCGACTGCGACGGGGTAACAGATCTCGGCATCGACCCGGCCGTCGCCCAGGTCGACCAGTCGCTCCACCCGTCCCACCGCGCGCGCCTCGATCTCGGGCGCCACGATCCCCTCGACCGCCTCGAGCGTCTGTTCGCGCGCCAGCTGGCGTGCTCGGAGCTCGGCGCTCTCGCCGGCCTCCAGCCGCATCCGGTACCGCGCGAGCAGGACCGCGCTCACGCCGCTCCCGGACGCCGGAAGCGGGAATCGCGACCCGCTGAATCCTCGGGCCGGGCCACGTCCGGATTCAGCCACTCGATGACCGCCGCGTAACCCAGGCTCTCGGCGTCGTGACGCAGGTAGCCACGCACTACGGCGAGCACCTCGAAACCCTCGCGCAGCTGGAAGGTGAGCGTCGGATCGCGGAGCTCGCCGCGCACCACCCGTTCGACGTAAGCCTCGGGAGAGAGCTCGGCGGCATGGCGGTGGTAGCCACGCAGGCGCCCGCCGGCGCGGATCCGGCGCAGGCCGAGCCGGCGCACCAGCTCGCGTCGCGCCGCGTAGAGCTGTTTGCCGATCCCTGAACGCTGCCGGGCCGGATCGACCATCACCTCGGCGCCATAGAGCGTTCGCCCGACGTTCGGATCGTGGTTCGTGAAGTATCCGTGGGCGGTCCACTCGCGCCACTCGGCGTCGAAGGCGTAGTCGTCCCAGCGGACGATCAGCGAAGAGGCCATACCCACCAGCTCTCTGGATTCGCGATCCTCGGCGACCAGCTGCCCTTCCGGAAACACGCTCAGGTGGCTCGCGAGCTGTTCCACGGTCCAGGGCTTCGAGGTCGTGTAGACGCGCTCGCAGAGCGCGATCATCGGAGCGAAGTCCCGCTCCTCGAGCTGGCGGACGCGCACCCGCGGCTGGGCAGCGCTCAGAGCTCGATCTCCTCGAGGTCCGACAGCACTTCGGCAGTCGTCAAACTGTCCCGCAGGGGCAGCACCGTCCCGTGCTCGCGCGACCTCCTGAGGTCCTCGAGATCGAGGTCGGCCACCACCATCATTTCCTGGTTCACCGCCCCTTCCGCCCGCACGCCGTCGCGCGCGAACGAGAAATCGCTCGGCGTCAACACCGACGCCTGGCCGTAGTTGAGGGAGACCGCCGGCACCATCGGCAGCGAGCCCACCGTGCAGGCGTGAATCACGTACATCTGGTTCTCGATGGCGCGCGCCTGCGCGCAGTAGCGCACGCGCAGGAAGCCCTGACGGTCGTCCGTGCAGCTGGGAACGATCAGCAGGTCGGCGCCCCGGCGCGCCGCGGCGCGAGCCAATTCCGGAAACTCCGCGTCGTAGCAGATCGACACCGCGAAGCGCCCGAAACCAGCCTGGAAGACCCGCAGCCGGCGGCGCGGCCGGATCAGCCACTCGTCGCGCTCCCAGCGCGTCAGGTGGAGCTTGCCCTGCCAGGAGTACCGGCCGTCCGGTCCGAAGACGTAGCTGTCGTTGTGCAAGGCGCCGTTCTCTCCCGGCGCCGGGATGGAGCCCGCCACGATGTGCATCCCGAAGTTGCGGGCGAGCTCGCTCATCAATTCGACGAAGCGCGGCACCTGCAGCGCGAGCTCGCGCACCTGCTCGGAGATGGCACGCCGGAGGTTGCCCAACGTGAGCAGCTGAACGGTGAAGTACTCGGGGAAGACGAGCAGCTGGACGCCGTAGTCCTTCGCCGTCGCCACCAGGCTCCCCGACTGATCGGCGAACTGCTCGAAGCTCTCGACCGGGCGGATGTAGTACTGCAGCGCTCCGACGCGCAGACGCTCTCTCATCCGGCCATTGTCGGGAATCGTGCCCACGCCGTCAACCCTCGCGCACCGACCGGCGGGGGCGACGGCAGCGCGATCCTCGCCTAGCCGAGGCTCTTCGCGGCGTCCGAGGGGAGAAACCCCGGCTTCGGCTCCTCCTCCTGAGGCGGCGTCGCGCCCGTCTCCGGCGACTCGCCGCGGCGCCGGCGCGCCAATCGCTCGCGCAGGTCGAGCAACAGGTCGTACATCACCGGCACCAGCACGAGGGTGAGGAAGGTCGCGAAGGCGAGGCCGAAGATCACCGCGATGCCCATCGGGCGCCACCACTCGCTCGACTCGCCACCGTGCTGGAAGTGCAGGCCGCGGAAGTCGAAGCCCCAGCCGATCACCGTGGGCAGGAGGCCGAGCATGGTGGTGATGGCGGTGAGGATCACCGGCCGCAACCGGCGCATGCCGGTGACCAGGATCAGGGTGCGTCGCGCGAAGCCGCGGGCGCGCAGTTGTTCAGCGTAGTCGAGCAGCACGATGGCGTTGTTGACCACCACGCCGGCGAGCGAGATCACGCCGATGCCGGTCATGATGATCCCGAACGGCGTCCCGGTGACGAGCAGGCCCAGCAGCACGCCGATCAGCGACATCACGACCGAGGTCATGATGATGAACGGTACGGCGTAGGAGTTGAACTGGCCGACGATCAGCAGCAGGACGACGATGAGGGCGTACATGAACGCCTTGGAGAGGAAGGCCTTCGCCTCGTCCTCGTCTTCGCTCTGGCCGGCGAAACGCAGGCTGTAGCCCGCGGGGAGCAGCCCCGGGATCGCCTCGATCCGGCGCACGGCCTCCTCGCGCACCGGCTGCGCGAGCTCCGGACTGGTCACCTTGCCCGAGAGCGTAACGACGCGCCGCCGCTCCTTGTGCTGGATCGACTGCAGCGCCGCTCCGGTGGAGACCGACGCCACGGTGTTGAGCGGTACCTGCACGCCGTCCTCGTTGACCACCACCAGGCGCTCGAGATCGGCGAGGCTCGCCCGCGCCTCCGGTTGGAAGCGCACCGTGACGTCCCACTCGTCCTCGCCGTCGCGGAACTGCGAGGCCTCGGTGCCGTTGATCGCGGTGCGCACCGTCGAGGCGACGCCGGCGGTCGAGAGGCCGAGGCGCGCCGCCTGCTCGCGATCCACCTGGACGATCACTTCCGGGCGCGCGAGATCGAAGTCGGAGTCGAGCGTCGCCAGCCCCGGGACGTCGGCGATCTCCTTGCCGATGCGCTCGGCAATCGCGCCGAGGCGGGCGAAGTCTTCGCCCGAGATCTCGATCGACAGCGGATCCCCCACCGGCGGTCCTTCCGCCGGCCGGTCGACGTTGATCGTCGCCCCGGGGATGCCGCGCACCCGCTGGCGCGCCGTCTCGAGGGTCAGGAACGAGCTCTGGCTCCGGTCTTCCATGTCGAGCAGGTCGAGGGTGACGCGCCCCGCGGTCGGATCGCCGCCCTCGGAACGGCCGCCGCTGAACTCGTCGCCGGCAGCGCCGGCGCCCGACGCGGCCGCCACCACGTTGACGTCGGGCAGGTCGCTCAGCCGCCGCTCGAGTTCGCGCACGATGGCGTCGGTCTGCTCGAGGCGGGTGCCGGGCGGTGTCTCGACCGTGGCCCAGATCTGCCGCGGTTCGGTCTCGGGGAAGAACTCGATGCCGTGATTGAAGGCGCCGAAGAGCGCGATCACCGCGACGAAGAGCGCCAACGTGCCGCCGAAGACGAGCAGGCGATGATCGAGCGCCCACTGCAGGGTCGCTCGGTATTGCCGCAGGATCCGGCCGCCGGGACCGGTGTGGTCGGCCGGCACCTCCGCCTCGTCCGAGATCACCAGCTGGCGGTCGAGCCCGAGCTTCATCCACTGGGCCGCGAAGGTCGGATTGGAGGTGAAGGCGACGACCAGGGAAGCCGCGAGCGCCATGCAGACGGCGATCGGCAGGATCGACATGAAGTCCCCGACGATCCCCGGCCAGAAGAATAGCGGCACGAAGGCGCCGATGGTGGTGAGCGTCGAGTTGAGCACCGCGGCGCCCACCTCCTTGGAGCCCACCATCGCCGCCTCGACCGGGCTCCGGCCCTCCTGCACGTGGCGGTAGATGTTGTCCACCACCACGATCGAGTTGTCGACCAGCATGCCCACCGCGAGCACCAGCGAGAAGAGCACCATCATGTTGAGCGTCATGCCCGAGAGCTGCACGACGATGAAGGTGAGCAGCATGGCGAGCGGGATCGCGGAACCCACGAAGAGCGCGTTGCGCAGGCCCATGGCGAAGAAGAGCACCACGGTCACCAGCACGACGCCGGAGAGGATGTTGTTCTCCAGATCGGCCACCATGATCCGGATGTCCTTCGACTGGTCGGCGAGCATCGTGACGTTGACCCCGGCCGGCCACTTCTCCCGCGCGCGCTCGACCTCCGCTTTGATCCGGTCGGTCACCGCGATGATGTTGGCCCCGCTCCGCTTCTGGATCGAGAGCGCGACCGATTCCTGGCCATTGATCCGGGAATACGAAGAACGGTCCTTGAAGCCGTAGGAGACCTGGGCGACGTCGCGGATCTGGATCGGCCGCTGGCCGACCGCCTTGACCACGAACTCCTCGACCTTCAGCGGATCCTCGACCTCGCCCGGAACGCGCAGCGCCAGCGTCTGGCCGCTGAGCTTCAGCTCGCCACCCGGGATCGAGACGTTCTCGTTGCGGATGGTCTTGATCACGTCGTCGAGCGAGGCGCCGTAGAGCCGCAGGCGTTCCGGATCGACGTCCACCTTGACCTCGCGCTCGACGCCGCCGACCAGCGTCGCGCGGAGCACGCCCGGAATCGGCTCGATCTCGTCCTGCAGGGCCTTGGCGATGCGCCGCAGCTCGACCGCGCCGGCATCGCCCGACAGGTGCACCTGGAGGATCGGCACGTCCGAGAAGTTGAGCTCGCGCAGGACCGGCTCTTCGGCGTCCTCGGGGAACTCGGATTTCGCCAGGTTTACCCGGTCGCGCACTTTCTGCAGCGCGAAATCGAGATCGGTGCCGGAGACGAACTCGACGTTGACCATCGAGACGCTCTCGGTCGAGGTGGAGGTGATCTCCTTGATGCCCTCGAGCCCCTGGAGCTCGCGCTCGAGCTCGTCGGTGAGCTGCTTCTCGACGTCCGACGGCGTGGCGCCCGGCCAGACCGTGTAGACGAGGATGTTGGGGATCGAGATGTCCGGGAAGCTCTCGCGCGGCAGCGTCGAGTAGGCCGAGACCCCGGCGATCGCGATCGCGACCAGGCCGAAGAAGACCGATGCCCGGTTCTTGACCGAGAACTCGCCCAGCCGCATCTCAGACCTCCTCGACCTTCTGACCCTCGCCGACCACCTGCTGCCCCTCGACGATCACCCGCTGCCCCGCGCGGAGACCGCTCACCACGACCTCCTCGCCCACCGCAGGACCGAGGATCACGTCGACTCGCCTGGCGCGCCCGTCCTCGACGGTCCAGATCGCCTTGCTGGTGCCGAGATCGACCAGCGCCGACAATGGGACCACCAGCGCATCGGCGATCTCGCGCCGCGGGACTTCGAGGCGGGCCAGCATGCCCGGCTTCAGCCGTCCATCGCGGTTGGCGATCTCGGCCTCGACCACCAGGGTGCGCGACGCCGGATCGAGCTCGGCGCCCAGCCGCTCGATGCGCGTGGTGAAGCGTTCGCCCGGGAAGGCGTCGAGGGTCACTTCCACCTCGCGGCCGACCTCGATGAAAGGCACGTCGCCGGAGCGGGCGAGGGCATGCACCTTGACGCGCGAAGCGTCGACCAGCTCGAAGAGCGGTGAGCCGGGGGCGACGAAGCCGCCGGTCTCGACGTGCCGCGCGGCGATCCGGCCGCCCCACGGCGCGGTGACGCGCGACTTCTCGAGCTGCAACTTGGCGCTGGCGAGGCGTGCCTCGGCGACGTCGCGGTTGGTGGTCGCATCCAGCAGCGCCGCCTTGGTCACCGCTTTGCGATCGAACAGGTTGGTCGCCCGCTCGTGCTGCAGGTTCGCCTGGCGGAGCCAGGCCTCCGCCTCGGCCACCTGCTGGGCGGCCGAGCGCTCGTCGATGGTGGCGAGGATCTGGCCGGCGGCGACCGCCTGACCGAGATCGACGCGGACCGACTCGACCGCGCCGCCGATCTCGGCGGCGAGGGTCGCCCGGTGCAGCGGTTGCAGATCGGCCGGCAGGCTGACCCGGTCGACCACGGCCCGCGGCTCGAGGGTAATCACCCGGACCTGCGCGACGCGCTCCTGCGGCGCCTCGGGAGTGACGCTGTTCTTGGCTTCTCCTTCGCCGGAGCAGCCGGAGAGCAGGGGCAGGGTGGCGAGCGCCAGGGAAGCGATGAGGCCGGATCGATTCGTGTTTCTCATGGGGTCACCTGCTGGGCCCAGATCACGGTCGGAGTCTTGCCGACGGCGCGGGCGAGTCGGGACGCCTGGATGCGGGCGTCGTAGAAGGATTCGACAGCGGTCACTTCGGCCAGCACGGCTTGGCGCTGCGCGTCGAGCAGGTCGGTTTGCGTGGCGACGCCCTGTTCGTAGCTCTCGCGCGACACGCGCACGGCCTCGCGGGCGGCGTCCGCCGCCACCCGGGCCGAAGCGGCGCGGGCACGCGCCGTCCGGTAGTCGGTCAAGGACTGGTCGACTTCGAGGCGGATCCGCGCCTCGAGATCGGCGCGCTGCAGAACGAGCTGCTGGCGCTGGCTCTCCGCCTGCGCGATCTGTCCCTTGCGGCGCCCGCCGTCGAAGAAATCCCAGCGCAGCCCGACGCCGAACGCCCAGGCGTCGAACCGCGGGTCGGAGAAGTCGTCGACCAGCCGCACCTCGCGGCCCCAGCTGCCGGTGGCGTCGATCTGCGGCAGTCCCTCGGCGCGGAAGATCTTCTTCTGGCGCTCGTAGGCGAGCGCCTGCTTCGCGAGGTCGTCGAGCTCCGGACGGGTCGACAGGGCGAGCTCGAGCAGGCGCTCGGGGGAGGGCGCCTCGGCAAGCTCGCCGCGTCCGCTCGCCAGCTCGAACGGCTGGTTCGCCTCGAGGCCGAGCACCTGGCGCAGGCGCGTCTCGGCGATCGCCACCTGCCCCTTGCGCCGCTCGACCTCGGGCTCGACCACGGCCAGCGCCGAGACGGCGCGCAGGCGCTCGAGCTCGGTCGCCTCGCCGATCTCGAGCAGATCCTCGATCCGGTCGAGGTCGTGGCGCCGGAACTCGCGCTCGCTCTCCACGGTCTGCAGCCCTTCGCGCGCCGCCAGCACACCGAAGTAGGCCTCGGCGGCGGCGAGCGCCGTGTCCAGGCGGGCGGTCGCGATCTGCGCGTCGGCGGCCTGCACGACGTACTCGGCGAGATCCACCGCGGCGGCGATCTTGCCGAAGCGGTAGATCGGCTGCGCGACCTGGATCTGGGCCACGCTCAGCTCCTGCACCGAGGGATCGAAGCCACCGGGAAACTGGGCGAGGATGTCCTCGAAGTCGGGACTGTTGAGCAGCGACGGGCTCCTCGACTGGCCCCAGGAACCAACCAACGAGAGCTGCGGAAAGGCGTCGGCGCGCGCCTCGATCACGCCACCGTCCACCTGGCGGCGAATCTCCTCGACCGCCTTGAGGCCCGGGTTCTGCGCCAGCGCCGTCGCGATCGCGCTCTCCAGGTCGAGCTCTTCGGCGACCCCGGGCAACGGGCTGACGAGAGCGGCAGCCAGCACCACCGCGAGAAGGCATCCACGTCCATTCATGAGCTCAAGACCTCGCTCGGCTCGCGGCCGGTGAGGCCGCGGTAGAGGAACCGCCAGACTTCGTCCAGATGGTCATGGAGCGGCCCGACTTCGTGGCCGCAATTGGTCTGCAGAAAGAGCAGACCGTGGAAGAAGATCCCGAGGAAGACGTGCACTCCGGCGGCGCTCGCCGCCGAGAGCTCGCCGGTCTCCAGCCCTTCGACGATCCGCCGGTGGATCACCTCGCGGATCTCCGACTCCTTCTGCTGCACCAGCGTCTCGACGCGCCGGGAGAGCTCCCCCTGGACGTGCGTCGTCGCGAGGTGGAAGAGCGCCACGACGTGGGGCCGCTGACGGGCGAAATCGACCGACAGGCGGAGGTGATCGGCCAGCTGGCGCCCGAAGGTGCCGCCGCGATGGAAGGGCGCCATGCACGCGGCAGTCCACAGGGCCATACCCTGGTCGACGAGGTCGAGCAGCAGCTCTTCCTTCGAGCGGTAGTAGTTGTAGAGGCTCGGCTTGGCGATCCCGACCCGTTCGGCGAGGTCGCTCATCGAGGCCCCGTCGTACCCCTTCTCACCGAAGAGCTCGAGCGCCGCGTCGCGGATGCGTTGGTGCGTGGAACCGGATTCGAGGTTGATTTCGACCAAGGAAGATCTCCTACCGACCGGTCGGAAGCGACCGACCGGTCGGTAGACTAGATACGGAACTTCCAGCTGTCAAGTTGCAGGCTTCTTTCAGGGGCCTGGGGTCGGGCTCGATGCCCGGGCTAAACTATGGCCCCCAACGGGTTGGACCATGCCGATCTACGAGTTCTATTGCCCCGACTGCCACACGGTGTTCAGCTTCTTCTCGGCCCGCATCGACACCGCGGCGAAGCCCACCTGCCCGCGCTGCGGCCGGCCCGAGCTCGGACGCAAGCCCTCCCGCTTCGCCGCGCATTCGCGAAGCGGGGGAGGAACCGGCCCCGACGAAAGCGCGGAGGACGATCCGATGGCCGGGCTCGACGAGGCCCGCATGGCCGGGGCCATGGACTCGCTCGCCGCCGAGATGGAGCATCTCGACGACGCGGCGCAGAAGGACCCGAAGCAGCTGGCGCGCTTCCTCTCCCGCTTCTCGGAAGCGAGCGGCCTCGAGGCCGGGCCGCGGATGCAGGAGATGCTCGCCCGTCTCGAGGAGGGCGCCGATCCCGACGAGCTGGAGTCGGAGATGGGCGACGCGGGCGAGGAGGAGGAGGCGGGCGAAGGGGACTTCAGCGACTTCTTCCGGCCGAAGCAGCGCGCCGCCACCGGTCGCGCCCGTCGCCCCGAGGTGGACGAGAAGCTCTACTTCCTCTGAGCCGGCCCCGGCGCCTAGGGAAAGACGGAAGACCAAGCGCGCAGCCCGTCCTCGCCGTTCGGCCCGTACTCGAAGCTGTCGTAGAAGAGGATGGGCGTTCCGAGCACCGGACGATAGTGCTGCAGGGCGCAGCGCATCCGGCGGCGCTGCTCGACCGTGAACTCCTCCATGCAGTCGTCGTCGGTGTATTCCATGTAGTTGTCGATCGGCACCAGGAAGCTGCCGCAGCTCGTCGCCCCCGCGGGGCAACCGAAGTGGCTCGTGGCATCCGGATTGGTGTCGCAGATCAGATCGCCGCTCGAGTTGCATTGCGGCGGCGTCGCCGTGCCGCAGCCGCAGCAGAAAGGGTGCTCCAGCCCGAAGTAGTGCCCCACTTCGTGGGTCGCCGTCCGTCCGAGGTGATAGGGCGGGAAGGGGGAGTTGCGGCCGAAGGACTCCCAGTAGATGACCACCCGGTCGGCGTTGCTGCCGACGAAACCCCCGCCGGGGGGCTGGTCGGTGGGCAGTTGCGGCACGTAGCCCAGGAATCCACCAGCCGAGTTGGAGTAGATGTTGAGGTAGTTGTGCGGATCGACGGCGAGCGTGTTGTAGTAGGCGCCGCCATCCCCGAACCAGGTGTCGTTGTTGGACCGCGTGATGCCGGCCAGCTTGAAGTAGTAGGCGGCGTCGTTCCCGAACTCGCCGAGCGTGCCGAGAATGGCGCGATAGTCCTCGTTCAGGATGGCGATCTGCGCATGGACCTGGGATTCGGGCACGTCGCCCTCGGTTCCCGCGGCATTCTCGATGATGTGCACCCAAACCTCGATGAGGTAGGCCTGGCCAGGATCGTAGTCGGTGGTCGGGTTGGTGCTGTCGGCGTCGCAGTCGCCGGGCACCGGCACCTCGAAGAGCGGTCCCTGGTAGGGGACCAGGAGACGCTCCGCGGGGTTCGGCGTCGCGCAGCGACCCAGCCAGACGATGGAACCATCGGGGCGCGAGACCGGCACGAGATCGACGCTCGCGGTCTGCGACAACGCGCCCGGGGATTGCGCCGAGGCGAGCCCGGTCAGTGACACCAGAAACAGGATTGCGACTAGGTTGAGTAGTTTCCGCATGATGCCTCCACGCCTTGGATCGGCGTCTGCACCTAGTCTAGTCTCTCCCTCCTGAGCTCCGTTAGTCCTCCCATCGCCGTCAAAGCCTGGGCGATCCTGGCCGGCCTGGCGATCGCAGCGCCGCTCGCGCTCGCCGACTCGCCGCTCCATCACCAGCCAGGCATGGCCTCGCGGCCCGCCTACGCGGCGGCCGTCGCGACGCTGATGGCGCTCTGGTGGCTCACCGAGGCGCTGCCCATCTACTGGACCGCCTGCCTGCCGCTGCTGCTCTTCCCGCTGTTCGGGGTCTTCGGTCGCGGGTTCCTCGGCGACCTCGCGGCCAGCGTGCTGCCCTACGTCGATCCCTACATCTTCCTCTTCGCGGGCGGTATGGCGATCGCGGCCGCCATGCAGCAGTGGAACCTGCACCGGCGGCTGGCCCTCGGCATCATGAGCCGGATCGGCACCGATCCGCGTCAGCTCTTGGCCGGCGTCCTCGCCGCGACGGCGTTCATCTCGCTCTGGATCACCAACACCGCGACCGCCACCATGATGGTGCCGATCGGCATGGCGCTGGTGGCGCAGCTCGAGACCCGCAGCGGCGGGCGGCGGCTGGAGCACTTCGGCATGGCGGTCATGCTCGCCATCGCCTACGGCGCGAACATCGGCGGCATCGGAACCAAGATCGGCACCGCGCCGAACGGCCAGTTCTCCGGGTTCCTCGAGCGACAGGGCCAGCCGATCTCGTTCCTGCAGTTCTCGCTGGTCGGCTTTCCCTTCGTGCTCATCCTCCTGCCGATTGCCTGGGCTTTCCTCTGGCGTCTCGGGCGACGCGACCGGCTCGCCGGCGACGCGCGGTCGGTGGTGCTCGCCGAGCTGCGGGCGCTCGGCGCGGTGCAGCCGGCGGAGCGCGTCGTGCTGGGGACTTTCCTCGCCGCCGCGGCGCTGTGGATCGCGAGCAAGCCCTTGAGCGAGCTGCTGGCGAGCGGCCTTCCGGCGGTCCGGCTCGGCATCGCGCACGTCGAGGGAGCCGTCGCTGTCCTGGCGGCGCTCGTGCTGCTCGCCTGGCGGCGCGGTGGACGGCAGATCCTCGAAGTGCGCTCGCTCCGCACCGTGCCGTGGGAGACGCTGCTCCTCTTGGGCGGCGGCTTCGCCATGGCGGCGGGCATCCAGCAGAGCGGGCTCTCGACCTTCCTCGGTCGGCACCTCGCACTGATCGCCGACCTGCCGCCGCTCGGGCAGATCCTGCTCGCCAGCCTCGCGACCGTCGCCCTCTCGGCGGTGGCCTCCAACACCGCGACGATCGCGGTCATGCTGGTCGTGCTCAAGGACGCCGCCGCCCCCGAGGCGATGACCAGCGTCCTCTTCGCCGCGACGCTCGCCGCTTCCTGCGACTTCGCGCTGCCCGCCGGAACGCCCCCGAATGCGATCGTCTTCGGCAGCGGCTACGTGCGGATCCCCGCCATGGCCAGGCTCGGCTTCGCGCTCGATCTGATGGCGGCGCTCGTCGCCGCGCTCTGGTGCTGGTGGATCGTGTCGAAGGTGATCTGACCGAGCCGGCGGTCAGGTTCCGGCGAGCCGCTCGAGCGGCTCGCGGCGCAGGATGACGAACCCGTCCTCGGCGGTTTCGACCCACCCCTGTTTGCCCCAGCGGCTCATCACCCGGATCGCCGTCTCGATGGTCGTCCCCGCGAGGTCGGCGATCTCCTGCCGCGAGAGCTGCAGCGGGATGAAGGTCCCGCCGCGCTCCGGGCGGCCGATCTCCTCCGCCTTCTTGAGGAAGAGCCGGGCCAGGCGCTCCTCCACCCGGGCGCCGGTGAGGTCGGCGAGGCGGTTGGTCAGCTCCATCAAGCGGATGGTGAGTCCGCCGAGCAGGCCGCGCACCAGCGAAGGGTGCTGCTCGAGCAGCGCGAAGAAAGCCTCGCGCGGCGTGACCACGCAGCGGGTCGTCTCGAGCGCTCGCGCCGAGGCCGGGAAGGGATACCCCTCGTAGACCGCGACCGCGCCGAACGGATCGCCGGCGCCGAAGATCTCGAGGATGATCTCCTTGCCGGCCGGGGTCGACTTGATGACCTTCACCCGGCCGTCGACGATGACCAGGAAGGAGCGCGGCAGGTCGCCCTCGGCGAAGATCTCGTCGCCGCGCTCGTAGACCTTGAGCGTCGAGACCGCGGCGAGCCGTTGACGGTCCTCCGCCGAGAGCCGCCGGTAGAGGACGACGCTGCGCAGGA
>CAZPZW010000016.1:18208-21671 GCA_964591165.1 uncultured Thermoanaerobaculia bacterium | reverse complement strand
AGCCGTTGACGGTCCTCCGCCGAGAGCCGCCGGTAGAGGACGACGCTGCGCAGGAGGTCGGCGAGCTCGGGGTTCGGGACGGACATCGCCGCCGAGTCTAGCCCGACTTTCTCACCAGGTTTCGTAACGAGGCGTCGCAGATGCCTGTGGCTGCAAGGCGCGCGACCAAGGCCCGCGCAGACGTACCCTACGGTACGTCGAGCAGGCCGACCGAGCGCAACGTAGCAGACATGGGCAGATGCGCCGCCGCAGTAGAAGGCTGGCGAGAAAGTCGGGCTTAGCGACTCCGGGGGCGACCGGGCGCTGCCTCAGGCGCGGGCCGCCTGGCGGTCGGCCACCCCGCGCAGGCGATGATCGAACTGGCGGGCGAAGACCCGCTTCATGACGCCGAGCTTGGCGCTCTGCCAGAGGTAACGCCGGGGCGACAGCCAGCGGCACTCCTCGGGCAACATGACCAGGGAGACGTGGATGTTGGGCGCGCAGCCGATCGGCAGGCCGCGCTCCATGCAGGCCTCGTAGAGGCGCCGGAAAACCGGGATCATGGCCTCCGTCTCCGGCGGCTCGCGGTCCTCGAGGTCGGTGCCCACCAGCGGGCGGAAGACGCAGACCGTCGGGATCGCGCCCACCGAGGTGATCCAGTCGATGGCCGCGATCGACGACTCCGGCGGCTCGAGCCCGGCGATGATCTCGCCGTTGGCCACCCAGGGCTCGTGCTTGGGTCCCTTGTCGCCGAGCGCCGCGCAGTAGCGCGTCGCTTCGAGGTAGTAGTCGAGCCCGTACTCGGCGTGCTTGCCGGGACAGATCTCCTCGAAGATCTGGCGGTCGAAGATCTCGAAGCAGAACGAGACCCGGTTGACGCCGATCTCCCGCAGGTGGTCGTAGCGCTTGAGGTCGCGATGCGGCGGCGTCTGGACACCGACCAGCAGGCCGAGCTCCTCCTTGATGCGCACGATGAACGGCTCGAGGATGTCGAGGTAGACGTCGCCGGAGAGGTGCCCGGTGTTGAAGTCGACGTAGGTGATGCCGGACTCGCGGCGCGCCGCGCGGATGACCTCCATCACCTCGTCGACCGTCTTCTCGTCGGCGTCGTCGACCCCGAGATTGAGACCGACGGAGCAGAACTTGCAGTTCACCTTCTGCGGTTTCTGCGTCCAGTACTCGCAGACCTTCGCCTGGTAGATCCCGAGGTAGGTACCCTGCAGCGTGCCGATGCGGGTCATCGGCTTGCCGGTCGAGGTCTGGGCGTCGTACCAGGTGGGCCGCGGCGAGAGGCGCACCTGCACCACGTCCCGGCCGTCCCGCTGCAGCAAATAGCGGCCCCCCTGACGATGCAGCACGTAGGGCGAGCGCGCGGCGAACGGCTCGCTCACCGGCGCGTTGGTCCACAGCTCGCCGGGCAGGATCAGCTCGAGCCCGGAGCCGAGGCCGGCGCGGGTACGCAGGATCTTGCGTCCGCCGTCCTCCTCGATGAAACAGGAATCGTCCAGCCGGAGGCCCTTGCAGTACAGGTCCAGCTTGAGCAGCGCCGGATTCGTGCGCAGTTCGTCGAGCATGCGTCCCCCCGTCGCGAGAGTATCGCTCGCCGCGATCGCGCGTCGCCCTACCCGATGGGGCGGTCGCAGAACGCGCTCGTCAACGCTACGCCCGCCGGCGCTCGGCACCTATGACCTCGATCACCTCGCGCGCCGCGCCGCGGCGGGGACCCGCGCTCGTCGCCGCGATCAGGACGCCGGGCGCTCGCCGACGATCTGGGACCACCCCACGGCGGCGCCGTTCTCGAAGTCGTCGGCGAACAGCGGCAGCTCGAGGCCGCCGTCGCCGTCGAGCACGTAGAGCACCCGCTGACTCGAGGTGTCCTGCGTCGCCACTCCGACCTCCTGGATGCCGTCGCCATTGAGGTCGCCCAGGGCATGCACCGAGTAGACGCGGTTACCGGTGTCGTAGGACCAGAAGGGGTATCCGTTGAGGCCGGAGAGGGCGTAGACGTGCTCGTCGAAGGAACCGGCGAGAACGTCGTCGGCGCCGTCGCCGTTGAGATCGCGGATGGCGCGCGCGGTCCACACGTCGCCACCCTGGAGGCTCCCGACCGTGCGCTTCCAGACGCGGGCTCCCGTCGCCCCGTCGAGCACCTGGACGGCGTTTTCCCACGAAGAGACGATCACCTCGCTCTCGTCGTCGCCGGTCACGTCGTGGAGCACGTCGACCATCATGCCGTACTCGGGGACGGTGGTGCTCTGCCAGAGCAGCGTCCCGGTGGCGCCGTCGAGGGCGCGGATCGCGCTTCCGTCCACCGTCCAGAGCACCGCCAGCGCCTCGGCGACACCGTCGCCGCTGACGTCCGGCAGCACTGCCACCGCGTAGGCGCTCGCAGACCCCGTCGGATAGCTCCACAGCTCCGCGCCCGCCGAGGTCGGCGGATCGCCGTCGAGCGCGACCACGACGTGCGCGAGATCGCCCACCGCGACGAGCGCGTCGGCGGCCCCGTCCCCGTCCACGTCCCCCAGATTGCGCACCGACACCGCGGCGTCCGCCGCTTGATATCGCCAGAGGAGCGTCGCCGGACCGCTGCTCGCGCCGTCGACGGCATAGACCGAGTCGCTGAACGAGCCGGCCACGAAGGCGACTTCCGCCACCCCGTCGTCGGTGGTGTCCGAGAGGCGGGTGAGCGAGTAGACCCAGCCCGACTCCGGCGGAAAGTCGTAGGTGTCGTAGTTCCAGAGCTCGGCGCCGGCCGCGGCGTCGATCGCGTAGGCCGTCCGCCCGCCCCAGGCCGTGCCGAGCAGGAACTCCTCGGCGCCATTGCCGTTGCTGTCGCCCACCGGCACGAGGCACTGGTCGCCGTACGGCGCGCCGCCGGACACGCCGCCCACGGTGGTGAAGCTCCAGACCACGGTCGCGGCGTTCGCGCTCGCGCCGTCGAGCAGGAAGACGTTGTCGACGCCCGATTCGTCGATGCCCACCAGCACTTCGTCCTTGCCGTCGCCGGTCACGTCGGCGATCGGCCGCACCGCGACCGCGTTGTCCGGGCCGTCCATCCAGAAGCGCAGCAAGCCCGGCGGGATCGCTTCGAGCTCCGCGGAGCGCGGCGCCGCGTCCACCCTCCGCTCGGCGCGGGCCTGCAGCCGCTCGCGCGATTCGCTCGCGACGCCCGGTGCGACGACGAGGAGCAGCACGAGGAGGGCTGGGACTGGGCGCATGGCGGCCTCCTCGACGCAGTGTAACGCCGCTTCGGCGATCCCGGCCACGCGTCGCGGGCCGCCTCTCGCCATAGAATCTCCGCCGGGCGCCCCCACGAGCCCGCCCGGCGGGCGCCACGCCGAATCCAGGAGCCCTCACATGCCGACCCGACGCTGCGCCACTGGCGCTTGGCTCACTCTTTTCCTAGTCCTCGCCGCCCCGCTCGCCGCGGACACGACCCCGCAGGCGCTGCCCTTCGCTCAGAGCTGGGCGAACCCCGGCCTCA
>CAZPZW010000016.1:0-18108 GCA_964591165.1 uncultured Thermoanaerobaculia bacterium | reverse complement strand
GACACGACCCCGCAGGCGCTGCCCTTCGCTCAGAGCTGGGCGAACCCCGGCCTCATCGGCACCGACGACGACTGGTCGGGCGTCCCGGGCATCCAGGGCTACCGCGGCGACGGTCTGACCGGCGGCACGGGAACCGATCCGCAGACCATCCTCGGCGGCGACGACGCCGCGCCGGTGATCGACGTCAACGCCAACCGCGCCGATCCGGACACCTTCACGACCGGCGGCGTGACCGAGTTCGACGGTCTCCCGAATCCCGCGGTGGCGCTCGCCGGCAGCGGCACGGCGGACGCGCCCTACCTCCGCCTGCACCTCGACACCACCGGCGCGGCGAGCGTGCGCGTCGCCTACACGCTGCGCGATCTCGACGGCTCGGGCGACAACGCGACCCAGGCGGTGGCGCTGCAGTACCGGGTCGGCGCGGCGGGGAGCTTCACCAACGTCCCGGCGGGCTTCGTCGCCGACGCCACGACCGGCGGCGCGGCGACCAAGGTGACCTACGTCTGCGCGGTGCTCCCCGCCGGCGCGGCCGGCCAGCCGCTCGTCCAGGTGCGCATCATGACCTCCAACGCCGCCGGCAACGACGAGTGGGTCGGGGTCGACGATCTCGCGGTCGACAACGCGGCGGCTTGCCCCCTACGCGCTTTCATCTCCGACGCCACCGTGACCGAGGGCGACGTCGGGACGGTCATCGCAAGCTTCACGCTACAGCTCTCCGCCGCCGCACCGCCCGGCGGTGTGACCTTCGACATCGCGACTCAGGACGGCAGCGCGACCACCGCCTCCGGCGACTACGACGAGCACGCACTCACCGCCCAGACGATTCCCGAGGGGCAGTCGAGCTACCTCTTCGACGTCACCGTCCACGGCGACACCACGCCCGAGCTCGACGAAACCTTCATCGCCCAGGTCGTTGACCTCGTCGGCGCCGAGCTCTTAGACGGCCAAGGCCTCGGCACGATCCTCAACGACGACGTCGCGGTCACCCGCATTCACGACGTCCAGGGGTCCGGCCCCGCCTCGCCGCTCGTCGGTTTCTCGGTCGAGCTCACGGGAATCGTCACCGGCGTCCGCCCGAGCGGCTTCTACCTCCAGGAGGAGGAGTCCGACTACGACGCCGATCCCCTCACTTCGGAGGGCGTCCTCGTCTTCACCGGAAGCACCCCGCCGGCGGCCGCTGTGGTCGGCAATCGAGTCCAGGTCAACGGCATCGTCTCCGAATACGTCCCCGCCGCCGATCTCCTGCAGCCGCCTCTCACCGAGATCGTCGCGCCGACCGTGCTCTTGCTGGCCACCGGCGAGCCGCTTCCGGCTCCGGTCGCGCTCGACGCGAGCTTTCCCGATCCGGCCGGCGCCCACGATCAGCTCGAGCGCCTGGAGGGGATGCGCGTCGTGGCGAGCCAGCTCCACGTCGTCGGGCCGACGCTCGGCGAAGTGAGCGAGCCCGACGCCACGGCGACTTCGACCGGCGTCTTCTATGGCGTGATCCCGCCGACGCCTCGGCCGTTCCGCGAAGCGGGGATCCAGGCGCCCGATCCGGCGCCCCAGGGCACCATTCCACCGATTCCGCGCTTCGACGCGAACCCCGAGCGGCTGCGGGTCGACAGCGACGGCCTGGTCGGCGCGAGTCCGATCGACGTCGGCTTCGGCGCGGCGGTCGCCAACGTGATGGGGCCGCTCGACTACTCCTTCCGCACCTACACCATCCTCCCCGACCCGGGCGCCATCCCGGCCCCCTCCGGCGGACCCTCGCCGAGCGCCGTCGCCGCGCCCTTGACCGGCGAGCTCACCGTCGCCTCCTACAACCTCGAGCGTTTCTTCGACAGCGTCGACGATCCGGCGATCAGCGAGCCGGTGCTGGCCCCGACCGCCTTCCAGAACCGCCTCGGCAAGGCCTCGCTCGCCATCCGCGACTACCTGCGGACGCCCGACGTGCTGGGCGTCGTCGAGTGCGAGAACCTGAGCACGCTGCAGGCGCTCGCGAGCCGCATCAACGCCGACGCCGTCGCCGCCGGCCAGCCGAATCCGCTCTACTCCGCGCACCTGATCGAGGGGCTCGACGTCGGCGGCATCGACGTCGGGTTCCTGGTCAAGAGCGCGCCCTTCCCGGGCGGGACGCCGCGGGTCGAGGTCGAGTCGGTCACCCAGTACGGCGCCGCCGAGACCTACATCAATCCCCAGACCGGCCTGCCCGAGCTGCTCAACGACCGGCCCGCCCTGGCGCTCGTCGCCACGGTGCATCACGCGAGCGGGGAGAGCTTCCCGATCACCGTGGTGGTCAACCACCTGCGCTCGCTCAACGGGGTCAACGACGAGACGGTCTCCGGCGCCTCGACGGTCGGTGGCCGGGTGCGCGCCAAGCGGCTGGCGCAGGCGGAGTCGCTCGCCAACCTCGTGCAGTCGATGCAGGTCGCTTCGCCGGGCGAGCCGATCGTCCTGGTCGGCGACTTCAACGCCTTCGAGGTCAACGACGGACTTGTGCACTCCCTGGGCACGATCGCCGGCACGCCGGCGCCCGACGACGAGACGGCGGTGCCCGGCGACGGCGACGACCTGGTGACTCCCGACCTCGGGCTGCTGCTCGAGAGCGATCCCGCGCGACGCTATTCGTTCGTCTTCGACGGCAACGCGCAGTCGCTCGACCACGTCCTGGTGAGCTCGGCGCTGGTCGCCGCGACCACCGCGCGTCGCGTCGAGCACCCGCGGATCAACGCGGACTTCCCGGAGACCGATCGCAACGACTACACCGCGGGCAATCCGCGGCGCCTCGCCGACCACGACCCGCTGGTCGCCTTCTTCACCGTCGAGAGCTTCGCGACCACGATCTTCGAGGACGGTTTCGAGAGCTCCGACACCAGTCGCTGGAGCGCAACGTTGCCCTGAGCCGCGGCGCACGAGGGCGAGCCGAACGCGCTCTAGAGCAGGCGGCATACCAGGACGACGACCTCGGCCACGTAGAGCGCGAGCAGCGGCAGCGCGACCGCGAAGAGCCACGGCACCACGCGGGCCGGGAGTCGTCGCGCGCCGGCGAGGAACGCCGCGGGCAGCGCCGGCAGCGCGGGCAGCAGAAAGATCGCCTTCATCACCGAGTACTCGCGGTAGAGGTACGCATAACAGGCGATCGCGGCGAGGCAACCGAAGAAGGCGAGCGGCAGCAACGCGAAGTTCTGTCGCGCGAGCCCGGCGGCATCCCGCGCCAGCAACCCGCGCAGGCAGGCGCCGACCTGGGTCATGGCGCCGGCCACGAGCAGCGCGGTCGGGACGAGGGCGAGCAAGAAGAGGGCGCGCAGCCGGGGAAAGTGCGCCTCACCTTGCGTTCCCCAGGTGGGCGGCCAGTTGTCGAACTGCAGCGAGTGAGCGCGTCCGTAGAGTTGCGTCCACAGCGACGTGCGGTGCGCCGGGACCGGCGCCATGCCGTTCTCGATGCGCGGATGGGCGAGCAGCGACCGCAGCTTGAAGGTGAGGAAGCCGTCGGCCACCGACAGCACCCCTGCGCGTGGAACGTAGCTCGACGCGAAGAGCCGCGGCGGCGGCGCGCGCCGGATGTTCAGCGCGACGGGCGAACCGAAGCGCTGCAGGTTGAGCCGGAGCTGGTTCAGCGGGTTGAGCGCTGCCGCCGCCGGCACCGCGATCGCGACCAGCAGCGCGGCGACCAGCGTGCGCCGGCGGGCCGGCGCATCCACCACCGCGCGGACCAGCAGCGCGCCCACGAGCGCCAGGAAGATCACCCAGCCGTTCGACTTCGCGCTGACCGCCAGGACGACCCAGGCTGCGGCCCAAGCGAGATCCCCCGCCCGGTCCTCGTTCAGGAAACGCAGCGCGGCCGCAAGCGCCAGCACGGAGAAGAGCACGACGACGATGTCGTTGGTCGCCTGGCTGCTGATGGCGATCAGCTTCGGGTTGAGCGCGAGCAGCGCGAAGGCCAGCCAGGCGAGCCACGGCGCGTCCGCTCGGCTGGGCGCCAGCAGCCGCCAGCAGACCAGCAGGACGAGAACACCCACCCCGGCATTGAACAGGTTGGCGGCAAGTACCTGGGACCGCCACTCGCTCAGATCCAGGGTGACGAAGAGCAGCGCCAGCGAGGCGTGGTAGAGCTTCGGCTGAAAGCACTCCCAGCAGTCGGTCTTGATCGGCAGCGACCCGGTCGCGAGGATCCGCTGCACCACTTCGACGTGCGAGTCGTTGGCTTCGCTGTTGACCAGGGGTAGCGCCAGCCGCAGCAACAGCGCGAGCCCCCAGACGACTGCGAACGCGGCACGCAGGACCGCGGGTCCGGGAGCGCCCCCCGTTCGCCCCTCAGACACCGAAATAGCGCGCGTCGGGGTGGTGGAAGACCAGCGCGGAAACCGAGGCTTCCGGGTCCATCATGTCCCCCTCGGTCAGCGCGACGCCGATCTCCTCCGGCGCGAGCGCCGCGAACAGCTGCCGCTGGCCCGCGAGATCGGGACAGGCCGGATACCCGAAGCTGTAGCGCTTGCCGCGATAGCGGGCGGCGAAGCGGTCCTGCGGCGAGAGCTCCGGCGGATCGGGGAAGCCCCAGTCGGCGCGCAGCTTCCGGTGGAGCCACTCGGCCGCGCCCTCCGCGCTCTCCAGGGCGAGCGCCGCGAAAGCGTGGCTCTTGAGGTACTCGCCCTGCCGCTTCCACTCCTCCACCCGCTCGCGCACCCCGGCGCCGGCGGTGGTGACGAAGAGCGCCACGTGGTCGCCGGGCAGGATGTAGTCGGCGATCGAGAGCCCTTCGGGGCCGCTCTGCCGCGGCAGCTCCCACTCGGCGGCCAGCGTCGCCCGCGCCGGATCGAACAGGCGGAGCCGCTCGCCGCTCGCCTCCGCGGGGAAGAACCGCCAGACCGCGCGCACCGTCATGGCGCCGGCGCGGGCCAGCGCCTTGAGCTCGTCGACCGCCGCGACGAGCTTGAGGTACTTGGGGTCGCCCTCCTCGGCGAGCTTGGCCACCGCTCCCTTGAGACCCAGGTGCTTGCCGTAGAGCATCTGCGGGTTGACCTCGCTCCACACCGCGTCGAGATCGAGCGTCGCGACGTGGCGCTCGAGGTCCGGCGGCGCCGGCGGCGCGAGGTCGCGGCGCACGAGGCTCCGCCGCGGCGTGGCCGAGAAGGCATCCTCCGGGCGCGCCTCCACGGCGTCGGCGCGATCCGTCGCCTGCAGCTCGGCGACCTCGCGCTCGAGCTCCGGGCGGGACGCGTTGTCGAGCAGGCGCTCTACCAGCTTCAGGCCGTGCATCGCGTCGCGCGCGTAGGTGCAGAGTCCGCCGTAGGCCGCGGCGATCCTGCGGTGGGTGAACTTGCGGGTCAGCGCCGCGCCGCCGACCAGCAGCGGCGTGTCGACCCCGACCGCGGCCAGGTCGCCCGCGGTCACCACCATCTGCTGCGCGCTCTTGACCAGCAGGCCGGAGAGTCCGATGACGTCGGGCCGATGCTCCGCGACCGCCTGGATGAGCTGCTCGGAGGGCACCTTGATGCCCAGGTTGACCACCCGGAAGCCGTTGTTGGCGAGCACGATCTCGACCAGGTTCTTGCCGATGTCGTGCACGTCTCCCTTGACGGTGGCGAGCAGCACCTTGCCGCGCGACGCATCGCCGGTGCGCGTCATGTGCGGCTCGAGCGCGTCGACCGCCGCCTTCATCACCTCGGCCGACTGCAGCACCTCCGCCACGATGAGGCGGTTGTCGTTGAACAGCCGCCCGACCTCGCTCATGCCGGCCATCAGCGGGCCGTTGATGATCGCCAGCGGGTCGGCGTAGCGCGCCTCGCCGAGCGCTTCGGCGAGGTCCGCCTCGAGGCCCACCTTGCTCCCCTCGACGATCGCGCGGGCCAGGCGCTGGTCGAGCGGCAGGCTCCGGCGATCGGTCGCCGGGCCCCGCTCGGCGCGCGAGCGGAAGTGTTCGGTGAACTGCGCGACGGCGCGCTCCCCCGCCGCCACGTCCCCCGGCGGGAGGAAGATCAGGGCCTCGGCGAGGGCGCGCTCCTCGTCCGGGATCTCGGCGAAGCGGGCCAGCCGCTCGCTGTTGACGATCGCCGCGTCGAGCCCGGCCTGCGTCGCGTGGTAGAGGAAGACCGAGTTCAAGACCTCCCGGCCGGCCGCGGGAAGGCCGAAGCTCACGTTGGAGATCCCGAGAATGCTCTTCGAGAGCGGGAACTCGGCCTTGACGGCACGCACGCCCGCGATCGTCAGGCCGGCCGAGCCGATGTAGGCGGCGTCGCCGGTGCCGCACGGGAACACCAGCGGGTCCCACCAGATGTCCTCGGGCGCGACGTCGAGCTCCTCGGTGAGGAGGCGGTAGCTGCGGCGCGCCACCTCGAGCTTGCGCTCGACCGAGACCGCCATCCCCCGCTCGTCGATCAGGCCGACCACGTAGGCGGCGCCGAACCTCCGCCCGAGCGGGACCACGCGCTCGAAGCGCGCCAGTCCGTCCTCGAGGTTGATCGAGTTGAGGATCGATTTGCCCTGGCACCAGGTGAGCGCGCGCTCCATGACCCGGGCGTCGGTGGTGTCGATCATCAGCGGCGCCTTGACCAGCCGGACGAGCCGTTCGAGCAGGCGCTCGAGATCGGCGAGCTCGTCGCGATCGGGATCCTGCAGGCAGACGTCGAGGACCTGCGCTCCGGCCTTGACCTGGGCCCGCCCGATCTCCGCCGCGGCCTCGAAGTCGCCGGCCGCGATCGTCTGCTTGAAGTGCCGCGAGCCGAGGACGTTGGTGCGCTCGCCGACCAGCAGCGGCCGGTTCTCGGCGGTGAGCTCCACCGCCTCGATCCCGGAGACCAGCGCGCGCTGATGGTGCGGCACCGGTCGCGGCCGCCGGCCGCGCACCAGCTCGACGAGCGCCGCGATGTGGGCATCGGTCGTTCCGCAGCAGCCACCCACCAGATTCAGCCAGCCCTCGTCGAGGAACCGCGCGAAGACCTCGCGGAACACCTCGGGCCCCTCGCGGTAGCGCCCCTCCTCGTCGGGCAGGCCGGCGTTCGGGACGCAGGCGACGCGGGTGCGGCAGAGCGCCGAGAGGGTGCGCAGGTGATCCGCCATCAGCTCCGGACCGGTGGCGCAGTTCACCCCGACGTAGAGCAGATCGGCGTGCAGCAGCGAGACGGCGAGCGCCTCGGCGTCCTGCCCGGCGAGCATCGTCCCGGTGGGCTCGAGGGTGACCGACACGGCGACCGGCAACCGCCAGCCCGCGGCGGCGAAGGCCTCCTCGATCCCGGCGAGTCCCGCCTTGACGTTGCGGGTGTCCTGGCAGGTCTCGAGCAGCAGGTAGTCGGCCCCCCCCGCCATCAGGCCGGCGGCCTGGATCCGGAAGTGACCGATCAGCTCCTCGAAGGTGACGCCGCCGGTGACCGAGATCGCCCGCGTCGTCGGGCCCATCGCACCGCACACGAAACGCAGCCGGCCCGGCTCGGAGTAACGCTGACAGGCTTCACGGGCGAGCGCCGCGGCGCGTCGCGAGAGATCGAAGGCGCGGTCGGCGAGGCCGTACTCGGCGAGCACCAGGGGCGTCGAGCCGAACGAGTTGGTCTCGACGATGTCGGCCCCCGCCGCGAGGTAGCGCTCGGAGACGCCGCGCACCACGTCGGGCCGGGTGACCGCGAGCTGCTCGTTGCAGCCCTCGAGCTCGGCGCCTCCGAAGTCGGCCGCACTGAGGTTGGCCGCCTGCAGCGCGGTTCCGGTGGCGCCGTCGAGCACCAGGATGCGCTCTTCCAGCGCCTCGAGCAGCGCGGCCGTGCGCGCCTCGCCGTCGGGCGGCACGGGCAGGCGGGGGAGCTCCTCAGCGCTCTTCAAGGCGCCGTGGTGCTCCAGCGGGTCAGGCCGGCGGTCTCGAAGTTGTCGAGGAAGATCACGTTGCATTGCGGCAGGCGGAAGGCGCCGATGCGGGTCTTCCAGGTCGTGTTGGCGCTCACCGGGTAGTACTCGTTGGTGTACCAGAACGTGCAATCGTCCGCCGGATCGATCGCCATGGCAGAGTAGTCCCCCCACCGGTTCGAGCCGGTCTGCGAGCCGCCGCCGGGAGTCATCGTCACCTCGGTTCCCAGGGTCCCGAGTGGATCCCCTGCCAGCCGCGTCGCGTAGCGGATCGACGGGAAGTCCGCGGCCGAAGAGTGCGAGTAACCGAGTGCGGTGTTGCCGTAGAAGTCCTGCGCGATCGACCCCATGAAACGGAAGCCGGTGGCGCCCGGATCGTAGGTCCCCTCCTGGAAGAGCGACCAGGCGCCGGCGCCGACCTTGTGCAGCTCGAACCAGCGCAGTCCCGCCCGGCCGTTGGGCGGCGCCGAGCCGACGTTGACGGTGAACGTCCCGACGAGCGACTGGAAGCCGGGGAGGTTGCGGTAGGCGAAGCGGAACATCGGCCACTCCGAGATCACGTCCACCTTCTGCGCAGTGCCGCTCTGCGGCGCACAGTTGAATTCGAAGAAGTTGCACACCGTGTAACTGAAGGAGGCCAGATTGACGGTCGCCGCCGTCGCGAAGCTGCCGCTCGGGGTGCCGCCCCAGGTCACGGCGAAGGAATAGAGCTCGACGCGATCGACGCCGCCATGGAAGGCGTTGTCGAGGAAGGTGTAGAAGTAGCCCGGCGTTCCGGCCGGAGGCGCCACGATGCCGTCGACGTCGGCCGGCAAGAGGAAGTTGGACCCGTTGAACGAGGCACGCAGCGACCGCGCCGTCGTGCCCGCGAGCATCGGCGCCCGCTCGAGCGCCCAGGCGCTGTAGTTGTTCTCGTTGGTGGTCACGTAGTAGGCGTCGCGCCAGACGCCGACCTTGAAGTAGTCGGGGAACTGGTCGGTGAGGAAGTCGTAGATGACGTAGGTGCCGAGCGGATCGGCGCTCGTCGAGACGGCGAAGCAGAGATCCCGCGGGCCCGCGAACTGGGCGAGCACCCAACGATCGGCGAGCGGATCGTAGACCACCACCGGATCTCCGTCGTCCCCGTTGCACGCGCCGGAAGTCCAGAATCCGGAGAGGTCGGTCGGGCCGAAGAGGAGCGTCCCGGTCTTGCTGTAGAAGGTGAGCTTCGTCGCGTTGACCATCTGCGCCACGTGCTTCGGGCCGACGTCGCCGACGGTGTCCGGGGGCGAGCAGCCGCCGCAGCCCACCGGATTGCCGGTCCCTTCGAAGGTCAGGAGCGGACTCGGCGTCCGCTGATCCGGATTGAAGCCGAAGGCAGCGAGCGGATCGGGCTCGACCGGAACGCCGAGCAGCCGGTCACGCCCCTGACCGGGCTCGCCGGCCAGCGGATTGAAGCGATCCTCCGTCTTCTGATTCCAGACCTGCTCCGCGGAGATGACGGGCAAGCTGCCGAGCGGCACGCTCAGCTTGCCGACCGCGACCGGTCCCGGCGTCGCCGCGACGTCGAGGGCGAACCCCGGCGACGCGACCAGCACGACTGCGACGAGCAGCAGGAGCAGCGGGGGGCGATTCGACGTTCTGATTCCTGGCATGGCTGGCTCCTCTAGAGTTTGCGATGGAGACGCTCGAGCAGGCGCCGCACGGCGGTCGCGCTCTGCATCACGTAGTAGTGCAGCGACGGCACGCCGCTCTCCAACAGCTCTTGCGACTGGCGCAGGGCCCATTCGGTGCCGACCTCGAGCACCTGTTCGTCCCGGACCGCGGCGACTTCGTCGGCGAGCTCGGAGGGAATCTCGACGAAGAAGTTGCGCGGGATCGAGGTCAGCTGGGCGCGCGAGGAGAGCACCTTGATGCCGGGGACGATCGGGACGGTGATCCCCTCCTGGCGGCAGAGGTCGACGAAGCGGAAGTAGTGCCGGTTGTCGAAGAACATCTGGGTCACGATGTACTCTGCCCCGGCTTCGACCTTGGCCTTGAGATAGCGCACGTCGGTGTGCAGGTTCGGCGCCTCGAAGTGCTTCTCGGGGTATCCGCCCACGCCGATGCAGAAGTCCGACGGGTGGGCGTCCAGGAGATCGTCCGCCAGATACCGGCCGCGGTTCATCGCGACGATCTGGGCGACCAGGTCGGAGGCGAAGCGGTTGGCGCTCCGCCCTTCGCGTAGGGGCTTGCGGTAGCCGCTCTCGTCGCCGCGCACCGCGAGCACGTTGTCGATCCCGAGGTAGCGCAGCTCGATCAGGAAATCCTCGGTCTCCTCCCGCGTGAAGCCGTGACAGAGCACGTGCGGCACCGCATCGACGTCGTACTTGTTCTGGATCAGGGCGCAGACTCCGAGCGTTCCCGGTCGCTTGCGCTTGATCCGCTTCTGGATCCCCTGCGCCGTCTCCTCGTAGACCACCTCGGCGGCGTGGCTCGTGATGTCGATGAACGGCGGCCGGAAGACCACGAGATCGTCGATCAACGCGAGCAGGCTGCGCACGTTGCCGCCCCGCAGCGGCGGGATGATCTCGAAGCTGATCAACGGGCCGCTCGCCTTCGCCAGGTGATCGGTGACTCTCACGCGCTCCTCCTCCTCCAGGTCGACCCGGCCTCGCGGAAACGAAAGAACCCGCTCGCCGGCGGCATGGGGAGCGGGTTCGGAAGATCCGGACACTTGGTTGCCGCCGTCTGGCGACCGCATCCCCGCCGGTTCGCGGCGGGAGGGCACCTTGGGTGTCCGCCCCAGGTTGCCGAGTCCGCCCGGGTTGTTCGCCCCGCGGACCGCTCCGAATGCCGAACGAGGCTAGCTGAACCGAGCCGGGGAGTCAACGAGCGGCCTCGGCGGCCCGGTGCGAGCCGGGGGTTCGATAGAGTTCGGGCAATGCGCGACGACGGCGGCGGTCCGGCCTGGCGCCTCACGACGCTGGCCGGCGATCTGGCAGTGGCCGCGGCGGCGCTCTACCTCGCCTTCTGGCTGCGGATCGAGTTCCCGCTCCCCGGCGTCCGCGAGTTGCTGCCGGCCGACCGGATCACTTTCTTCCACGAGGCCTGGCCCTGGGCCCTGCTCTCGCAGCCGGTGGCCCTCTTCCTCTTCGGCCTCTACGAGAACCGGCTGAAGCTGCCGCGCCTCGAGCTCGCCCGCTGGGTCTCGCTCGCGGTGGTCGCCCAGACCTCGGCGCTCGCCACCCTGATCTTCCTCGGCAACCAGCCTTTCCCGCGCACCGTGCTGCTGCTCTTCGCGCTGCTCAACGGGGCCGGTCTGTTCCTCTGGCGGGCGCTCGCCCAGACCTGGCCCCGGGCCGAGCTGCGCCGCGTGGTGCTGGTGGGCTGCGGGCCGGCCGCCCTCGAGGTGGCCGAGAAGATCCGCCGGCACCATCTGCACGGCCTGCGGGTGCACGGCTACCTGCCGGCGCCAGGGCAGTCGGCACCCGCCGGCGACGACGCGGTGCTCGGCGAGCGGCTCCCCGATCTCGCCGCGCTCCAACGGCTGCTCGCGGCCGGCGAGGTGGACGACGTCATCCTCGCCCCCGACGCCGACAGCTGGCAGACCCAGCTCCTCGGCGAGCTCGCGGGCGGGCGCGTCGAGCGCGCCGGCATCCTCCTCCTGCCCGGACCGTTCGAGAGCCTGATCGGGCGGCTGCGCTACCGCTGGATCAACGACCTGCCCCTGATCGAGGTGCTGCGCGAGTCGGAGTGGCGGCGCGCGATGCCGGTCAAGCGGACGTTCGATCTCGCCGGCTCGCTGCTGCTCCTGGTCGCCACCGCGCCCCTCATGGTCGCCTGCGCCGCCGCCGTCCGGCTCACCTCGCGCGGGCCGGTCTTCCTGCGCCAGGAGCGGGTGGGGCGCGGCTTCCGATCCTTCCGGGTGATCAAGTTCCGCACCATGCGCGCCGACGCGGAGCGCGATACCGGCGAGGTGCTCGCGCTGCGCAACGACCCCCGCCTGACCCCGGTGGGCGGCTTCCTGCGCCGCTACCGCCTCGACGAGCTGCCGCAACTCTTCAACGTGCTGCGGGGCGAAATGAGCCTGGTGGGACCGCGGCCCGAACGGCCCGGCTTCGTGCGCCAGAACCTCGCCGAGGTCCCCGGCTACGCCGAGCGCTTCGCCGTGCCGCCCGGACTGACCGGTCTGGCGCAGGTCAACGGGGAGTACCACTCGACGCCCGAGAACAAGCTGCGCTACGACCTCGCCTACATCGCCAACCGCAGCCTCTGGCTCGACCTATCGATTCTGGTCCGCACCGTCCGGACGGTACTCACGTCGCAGGGCGTCTAACACCGGCTCCCGCAACTCCTCGGGCAACTCGAGTTTGAGCCAGGGATCGAGCGCGACGGCGCGCACGAAGTACTCGATCGCTCGCTCGCGGCGTTCCTCCAGGAGCGCTAGTTTCCCCAGATTGAGGAAGATCTCGGGCCGCGGCTCGATGCGATCCGCCCGCTCGTAGGACTCGATCGCGGCCTCCGTCTGTCCGAGCAGAAAATGCTGTCCACCGATCGCCGCTGGGATCCCGACCTCTCCAGGGTCCAGATCCCGGGCGTCGGCCAGCGCGTTGAGATGTGCGGCGATCTGCTGGCGGGTGAGCGACCTCGCCTGGAGCAGCGCGATGGTGCGGGTCTCGACGCTCCACAGCAAGCGCTGGGCGCGCAGGCGATGCAGGCTGAACTGTCCGTGTGCGAGGAGCAGGGCCGCCATCAGCCCGGGCGCCAGCCAGCGCGATGCGGGTCTCATGACCGATCCTCGGACGAGAGGACCCAGGCGCCGAAGAGCACCAGCGGGTAGCCGACCAGCGCCACTCGCAAGGGAAAATTGGACAGCGCGAGCGGCACGACCGCCGCGGCCACGCCCCAGGCGAGGGCCGCATCGGCGCGCCCGGCCGGGTGATCCGCGGCGGCCGCGCGCCACTTGGCGCGCAGTCGCGCCAGCACGATCCACGCCCCCCAACCGAAGGCCAGGAGTCCACCCAGTCCGCACTCCGCCGCGATCTGCAACGGCTCGTTGTGCGCGTCGGCGAAGATGGCGTAGGGCTGCGCCCGGTCGAAGACCGCGCCGCGGGTGAGCAGAGCCAGCTTGGCCGCGGCGTATTCGGCGCGGAAGGCGCCCAGGCCGACGCCGGACAGCGGATGCTCGGCGGTCATCCAGAGCGCGGCGCGCCAACCGTCGAGCCGCCCGGTGAGCACGCTGTTGACATCGCCCGCCCGCAGTTGACTGGCCTTCTCCAGCGCGCGCTCGCGCAGCGGCGCCGCCAGGAGGAGCACCGCCGCCACCAGGCCCGCCGCGACGCCGCTGGCGAGCCAGCGGCGCCCGCGCGGGAGCGCCAGTGTCCAGAAGACCAGCGAGCCGGCCGCGAGGGCGGCGAGCGCCGCGAACGTCGAGGTCACCGCGAAGCCGTAGAGCGAGAGGAGCAGGCTCGCCGTCGCCAGGAGATTCAGGCGCCGTCCGGAGCGCGCCAGGATCCCCTGCGCGACGAGCGCCGGCAGCACCAGGTAGGCGGCGAGATCGCCCACGTTCCCGGCGAACGAAGTCACGGCGAGCCGGCTCGCCGCCTGCACCCGCTGGAACCTGAAGGGCTGCCAGAGGTCGTGATACTGCAGGATCGCCACCCCCGCCAGCAGCGCCGCCGGCACCAGGAGCGCGGTGAGCAGCGCGCGGAGCCGCGCCGTCGTGAAGCTGACGCTCCACCCCCAGACCGCCAGGACACCGATCCACAGTCCGATCAGCCCCCGCGCGACGTGCGCGTCGTGGGAGCTGAACAGCGCGGTGAAGGTGGCGACGAGGGCCAGCGGCAGCAGCGCCCGGGCCGCCGGCGCTTCGACGAGCCGGCGCCAGGGCACGCGATCGCCCCACTCGAACGACAGGAAGAACAGCGAGAGCAGCGCGAGCGACTGGCCGGCGAGGGTCTTGGGCAGCCGGAAGGCATCCTTCGAGGTCGGATCGAAGACGAGGGCCGTGACCAGCAGCAGGGCGAGCACGATCAGCCAGGCGAGGTACTCCGGCGCGGCGAACGACCGCGCGGGCCCAGGCCCGGACTCCCGATGGCGCGCCTTGCGGGCGCGCGACTTGCCGCTCATCTCGCCGCGATCATAACGTCCGGCCCATCGCCGTCGAGGCGAAGCAGTGCACGCCGCGAGCTTGCCAAGTGCGGGCGCGCGCTCTTAGTCTGCCTTCGGCATGTCGGCTCGACTTTCGCTCGTCGTCCCGGTCCACGACCGGGGCGATCTCGCGGCCCGCTGCCTCGCCTCGCTGGCGAGCTGGCAGGCGCCACGGGAGGTCCTCGTGGTCGACGACGGCTCGAGCGACCCGCGCGTCGGCGAGCTGCGCCGCGCGCATCCGGAGGTCCGGTGGCTCGCCCTGCCGCACGCGCTGGGCTTCGGTCCGGCGGCCAATCGCGGCCTCGCCGCCGCGACCGGAGATCCGCTGGTGCTGCTCAACAGCGACGCGGAGGTCCTCCCCGGCGGCGACGCAGCATTACTGGCAGCGTTCGATGCGGAACCCGACCTGGGCGCCATCGGCGCTCGTCTCGCCTTTCCCGACGGCCGGCCGCAGTGGAGCGGCGGGCGCCTGCCGACCATCGCCTGGTGCTTCGCGCTGGCAAGCGGCCTCGGACCGCTCGCCGGCCGCTGGCGCCGGCGTCTCTCCGCCCAGGGCACGGAACCCCCGGCGAACGCCGAGCTTCCCTGGCTGCCGGGCACTGCGCTCGCCCTGCGCCGCACCGCCTGGGAGCAGGCCGGACCTTTCGACGAGGGCTACGCCTTCTACGCTCAGGACCTGGAGCTCTGCTGCCGCCTCGCCGCCGCGGGCTGGCGGCTGCGGCTCGACGACGGATTCCGCGCGCGGCACCACCTCGGCGGCAGCATCGCGTCCGGCGCCGCCGCCCCGACGAGTCAACGCCTCGACCTGCTCTGGCGCGACCTGGTGCGCTGGGGCGAGCGACAACGCGGGCCGCGGTTCGCGCGCCGAGCGCGGCGCGCCCTGCTCGCCGGTGGCCGGCTGCGCCGCCTGGCGCTCGCCCTGCGCGGCGCCCGCGCTAGCGCCGAGCGCGCGGCCGTCGAGCGCGCGCTCGGCGCGCTCGAGGAGCTCCGTCCGGCCCTCCCATAGAATGGTCGGCCGATGGCGGCCATCTTCCCCTATGGCGATCTGGTCTGGGAGCTCGTGCAGCGCGAGCTCCGCGTCCGTTACCGCCGGTCGCTCATCGGCTTCGCCTGGACGATGCTGCAGCCGCTACTGATGATGTCGGTCCTGCACGTCGCGTTCAGCAGCATTTTCCGCTTCCAGATCGACAACTACCCGGTCTTCGTCCTCGCCGGGCTGCTCTTCTGGAACTTCTTCTCGCAGTCGATCGTCGCCTCGATGAACAGCCTGCGCGCCAACACCGCGCTCATCCAGAAGCTGCCGGTGCCCAAGTCGGTCTTCCCCCTGGCGGTGGTCGTCTCGGGGACGATCAACTTGGCGCTCGCCCTGGTGCCGCTCCTCGCCCTGCTGGTGGTGACCGGCCATCCGCTCCGGCCGGCCCTCCTCTTCCTGCCCGTCGCCATCCTGATCGCCGCGCTCTTCACCTTGGGGGCGGGCTTGCTGCTCGCGCCGCTCTCGGTCTTCTTCTTCGACGTCGTCGAGATGGTCGGCGTCGCCCTGCAGCTCCTCCTCTTCCTCACTCCCATCATGTATCCGATGACGATCCTGCCGGAGCGGTGGCGCTGGCTGGTGCGCTACAACCCGGTGCGTTCGATCCTCGAGGTCTTCCGCGACCCGATCTACTTCGGCAAGGTGCCGCCGCTCAGTCACCTCACGGTCGCTCTCGGCCTGGCCGTGCTGCTGCTCGCCCTGGGCGCGCTGGCGTTCCGGCGCAGCAGCCGTCGGATCAGTTTCTATCTCTGAGGTCCGCCCGCGATGTCCGCTCCCGTCGTCGCCGTCGATCACCTTTCGCTGCGCTACCGGCTCGCTCGTCAGCGGCTGCCCTCGCTCAAGGAGTACGCCATCCACTGGCTCAAGGGCACCCTGGTGTACAGCGATTTCTGGGCGCTCTCCGACGTCAGCTTCGCGATCGGCCAGGGCGAGGTGCTGGGGATCGTCGGGCGCAACGGGGCCGGCAAGAGCTCGCTGCTCAAGGTGATCGCCGGCGTCCTCGCGGCAACCCAGGGCACGGTGCGGGTCGACGGCCGGATCGCGCCCATCCTGGCGCTCGGCACCGGCTTCGATCCCGAGCTCACCGGGCGCGAGAACATCTTCCTCAACGGACTCCTCCTCGGCCGCTCCCGGCGCGAGATCCGCGAGCGCATCGACGCGATCATCGACTTCTCCGAGCTCGGCGACTTCATCCACTCGCCGATCCGCACCTACTCCTCCGGCATGCTCGGACGGCTCGGCTTCTCGATCGCGACCGCCTGGGTTCCCGAGGTCCTGATCCTCGACGAGATCTTCGCGGCCGGCGACGCGCCCTTCACCCGCAAGTGCGAGCGGCGGGTGGCGGAGTTCCGCGCCGCCGGATCGACCATCCTGGTCGTCTCGCACGCTCCCCACCAGATCCTCGAGAACTGCTCGCGCTGCATCTGGCTGGACCACGGCCGGCTGCTGGCCGACGGCGCGCCGGCCGAGATCCTCGACGCCTACCACCAGAGCACGCTCCAAGCGGCCGGCTGAGCCCTCGATTCAGGGCAGGAAGCGCGCCACCAGCGCGCCCAGGACCCCCGCAGCGAGGTCGGCGAGCTCGGGCGTGCGGCTCGTCCACAGCCCTTGGGCGAGCTCGAGCAGGCCGGCGTACGCCGCCGCGGCCACCAGGCACCAGAGACCGGGCCGGGCGACCCCGAGGCGGGCCAGCGAGCGCCGCCAGCAGCGCGCCGCGGCGAGGAAGAGCAGGCCGTGCACCAGCTTGTCGAGCTGCGGCACGCTCCAGGCACCGGGAAGCGCCTCGGGGGGCGGCAGCGGCACGAGCAGGGCGAGCGCGATCGCCGCCGTGACGGCGAGGGAGAGGGCGTGATCGCGGCGGGCGGAGATCGCGGACGGCATCGCCAGGCAATCTACTAAAGCTAGACTCGGCGGGTGAACGAGGCACCGATCGCGCTGGTGTTGAGCGACCACGAGGGCACGCAGGGGTTCCTCCAGCCGCTCGCCGGCCTCGCCCTGTGGAGCGCGCGCGAGATCACCGCGGGGGCGACGCCGGCGCCGCGCCCGGAGGTTCGCCTGCAGCCCCCGGCCGCGGACTGGCGCCTGGTCTACGACGGCCCCGGTCTGGTCGAGGGGCGGTTGCAGCGCATCTCGTCGTGGATCGAGCCCAGCGGTTTCCGGCGGGTCGACTTCGAGGACGGCGAGAGCTTCCTGGTCGATGGCGCCGGCACGGCGGTCGTCCGCCGCCGCCGCCCGCAGAGCCGCGAGCGGCCCGAGAGCACTCTCGAGCGCGCGCTGGGCGGCCCGCTGGCGCTCGCGCTGGCGCTGCGCGGCATCTACCTCCTGCACGCCAGCGCTCTGGTGATCGACCGGCGGGTGGTGGCGCTCACCGCCGAGTCGGGCGGCGGCAAGTCGACCGCCGCGGCGGCCGCCGCGAGCCTCAGCCTCGAGCGCATCGCCGACGATCAGCTGCCGGTCCGCCTCGGCCAGTACCCCCGAGCCCTGCCCCACTTTCCCCAGCCCAAACTGGCCGCGGAAGCGCACTACCCGGCGGAGGCGCCAGCGTCGCTCCGTCTCCTGGCGCTGGTCGAGATCGGTCATGCCCCGACCACCGAGGAGACGTCCCTCGAGCGCTTGCCACAGAGCGCGGCCTCCCTGGCCCTGGCGCGCGCCACCGTGGCCGCCCGGCTCTTCGACCGCGCGCTGCTCGCCGAGCACTTCGTGGCGACGACCAACGCCGCCGCGTCGTGCGTCGTCGCGCGGCTGAGCTATCCGAGCGGCGTCGACCGGCTGCCCGCGGTGCTCGCGACGCTGCGCGACTGGGCGCGCACGCTGGCCTGAGGGGTGCCCTCCCAGGCGAGGCGGTCGGCTTCTCCTGGCTGGTGCTGCTGGCCTTCCTACGGCTGGTGACCCGAACCGACGTGCTGGTGCGTCCGCTCGATCTCGAGAGCGCGCTCGCCTACGTCGACGAGTGGGTCACGCTTCCGGCCGCGCGCTTGGTGACTCCCACGGAGAGCCATTAGGGCGTCTTGCGCGGCCTGCTCGCCGACGCGGGAGTGGCCGGTAACCTGACGAGCGACGCCCACCTGGCGGCCCTTGCGCTCGAGCACAACGCCACCCTCTGCTCGTCTGATCACGACTTCCTGCGCTTTCCGGGCATCCGCCTGATCAACCCGCTC
>CAZPZW010000015.1:0-36900 GCA_964591165.1 uncultured Thermoanaerobaculia bacterium | reverse complement strand
CGATGCGGGTCGGTGAACATCGCGAGGCGCTGGTCGGCCGGGTGCGGATCCTCTCCGGGGTGGTGGGGGTCGTGCTCGCCGGGATCGCGTCGGCGTTCTGGTTCGTCCAGGTGGTGCAGGGGAGCTACTATCGCGATCTCGCCGAGAACAACCGGCTGCGCAAGATCGCGATCAAGGCGCCGCGTGGCACGATCTACGACCGCCACGGACGGGTGCTGGTCGAGAACCTCCCGAGCTACAACCTGCTGCTCGACCGCAGCCGCTCGCGCAGTCTCCCGGCGAGCCTCGCCTTCGCGGCACCGATCCTGGGTCGCGCCGTCGAGGATCTCGACGAGCTGCTCGCCCGCTATCGCGGCCTTCCGGCCTATCAGCCGGTGCTGATGGCCGAAGGCCTGTCGATCGATCAGGTGGCGCACTTCGAGGTCGAGCAGCTCGGCCACCCGGAGTTCGTCATCGACGTCACCCATCGCCGCCTCTATCGCGTCGGACTGCACGCCGCGCACGCCCTGGGCTACCTCGGCGAAGCGCGACCGGAGGAGCTGGCGCGCGCCGAACGCCAGCTCAGGTCGGGCGACTGGGTGGGCCGCCGCGGCGTCGAGCGGACCTACGACCGGCGCCTGCGCGGCACGGACGGCGAGCGGGTGGTGGTGGTCGACAGCCGCGGCGCGCCGGTCGCCGAGCTCGGGCGCGAGGTGGGCCGGCCGGGCGAAGAGCTCCACCTCACGCTCGACGCCGAGCTGCAGCAGGAGGCGGAGCGCCAGCTCGAAGGCAAGGCGGGCGCCGTCGTGGCGCTCGATCCGCGGAGCGGCGAGATTCTCGCCCTGGTCTCCGCGCCCTCCTACGATCCCAACCTCTTCGCGCGGCGACTGGCGGTCGCGGAGTGGCGGCAGCTGGTCGAGGACCCCTTCCACCCCTTGCAGAACCGGGCTCTGCAGAGCGCCTATCCACCGGGATCGGTGTTCAAGGTCGTGATGGCCACCGCGGGGCTCGCCGAAGGGGTGATCACGCCGCAGGACGGGGTGTTCTGCAACGGCGCGAAGAGCTTCTACGGCCGCCCGTTCCACTGCTGGAAGGCGGGCGGCCACGGCTGGGTGAACCTCGAGTCGGCGCTGCAGTACTCCTGCGACGTCTACTTCTACACCCTCGGCCAGAAGCTCGGCATCGAACGGATCGCGCGCTACGCGCGGCTCTTCGAGCTCGGCTCGCCGACCGGCATCGACATCGAAGGCGAAGCGACCGGCCTGGTGCCCGACGCCGACTGGAGCGCGCGCGCGCGCCGGCGCCCCTGGTACCCCGGGGAGACGATCTCGGTCTCGATCGGTCAGGGCGCGCTGCTCGCCACCCCGCTGCAGATGGCGACCGTGATGGCCGCCTTCGCCAACGGCGGCAGGATTGTGACGCCGCATCTGGTGCGCGATGCTGTGGTCGCGGCGCCCCGCCCGCTGCCCATCCCGCCGGAGCTCCTCGAGCCGGTGCGGCGCGGGCTCTGGAAGGTGGTCAACGCGCAGGGCACCGGCGCCACGGTGCGCATGGCGGAGGTGGAGATCGCCGGCAAGACCGGCACCACGCAAGTCGTGGCCCACGAAGCCTACGAGGACACCAGCGACCGCCCCTATCAGCAACGAAACCACGCCTGGTTCGCTTCGTTCGCACCTTTCGACCGCCCGGCCGTGGTCATCGTCGTCTTCGTCGAGCACGGCGGACAGGGATCGCGCGCCGCGGCGCCGATCGCCCGCGCCCTCTATGAAAAGCTCTACCGGGTCGATCTCAGCTCCTCTCCCGCTTCCTGAGGAGCGGCCCCACCTGGCGGACCTCGCGCGGTTGCGCTGGGGGCTGCTCGCGGCGGCGCTGGCGCTCTCGGCCGTGGGTCTGGTGACGGTGCACAGCGCCTCGGCCGAGGGCGGGGGCGACTACCTGACGCGCCAGCTGCTCTGGATCGGTATCGGGCTGGTGGCGATGGTGGTCACCTTCAGCTTCAATTACCACACCCTGCTCGGCTTCTCCCTGCCGGCCTATGTCACCACCCTGGTTGCCCTGGGTCTGGTTCTGGTGCTCGGCTACGAGGCGGGTGGGGCGCAAGGCTGGTTCCGGGTGGGCTCGGTCGGCCTGCAGCCCTCGGAGTTCGCCAAGCTGGCGACCACGCTCTACCTGGCGCGAGTCCTCGCCGCCCCCTCGACCCGCGCCCTGCCGCTCGTGCAGATCGCCGGGGCCGCGGGGCTCGTGGCGCTGCCCATGCTCCTGGTCGCGCTCGAGCCCGATCTCGGCGGCGCGGCGATGTTCGTCCCCATGGCCGCCGCGATGTTGCTGGTGGCCGGCCTGCGTTGGCGGCTGGTCGTGGGGACGATTCTCGCGGCGCTCGTCGTCGGCGCTCTCGTCTGGAACTTCGGGATGAAGCCCTACCAGCGCGAGCGGGTCGCCACCTTCCTCGCCCCCGGCACCGACCCGCTGGGTGCCGGCTACCAGGTGCGGCAGTCGAAGATCGCGGTGGGCTCCGGGGAGCTCACCGGCAAGGGCTATCTGCAGGGAACCCAGAGCCAGCTGCGCTTCCTGCCGGCCAAGCACACCGACTTCATCCTCGCGGTGCTCGCCGAGGAATGGGGTTTCGTCGGCGTGGCGAGCGTGCTCGCGCTCTACGCGCTCTATCTCTGGAACGCCGCCGCCATCGCCATGCGGGCGCGCGACCGGGCCGGGATCCTCCTGGTGGTGGGACTCACCGCGGTCTTCGCCTTCCACGTGGTCTACAATTCGGCGATGGTCATCGGCCTCGTGCCGATCACCGGCATCCCGCTCCCCTTCCTCTCCTACGGCGGATCCTTCACCCTGGTCAACTTCGTCTCCCTCGGCCTCGTTCTGGGAGTCGACTTCCGGCGCTTCGTGAACCGGTAAGATCGCCGCGAGGGAGAAGCCACCGTGGCGCACAAGATGCTCGTCGAAAGTGATCCGCACGAGACGCGGATCGCCATTCTCGAGGAGGACCTGCTGACCGAGGTCTTCCTCGAGCGGCGGCATCACCGCGGCGTGGTGGGCAACGTCTACAAGGGGCGGGTGTCGCGAGTGCTGCCCGGCATGCAGGCGGCCTTCGTGGACATCGGCCTCGAGCGCGACGCCTTCCTCTACGTCGCCGACGTGGTGGACACGCTGCACGCGGAGGAGGATCCCGAGCTCACCGTGGGCCCGCCAGTCAACGGCGCGGGGCTCGACGAGGAGGCGGCGCCGCCGGCGTTCGCCGAGCCGTCGATCGACTCGTTGCTCAAGGTCGGCCAGGAGCTGCTGGTCCAGGTAACCAAGGACCCCCTGCCCAACAAGGGGGCCCGGGTCACGACCCAGATCACCCTGCCCGGCCGGTTCCTCGTCCTGCTGCCGACCGTCTCGCACATCGGCGTCTCGCGCCGCATCGAGGACGAGGCCGAGCGGCAGCGGCTGCGCGACCTGCTCGAGGGGCTGGCGCGCGCGGCGGGCGGGATGATCGTGCGCACCGCCGGGGAGGGCAAGAGCGGCGAGGAGTTCTCGGCCGATCTGGCCTACCTGGGTCAGCTCTGGGAGGCGATCCGGCGGCGCGCCGAAAGCGCTGCCGCGCCGAACCTGGTGCACCAGGACCTGGACCTCGCGCTGCGCGTCGTGCGCGACCTCTTCTCGAGCGAGTTCAACGTGCTCTGGGTCGACGGCGAGACGGCCTACACCCGGATCGTCGAGTTCCTCGACCAGGTGCAGCCGGCGCTCGTCGCGCGGGTGCGCCTGGATCGCGAGGAGCGCGGCCTGTTCGAGCGTTTCGGCATCGAGCGCGAGCTCGAGGCGGCGTTGAAGCCGAAGGTCTGGCTGAAGTCGGGCGGCTACCTGGTGATCAATCCCACCGAGGCGCTGGTCGCGATCGACGTCAACACCGGGCGCTACGTCGGGACGCGGAGCCTCGAAGAGACCGCTTTGGCGACCAACCTCGAGGCGATCGAGGAGGCGGTGCGTCAGATCCGGCTGCGCGACCTCGGCGGCATCATCGTGCTCGACCTGATCGACATGACCGACAAGGCGCATCGCGAGCAGGTCTTCGCGGCGCTCGAGAGGGAGCTCCGCAAGGACCGCGCGAAGTACAAGGTGCTCTCGATCTCCGAGTTCGGGCTGGTGGAGATCACCCGCAAGCGCTCACGCGCCAATCTCGAACGGCTGCTCACTCAGACCTGCCCCTACTGCGAGGGAAGCGGGCGCATCCAGTCGGTGGCGACGATCTGTCTTTCGCTGCGCCGGGCGGTGCTCAAGATGACCGGCACGATCACCTCGCAGCAGCTCCTGCTGCGCGCCCACCCCGACGTCACGCGCGCCCTGCAGCGCGAGGAGCACGCGATCCTCGAGGAGCTCGAACGCGAGCTCGGCGTCGCGGTCATCGTGCAGGCCGACGCCAAGCTCCATCAGGCGAGCTTCGATATCCTCGAAGTGTGACCCCCATCCCCTTCGCCTGGCCCGGATTTCGCGGCGAGGCCGCGGAACGGCTGGCCGGCGTCGATCTCGTGGCCGCCGCCCGGCAGCTGCTCGATCCCGGCGCCGCGACGAGGACGCTGCACTGGGGCCGCAATTACATCTACGCGGCGCGGCTGGCGACGCCGGAGGGCGAGCTGGCGGTCGCCGTCAAGCAGTTCCGCGGCGACGCGCTGCGCGAACGCCGGCGGCGGCGGCGCGGCGAGGGCAAGGCGGCGCGGAGCTTCGCGATGGCGCGCGCGCTGCGCGAGGCCGGCATCGCGACGCCCGAGCCGCTGCTGGTCGTCGAGAGCCTGGCCCCGGAAGGGGTCTCGATCTACGCCTCGGCGCTGCTCGAAGGGCGCCTCGAGGCGCGCTATTTCCTGCGCGCGCGCAACGCCGGCCGCGAGCGCGACGAGTTTCCCGCGATCGACGGCGACGCGCTGCTCGCGGCGATCGCCGCCCTGGCGCGCCGGCTGCACGACGCCGGCTTCCAGCACCGTGACCTCTCGATCGGCAACCTGCTGGTCGCGCCGGGGCCGCGCCCGAGCGAGATCGGAGAGATCGCCCTGCTCGACCTCAATCGATGCCGTCGCCTCGGCCGGGTCGGGCTGCGCGAGCGCATGGCCGACCTCTGCCGACTGCCGCTCGAGCGCGCCGGGGATCGCCGGCTGCTGCTCGCCACCTACTTCGCCGGCGAGTCGATGGTGCCTCCCGCGGCGCGCCGGATCTATGAGCGCGCCCGCCGCCGCTTCGCCGCGAAGCATCGGCTGAAGAACCGCCTGCGCGAGGCGGCGGAGCGTCTCAAGCGGCGGCTGCTGCCACGCCGCGCCCACGCCCATATCCCGCCACCGCCGGGAGGGGCAGCGGCGCGCGAGAAGATCGTCTGGGACCCCCTCTCCGACCAGCCGCACTCGCACGCCCGCCCGCTCGAGCGCGCCGCCGTGCGGCTCGCCGACCTGCCGGCGCACGCCCGGGCGGTGGGGGCGCTGCTCGCCGCCGCGCCGCGCACCTGGCGCCGCTACCGGGAGCTGGTCGCCGAGCGCCACCGTGAGCCGGCCCCCTGGCCGGGGGCCGGCGTGGCGCTGCGCCCCTGGCCGCGAGATCCGTCGGCCCTGCTCGCCGCCTTCGACGAGCTCGGTCTGCGCCAGGCGCTGCTGCGGCTCCATCCCTGGCAGGAGGAGCAAACCGCCGAAGAGGAGCTGGCCGGCGCCCTGGCGGCCCGCGGCGTCGAGCTCACTTACGCCCTGCCGCAGGTGCGCGAGCTGGTGCGCGACCGGGCGCGCTGGCGCGCCGCCGTGGGCGAGCTCGGGCGACGTTTCTTGCCCTACGGGCGGCGTTTTCAGATCGGCCAGGCGGTCAACCGCAGCAAGTGGGGCATCTGGCGCTACGACGAGTACCTGGCGCTCGCCGGCGACGCCGCGGAGATCCTCCGCGGCCTGGGAGAGGTCGAGCTCGCCGGCCCCCCGGTGATCGATTTCGAGGCGCACGTGACCACCGCGATCGCCAATCTCCCGCACCCCACACTGCGCTTCGACGCCCTGGCATCGCTGCTCTACGTCGACCGTCGCGGCGCCCCCGAGAACCGTCAGCTGGGATTCGACACCGAGGACAAGGTGACCCTCCTCGCGGCGATCGCCGAGAGCTCACGTCGCATCGGACGGCGGCGGCAGTGGATCACCGAGGTCAACTGGCCGCTCGCCGAAGGGCCGCACTCGCCCGCCGGACGCAACGTCGCGGTCGGCGAGCCGGCGCAGGCCGACTACCTCGCCCGTTTCTACCTCGCGGCGCTCGGCAGCGGCTATGTGGAACGCGTCTTCTGGTGGCAGTTGGTGGCGCGTGGCTATGGCCTGCTCGACCCGCAGGCGGACGGGAGGCTGCGCCGCCGTCCCGCGTTCGCCGCCCTCGCCACGCTGGCGCGCGAGCTCGACGGTGCGCGCTGCCACGGGCCGCAGCCGGGCCCCCCGGGAGCCCGGCTCTACCGCTTCTCGGACGCCGAGGGCGAGCCGCTCTGGGTCGCCTGGACGCTCGGCGAGCCGCTCGCCTGGCATCCTCCGGCCCCGGTCCGCCGCGCCGTCGGTCGGGATGGCGACGAGCGTCCGGTGGGCGCGCCGATCCGCCTCTCCGCCTCCCCGTGCTACCTGCGGCTCGCCGCCGCGAGCCCGGAAGAGCGCCGATGAGCCGGCCCGACGATCCGGCGGACGACGCGGCGCGGCGCGAGCTGCTGGCGCGCTGGGCGCGCCGGCTCGAGGCCGCTACGCCCCCGGCGGAGCGGCTCGCCGGAATCGGGGCGGAGCTCGGCCGGCTCCTGCCGGAGCGCGACGCCGAGCTGGTCGTCGAGCTGCTCGCGATGGCGATGGCGGACAGCCGGCGCGTCGACCAGGAGCGCCGGTTGGCGGTTCTCGAAGAGCGTCAGCGTCTGGCGCGCGACCTCCACGATTCGGTCTCGCAGCTGCTCTTCTCCGCGACCTTGCTCGCCGAGTCGATCCCTGGCATCTACCAGCGCAGCCCAACCGACGGCGCCCAGCGCCTGGAGCGGCTGATCGAGCTCAACCGCAAGGCACTCGGCGAGATGCGGGCGCTCCTGCGCGAGCTCACCCCGGCGGGCAGCGGCGCCGACTTCTCGAGTCGCGAGCTGCCGCCCCCCGCGGTCGCGGTGCTGCACCGGCGCGGGCTCGTCGAGGCGCTGCGCGGCGAGCTCGCGGCGCTCGAAGCGCAAGGGCTGCATACCCGGCTCGAGGCCTCGAGCTACGAGCGGCAGTCGCGCGAATGCGAGGAGATGCTGCTCAAGGTTGCGCAGGAGGCGCTCGCCAACGTGGCGAAGCACGCCGGCGCCTCCGAGGTCAGCCTGCGCCTGGCGACGCTCTCCGAGGAGGTGCGGCTGACGGTGCGCGACAACGGTCGCGGGTTCGACGCGCGGCGCAGCGTGCGCGAGACCGAACGCCGCGAGGGCGGGCTGGGTCTCGCCTCGATGCGCGACCGGATCCGTGCCATGTCCGGCCGGCTGGTGGTCGAGAGCGCCCCCGGCCTCGGCACGACGGTGGACGCGGGACTGCCGCGCTGAGCGGCCGCGGAGGAGTCATGGGCCAGGCGATTCGCCTGCTGCTGGTCGACGATCACGCCATCGTGCGCGAGGGGTTGCGTACCCTGCTCGAGCAGGAGCCGGAGCTCGAAGTGGTGGGCGAGGCCGAGGACGGCGACGAGGCGGTGCGCCGCTGTGGCGAGCTCTCGCCGGACGTGGTGCTGATGGACCTGGTGATGCCCGGCCTGGGCGGCATCGAAGCGACGCGGCGCCTGGCCGCCCTGCCGTCCCCGCCGCGGGTACTGGTTCTGACCAGCGTCGCCGAGGAGAGTGCGGTGCGTGCGGCGATCGCCGCTGGCGCCCTGGGCTACCTCATGAAGGACGTCTCGCGGATCGAGCTGGTGCGCGCGGTGCACGAGGCGGCGGCCGGGAGACCGACGCTTCATCCCGAGGCTCAGCGCATCTTGATGCGCCCGCCGGAGCGCTCGCCGCTCGCCGAGCTGACGCCGCGCGAGCGTTCGGTCCTGGAGCTGATCGCGCGCGGGCGGAGCAACCGGCAGATCGCCCTCGAGCTCGGGTTGACCGAAGGGACGGTGAAGGGCTATGTCTCGATCGTGCTCGACAAGCTGGGGGTGCAGGACCGCACCTCCGCCGCCCTGCTCGCCGCTCGGCTGGGGCTGGGGGAGGGTTAGCCCATCGCGCGGCGCGTGCCGAGTTGGCGCGGCATGGAGCATGCTGCAGGTTTCCCCGCCATGCTGAACCGACGTAGCCTGCCGTCGTTCTTCGCATTCTCGGCCGCCCTGCTCGCCGCCGGCGGGGCCGACGCCCAGTCGACCAATCCGCGGCGGACGCCGGTGGTCGCGGTGGTCGAGCGGGTCTCCCCCTCGGTGGTCAACATCTCGGCGGAAGCGACCGTACGCGAGGTCGATCCCTTCTTCGGCGGCTTTCTCGGCGGCCGCTCGCGGCGCACCCAGTCGCTCGGCTCGGGGCTGATCGTCGACTCCTCGGGCATCGTAGTGACCAACGCGCACGTGATCGAGGGGGCCTCGCGCATCGTGGTGACGACGCTCGACGGACGGGAGCTCGAGGCGAAGGTCCTGGGCTCGGACCGCGACGCCGACCTCGCGGTGCTCAAGGTGAGCGCCAAGGGACTGCCCTCGACCCCCCTCGGCCAGAGCACCGACCTGCTGATGGGCGAGACGGTGGTCGCCATCGGCAACCCGTTCGGCCTCTCGCACACCGTGACCACCGGCGTCCTGTCGGCCCGCGGCCGCACCGTGCGCTCCGAGGAGGGGCTGGCGAGCTACACCGATTTCCTGCAGACCGATACCTCGATCAATCCGGGCAATTCGGGAGGGCCGCTGGTCGATCTCGCGGGTCGGGTGATCGGCATCAACACCGCGATCATCCGCGGAGCGTCCGGGATCGGTTTCGCGATCCCGGCCGATCGCGCGGCGCGGGTGGTCTCCGACCTGCTGCGCTTCGGCGAGCTGCAGCCCCTCTGGCTGGGACTCCGCCTGGAGAGCGTCGACCCGGAGCTCGCCGCGCGGGAGGGGCTCCCGGCGTCCCGCGGCGTGCTGATCGCGCGGGTCTACGAGGGATCCCCGGCGGCGCGCGCCGGGCTCGCTGCCGGCGACGTCCTCACCGCGATCGAGGAGCGGCCGCTCACGGCGCGCGAGGATCTCACCACCGCTTTCTACTCGGTGGCCGTCGGCACACCGCTCAAGCTCGAGCTGCGGCGCGGCAAGGAGACGCTCAAGTTCGTGGTCGCCGCGATGCGCCCGCCGGAGGGCCTCGGGCTCGACCTGCTCGAGCGGGCGGTGGGAATCGCAGTGCGCCCGGCGCGCGGGCGGCTGACCGTCGACGGCGTCGTCCCCGGCTCGGCCGCCGAGCGCAAGGGGCTACGGGCCGGCGACGTTGTGCTCGGCGCCAACGGGCAGGAGATCACCGATCCCGAGGCGCTGGGGCGCGAGATCCTGCGCGGCATCGACCGGGGTGGGGTGCTGCTCTTGGTACAGCGCGGCCGCTTCGCCTACAACCTCGGCTTCGCGCTCTAGGGGCGCCTAGTCGAGATCCCAGGGGCGCTTCGGCGGACCGTCATCGGGCTCTTCCTCGGCGCGTTTCAGGGCCTCGCGGAACTTCTCCTCGAGCAGGCGCTCGCGGTCGGCCATGGCGGCCTTCTCGCGCTCGAAGAGCTCCTCGGCGCGCGCCTTGCCGGCGTCCAGGTCGGCGAGCAGCGCGTCGAAGTCCTTGCCGCCGGCGAGCGGTTCCTTGGCCTTGCGGTGGCCCAGGACCTCGCCGGTCGCCGCATCGACGGTGAGCTCGCAGCCGCAGTCGGGGCACCGCACGGTCCACTTGCGAGTCGAAGTCATTGTCAGGCATTGTACTTGACACCCCTCAGGGGGTGGGTTACAAAGCTCTTCGGGCCCTCCTTATCGCGAGGTCGAAATCCATGATTCGCAAGTCCTGTCGGCTCCTTTGTTGGTTGATGATCCCGGCGCTCTTCGGCTGTGGCAAGAGCGCCTCACGTTTCGGCGCCGTGCTGCCGCTCACCGGCTCTGCGGCGGTCTACGGCCAGTCGATTCGCAAGGGCATCGACCTCGCCTTCGACGAGCTCCGCAAGAACCCAGTCTACGGACCGCTGGAGCTCACCGTCGTCGACTCGGGCAGCGACCCCGCGCGCGCCGCGAGCGAGCTCGAGAAGGTCTACGACGGCGGCGCACTGGCGGCGATCGGTGGTGTCACCAGCGCCGAGGCGCTGGCCATGGTCCGCGTCGCCGACAAGGCCAACCAGGTCCTGCTCTCCCCCTCCGCTTCGCAGCCCCAGCTGACCGGCATCTCGACCAACTTCTTCCGGGTCTTCCCCTCGGACTTCGCCGAAGGGACCGTGATGGCGAAGTACGCCTTCGACACCCTCAAGGTGAAGACCGTGGTGATCCTCGCCAAGCAGGAGACCTACGCCAAGGGGATCCAGCAGGTCTTCGACGAGGAGTTCCGCAAGAAGGGGGGCCAGGTGCTCGAGCTGATCGAGTTTCCCGGCAACGCGACGGACTTCCAGGCGCTGGTCGATCGAGTGGCGACGCTAAAGCCCGACGCCGCCTACGTCGCCGCCTACGCCAACGAGCTCAGCCGGATCATCCCCGAGCTTCGCGCGCAGGGTTTCGCCGGGTACATCCTGACCACCTCCTCCTTCGCGACGGCCGAGAGCGTGGGCCACACCGGCCCCGCCGCAGAGGGCACCCTCTTCACGCAATCGGCGTTCGACATCGACGACAAGTCGCCCGACCACGTCAAGACGTTCGCGGCCGGGTACAAGGCCAAGTACGGACACGCGCCGGACCTCTACGCGGCGCACGGCTACGACTCGATGATGGTCCTCGCCGAGGCGATGCGCCAGGGCGGCAAGTCCTCCTCCTCCTTCTGGAAGGGGATGCGCAGCATCCACGAGTTCCCCGGCGTGACCGGCACCTTCCAGTTCGACGAGAAGGGGGACGTGCAGAAGTTCCCGCACGTCTACGTGGTGCGCGACGGCAAGGCGATCGACGTCGAGAAGGAGCGGCAGAAGGCGCTCGAAGAGGCGCGGCGCAAGATGCAGGAGATCGAGCGCCAGTTGCGCGAGCTGCAGCAGGGCAGCTGAGGTCGCAGCTGTTCGCGATCGCGCGCCGCATTGCGCAGCACCGCGGCCTGCTCGTCGTGCTGGTCGCGCGTGAGCTCAAGGCGCGCTATCGCGGTTCGGCGCTGGGGTTCCTCTGGTCGCTCGCCCAACCGCTGCTGCTGCTCGCGGTCTACACCTTCGTCTTCGACATGATCTTCCAGCCGCGGACGGCGGGCGCCGATCCGTACGCGCTGTTCCTCGTCTGCGGACTCTTTCCCTGGATCTGGCTCTCGACCTCGCTCAACGAGGCGACGATCTCGCTGGTGGCGAGCGCCGGGCTGATCCGTCGCGCGGTCTTCCCGGCCGAACTGCTGCCCGTCGTCCCGGTGCTCGCCAACCTGGTGCACCTGCTGCTCGCCATGCCGGTGCTCGCGGCCGGCTTGCTGATCGGTCGGATGGCCGGGTACCCGGTGGGGGGCTGGGGGGCGATCGCCCTGCCGGCGATCGTGCTGCTCGAGCTCCCCCTGGTCGCCGGGGTGGCGCTCGGTCTCGCGGCGCTTCAGGCGCACTTCAAGGACGTGCGCGATCTGCTCACTTCGGCGCTCACCTTGCTCTTCTTCCTCACCCCGGTGCTCTATCCGCTCTCGGCGATCTCGGTGCCGGTGCTGCGCCGGCTGGTGCGCCTGAATCCCGCCACCCCGTTCGCCCTCGCCTACCAGGAGGCGTTGTTCACCGGCCACCTGCCGGGGCTCGCGCTCTGGCTCGAGATGGCGGCCGTCGGAGGGATCGCCTGGATACTGGGCTGCTGGGTCTTCGAGCGGCTGCGCGAGACCCTGGTCGAGGCGTTGTGAGCTGGGCGGTTCGCGCCGAGGGGGTGTCGAAGCGCTTCCGGCGCACCGCGCCGGGGCTGCGCCTGCGCACGCTGAAGAGCGCGCTGCTCGGTCGCGGCGCGAGCGCGGCCGCCGATGTGGCGACCCTGTCTGCGCTCGAAGAGGTCAGCTTCGAAGTGCCGAGCGGCACGGCCTTCGGCATCGTGGGGGGGAACGGCTCGGGCAAGTCGACCCTGCTCAAGCTGGTCGCCGGCATCCTCAAGCCGACGTCCGGCCGGCTGGAGACCAGCGGACGCGTCGCGGCGCTGATCGAGCTCGGCGCCGGCTTCCACCCCGAGATCTCGGGACGCGAGAACATCTTCATCAACGGCGCCGTGCTCGGGCTTTCACGGCGCGAGATCGCCGAGCGCTACGAGCGGATCGTCGAGTTCTCCGGGTTGGCCGATTTCCTCGAGGAGCCGGTGAAGAACTACTCCTCCGGCATGTACGTCCGCCTGGGCTTCGCGGTCGCCATCCACACCGACCCGGAGATCCTGCTGGTCGACGAGGTGCTGGCGGTGGGCGACGAGGCCTTCGCGCATCGCTGCCTGCGGCGCATCGAGGAGCTGTTGGCTTCCGGCCGGACGGTGATCTTCGTCAGCCACGCCCTGGGACTGGTCGAAGAGCTCTGCGATCGGGTGCTCTGGCTGGATTCCGGCCGGGTGCGCGCGATCGGCGAGCCGCGCCGCGTGGTGGATGCCTACCGTCACGCGGTGGCCGAAGCCGAAGGCGAGGAGCATCGGGAGGCCAAGGAGGAGCGCGAGCGCGGCGAGCCGGAGGCTGCCGAGCCGGTCGCCCAGGGAGAAGTGCTGCGTTGGGGGTCGGGGGTGGCGGAGATCGTCGGTGTGCGGCTACGCGACGCCCAGGGGCGGGAGCGCTACCACTTCTCGAGCGGCGAGGCGGTCAGTTTCGAGCTGCAGGTCCGCGCCGCGACGCCCCTCGACGATGCGGTTTTCGGGGTCGGGCTCTTCTCGCCGCGCGGCGTCGAGGTTTGGGGCACCAACACCGATCTCGACGGGTTCGCGACCGTCCGCTTCGCCGGCGAGGCCGAGGTGCGACTCGACTGTCCGGCGCTCCGCCTGGCTCCGGGGGAGTACCTGGTCGACGTCGCGGTGCACGCCCAGGACGGCGCGCCCTACGACTACCGGCGGCGCCTGCTCGCCTTCACCGTCACCAGTGCCGCGCGGGGGGTGGGGGTCTACTTTCCGGAACACCGGTGGCGCTTCGCCGGCGAGCTCGAAGTGCGCGCGAGCGGGCTAGAATCTCGCGGCGAGGAGATCCGATGAGCGAGCCGGAGACGGGGGGCCAGAGCCTCAACATCAAGATCGCGGACGAGGAGCTCAAGGGGCGCTACTCGAATCTGCTGCGCATCACCCATACCCGCGAGGAGTTCATCCTCGACTTCATCAACCTGGTGCCGCCGCAGGGCGTCGTCACCGCGCGCCTGGTCACCAGCCCCGGCCACCTGAAGCGCATCGTGCGGGCGCTGGCCACGAATCTGGCGCGCTACGAGGAGAGCTTCGGAGCGATTCCCGAGGCGGCCGATCCGGCTGGCGGACGGAAGATGAATTGAGCGCCGTCACCTGCGACGAGCGGCTGGCGACCCCATGACGAACGCCGAATCTCTCTCTCCGAGTCCGGGACCGCGGGCGAAGATCCCCACCGCGACCGGCAACCCGATCCTGCCGCCGGACCACTCGCTGCTCAAGGCCGCCTGGCTGGCGATCGCTCTCGGCTTCGCCATCGAAGGGCTGATTCTCGTCTCGGCGGTGGTGTCGGGCGGAGCGCTCGCCGCCAAGCCCTTCACCGCCGACTTGGTGCAGAAGGTCTCCTGGTCGTTCATCGTCTGCGTTGCGCTCGCGGTGGCGCGCACCGCGGCGCGCGCCGCCGGGCCATTGATCGGATTGGCCGGTCTGCTCGCCGCGCCGCTCGGCTTCGCCGTGGCGCGCGGGCTGCACAAGGGCGCGTCGCAGGCGTTGGGGCTGGTGGCGGCCGGTGCGCCGGGTCCGTCGCCGCTGCTGGTCGCGGCGATCAAGGGATGCGAGTATGCGGCGCTCGGGCTGCTGGTCTACTGGGTGGCGCGCAAGAGCTGGGGGGGAGTCGGAGCGCATGCCGCCGTCGGCGCCGCGGTCGGCTTGCTCTTCGGCGGCCCGCTCCTCGCGCTCTCGCTCGGCGCCCTGCCGCAGCTCACCGCTTCGGTGGTGCTCGCGCGCGCCATCAACGAGCTGATCTTCCCGATCGGTTGCGCGCTGGTGCTCTACGCCAGCGACACGCTCGGCAAGCGCCTCGCCTGAGCCGCGGGCGCCAGGGCGCCACGGCGCCGCACCTCGGCGATGACTCCGAGATGGTCCGAGACCTGGTCGCCGAGGGTCTCGTAGGCGGCGAAGTCGAGGCCCTCGGAGATCAGGATCCAATCGAGCCGGACGAGCGGTCGCCAGGCGGGAAAGGTCGGCGATGCACCGCCGTGCGAGGGACGCAGGCGAAGCTCGACGCGCAGCAGGTCGAGACAGCGCCGGCGCTCGCTCCAGGCGCAGTTGAGGTCCCCCATCACCACCAGGTGGCCCTGGTGGGCGCGGAAGCGATCGATCAGCTGATCGACCTGGCGCCGGCGGACCCGTTCGGCGAGGAAGTCGAGGTGGATCGAGACCACTTCGATCGGGTCGCCGCCGAAGCGCTCCTCGACGACGTGCGCCGCGACGAAGCCTTTCGAGTCGCGCCAGCTCTGCTGGAAAGCGTGCGAGCGCGCGGCGCGCAGCGGGAGCTGGGAGAGCAGCGCCGTGCCGTAGGACAGGTCGAGCAGGCGCAGCGGCACCGGGTTGTGCTCGCCACGGAAAGCGTGCGGGAAACCGGCGAGCTCGGCGAGCGTCGCGACGTGATCGAACCGGCCGCTCCAGGACGAGGGTCCGTCGGCCTCCTGTAACGCGACGACGTCCGGACCCTCCCGTGCGAGCACGCCGGCGATCCGCTCGAGGTTGCGTCGCACCACGGCGCGGTCGACCCGGCGCTTGAGCTGGGCGCGCTTGCGTCCGTGCATGATGTTGAGCGTCATCAGGCGGAGCGTCGGGTCGAGCGCGCTCCTGCGCCCGGTCGCGGGCCGGCGAACGGCCGCCTGATGGCGGCGCGACGGGCTGCGCCGCGAGGTCATCGAATCGCCATCAATTCGACCTGGAAGCGGAGGTCCGCACCGGGTGGGACGACGCGGCCGGCGCCCCGCTCGGCGTAGGCCAGCGCTGCGGGAAGTCGCAGCTCCCGCCGACCTCCGACGCGCATGCCGGTGACGCCCTCGTCGAAGCCGGCGATCACCATGCCGGAGCCGAGCACGAAGACGTAGGACCGCCCGCGCTCGCGGCTGGAGTCGACCAGCGTCCCGTCGGCCAGCCAGCCGATGTAGTGGACTTCGACGGTCTGGCCGGCGCGCGCCGGCGCACCCTCGCCGGGCGCGAGCTCGGCGATCGCCAGCCCCGAGGGGGTGATCTGGCGGACGGGGTCCGCGGGCGCCTGTTCCGACGACGCGCCGGAGGAGGCGGCGAGCAGGCAGAGCGCGAGGACGAGCGACTCCCGGCGAGCCATCAGGCGCCCCGCTCGCGGCCGGTGACGAGATTGCCCGCGCGGTAGACGGCGCGACCCGCCTTGATCACCGCCGCGACCGGGTTGACCCCGTAGTGGTAGGCGAGGTGCAGCAGGTTGGGCGCGTCGAGCAGCGCGATGTCGGCCCGCTTGCCGACCTCGAGCGAACCGATCTCGGCCCCCAGGTCGAGCGTGCAGGCGGCGTTCAGGGTCAACGCGGTCAGCGTCTCCTCGACCGACATGCCGAGCTCGATCACCGCCAGCTGGGCGATCGTGGGCAGGGACTCCGTGTAGGACGAACCCGGGTTGCAGTCGCTGCCGAGGGCCACCGCGACGCCGGCGGAGATCAACCGGCGCGCCGGAGCGTAGGTGTGCTTGGCGAGGAAGAAACTGGTCCCGGGCAGCAGCAGCGCGGTGACGCCGGAGTCGGCGAGGGCCGCGATGCCGCGCTCCGAGATCGCCATCAGATGATCGGCCGAGAGGGCGCCGAGCTCCGCGGCGAGCTCGGCGCCGCCGGAGTCGGCGAACTCGTCGGCGTGCAGGCGGGGCGAAAGGCCGTGGCGACGTCCGGCCTCGAGCACGCGGCGCGACTCGGCGGCCGAGAAGACTCCGCGCTCGCAGAAGACGTCGCAGCAGCGGGCCAGCCGCTGCTCGGCCACCGCAGGAACGATCTCGTCACAGATGATGTCGACCCAGCGCTCGCGCTGGGAGCGATGCTCGGGCGGCACCTCGTGCGCCGCGAGCAGCGTAGGGACGAGCTCGATCGGCTGGGCGTCGGCGGCCCGGCGCAGCACCTCGAGCTGCTTCACCTCGTCGGGCCGCGAGAGGCCGTAGCCGCTCTTCGCTTCGGCGGTCGTGGTGCCGCAGGAAAGCATCCAGGCGAGCCGGTCGAGGGTCGCGGCCAACAGGGTCGCGGGGTCGGCGCGGCGGGTGGCGGCGACGGTCGAGAGAATGCCGCCGCCGCGCGCCGCGATCTCCTGATAGGTCGTGCCGCCGAGCCGGGCGAGGAACTCGCGCTCGCGAGAGCCGGCCCAGGGCAGATGGGTGTGCGCGTCGACGAACCCCGGCACCGCGGTCCCGCCGCGACCGTCGTGCCGGGGGACCTCGGGCAGCGCGCCGAAGAGCTGCTCGCGCTCGGTCCGGTCTCCGACGAAGGCAATCCGCCCGTCGCGGCAGAGGATCTCGCCCGCCGCCACGCGGTGGACGCGTCCCTGCTCGGCGCCGCGGCGCGGTGTCGCGCCGAGCGGTGTCGCGATCTCGGAGAGGTTCTCGATCAGCAGCGCATTCATCGCCGCTCCCGCGAGCCGGATCGTCTCAGGCGCCGCTCTTCGGGCGGCGGGTGAGCGTGTGGACGGTCGCCGCGGTCCGTTCGTCCTCCATCTCGGCCTCGAGAATCTGCGCGAAGAGCTCGAGCGTCCCCTTGAGCTTGAGCTGCAGCTCCTTGCGCCGCGCACGCAGCTCGCCGATCTTGCCCTCGATCTCCGCGGCCCGCTCGGCGGCCTGGAGGACCATCTTCTCGGCGGTCATCTCGGCTTCGCGCACCAACAGCTGAGCCTCGCGCTGCGAGGTGTTGATCATCTCGTCGGAGAGCTTCTTGCCGCGCAGGATCGCATCGTGCAGCTGGTGCTCCCGCGCCTCGGCGGAAGCGACGCGCTCGGCCAGCGCTCGGTTCTCGCGCTGCAGGCGGTCGATCTCGCCGAGCCGCTGGGTCAGGTCCTCGGCCACCAGGGCGAGGAAATTCTCGACCTCGGTCGGATCGTAGCCGCGCAGCTTCAGGGCGAAACGGGTCTTCTGGATGTCGAGCGGTTGCAGGGGCATGGGGGCGACCTCGGAGGCTCAGAAGATCAGGCGCGTGGGATAGCCGAAGGAGAAGAGCAGGCCGTTCTTGACGAACTCGAGGGCGAGCAGGGCGAGGATCGGCGACAGGTCGAGGCCGCCCAGCCGGCGCGGAGGCACCAGACGGCGCAGCGGCCGGAGCACCGGCTCGGTCACGCTGGTGAGAACGCGGACGATCGGATTGTAGGGGTCGGGCGAGACCCACGAAAGCAGGGCACGGACGATGATCACCCAACCGTAGAGGGTGAGGGCTTGCACCACCACGCCGAGGAGACTCATGCCAAAGCCCTGCGCCACGTTCATCGGGTCCTCTCCGCGCTCTCGCGAGAGTCCTTGAGATTACCACGAAGCCGCGGAGAATCAGCGACTTAGCGGGGCCCGAAGAGCCGGGTGCCGAGGCGCACGAAGGTCGCGCCCTCCTCGACGGCGACCTCGAAGTCGTCGCTCATGCCCATCGAGAGCTCGCCCGCGAACGGGCGCGCCCGCCACTCCGGACGTTCGGCGAGCGCGTCGCGCAGCTCGCGCAACCGGCGAAACCAGGGGCGTGCCGCCTCGGACGTCGGGCCAGGAGGAGGGATCGCCATCAGACCTTCGAGGCGCAGGTGGTCGAGGGCGGCGAGCGGTGCCACCGCCTCGGCGAGGCTGGCCGGCGCGAAGCCGTGCTTGCTCGGCTCGTCGCCCAGGTTGACCTCGATCAACCCCGTGACGACGAGCCCTTGGCGCGCCGCCTCGCTGTCGAGGGCGAGGGCGATCGCCGGCCGGTCGATGGCGTGGAAGACGCGGAAGCGCTTGAGCGCGGCCCGGACTTTGTTGGACTGCAGGGGGCCGAGCAGATGCCACTCTACGTCGTCGGGCAGCTCGGCGGCCTTCGCCAGGCCCTCCTGGACGCGGTTCTCGCCGAAGCGTCGGAGCCCACCCGCATAGGCCTCGCGCAGCGCCGCGACCGGCTGCTGCTTGGAGGCGCCGATCAGCCGGATGGCCGCGGGCGACCGCCCAGCGCGCAGAGCGGCCGCGCTGATGCGCTGTTCGAGCTCGCTGAGCCGGTGGGCGACGTCCATCGGGGTGCCCTTCCGGTCACGCTTCGTCGTCCGGACGCAGGAAACGCTTGCACCCCTCGCACTGCACGATGGTCCCCTTGGCGCGGATCTCGAGGGCGATCTGCGGGCGCACCTGGTAGTTGCAGCTCGAGCAGTGCCAGATCGCCTGGGTTCCCGGGCGGGCCACGCGATGCACCACCGCGAGGGTGTCGCCGTGGTAGCGATCGAAGATGCGCACCAGCTGGGCGACGATCGGGCGGGGCAGGAGCGCCTTGAATTCCTCGACCTCCCTCGCCAGCGCCGCTGCCCGGCGCGCGACTTCGGGCTTCTCGGCCTCCCACTTGGCGAGCTCCTGCTGGTACTGGGTGGCAAGATCGGTGAAGCCTTCGCGCCGGGCGACGAGCTGGCGGGCGGTCTCCTCGGCCCGCTCGAGCGCGCTCAAGGCGGCCTCTTCGATTCGCTTGAGCTCCTGCTTGGCGAGGTCGATCTCGGAGAGGATCGCCCCGTACTCGCGCTGGTTGCGCACCCGGGCGACCTGCTGCTGGTACTTCTTCAGCTTGTCCTGGGCATCGCCGACCGCGGCTTCGGCTTGGCGGCGGGCGAGGCCGGCCGACTCGCTGTCGGCCTCGAGCACGGCGATCTCGGCTTGCGCGGCGTTGTAGGCCTCGTGCACCTCGCGCATGTGCTCCGGCACGCCGGAGAGAAGGGCCTGGGCGCTCGCGAGCGCTTGCATCGAGCGGCTGAGGCTGACGAGCTCACGCAACATTTCGGTCATATGGGGTTTGTGGGTCCACCTGGATTCGAACCAGAGACCTGCCGGTTATGAGCCGGTTGCTCTAACCACTGAGCTATGGACCCAAGGCAGAGGCGACCGTACCGGCGCCGCGGGCAGTATAGCGGAGCCCGGGGCGAAGCCTCGCGCGGGTCAGCCGAGGTCGGAATAGAGACTCCGGTAGCTCTCGGCGAGCAGGAGGATCCGCTTCACGTAGTTTCGCGACTCGACGAGCGAGAGGTCCTCGAGGAAGAGGTCGACCTGGCGCGCCGGCCCCTGCTGCTGCCAGAGGCGCTGGATCCGTCCTGGTCCGCCGTTGTATCCCGCGAGCGCTAGCTCCAGCTGGTTGTCGAAGGTCGCGAGCATCTGCCGGAAGTAGGTCGTGCCGAGTCGCAGGCTGTAGTCGGGATCGTGCAGGCGCTGCAGGCTGTAAGGCAGCCGCATCCGGCGGGCGAGCTCGCGTCCCGTCGCCGGCATGATCTGCATGAGGCCGCGCGCCCCCGCGCGGCTGCGGGCGCTCGGATCGAAACCGCTCTCCTGGTGGACGATGCCGAACACCAGATGCGCGGGCAGCTGCTGCGCCGCCGCCGCGCGGCGCACCGCTGCGTCGTAGGCCCGGGGATAGTAGAGCTCGAGGCCCAGCCGCGGAACGCGCTGCTGGTGGACGGTCGCGAGCTGCGGGAAGGCGTCGCGCAGCGCGCGCAGACTGTCGCGCCGCTCGCCGCGTCGCGCCAGGATCAGGGCGCGCAGCGCCGCGAGCGCCCGCGGCTCGAGGCGCGGCGCGAGCCGCTCGAGCTCCTCGGCGGCCAGGGCGTCCAGGCCGACGTCGGAGAGCCAACGGGCACGCTCGGCGAGCGGGTCGCTCGGCCACGCCTCGCGCGCCGCCTCGTTCTCCGCCAGGATGGTGATCGGCGTGCCGGCGAGTCGGGCACCGGCCTGCCGGGCGTAGAAGTCGGGGGTGACGGCGCCGGCGAGCTCGCGGTACGCGGCGTCGGCACGCTCCTTCTCCCCGAGCAGAGCGAAGGCGCGCGCCGTCCAGTACTGGGCGCTGCGCGTCTGCGAGTGAGTCGGGTAGAGCTCGCCGAGCACGCTCCAGTGGCCGATCGCGCCGCTGTAGTTACCGGCGCGGAACTCGCGCCAGCCACGTTCCCAGAGGGGACGAGCGCCGGGCGACTCGCGCGGCGCGACGACCTGCAGGCGGCGCAGCGTGGCGAGCGATTCCTCGAATCGATCCTCCTCGTTCTGCGCCGCGTAGAGCGCACGCAGGGCGCGCGCTGCGACGGCGGTCGACCGCGCGCTCGCCGCCGCCGCGACCAGCGCCTCGCGCGCCGTCTCGCGGAGCGCCTGCCGCTCGTGGTGCGGCGGGTTGTTGCGCCCGCGCACCACCGTCGCCGCCTCGTTGGCCGCCTGCGCCCGGGCGAGAGCGAGCTCGGCCTGTTCGTCGCCGGGCTGCGCGGTCGCATCGGCAAGGACCGCCAACCCCTCGCGCCCGCGACCGAGCGCGGTGAGCGCCGTGGCCTCGGCGAGTCGCCAGCGCAGCTGCCGCAACCCGGCCGGGACGGCAGCGAGCGTCTGCAGCGCCTCCTCCGGCTGCTCGAGTCGCAGCAGCGCCTCGGCGCGCGCCAAGAGCTCCCCGGGCGAGAGCAGGGTGCGCCAGTCCTCTCCTCCGGGTGGCATGGCGAGCGTGGCGGCGACGTTCAGCCGGCTGGCTTCGAGGGGTGCCTCGACGAGCAGTCGACGGCCGGCCTCGCGCGTCACGTCGGGCAGCTGTCGCTCCCGCCCGATCGTCCAGGCGAGCCGCTCGAGCGCGGTCTGCGTGGCCGGATCCCGGTCGACGAGACGTTCGGCCCGAGCCTGCTCGACCCGCTCGAGCGCGGCCGCGGCATTCTGTCCGCTCCAGGCGAGCTCGGCGAGCCGCAGCAGTGCGGCGCCGCGCAGCGGCGACTCCGGGGCCTCGGCGAGCAGCTGCTCGCCGGCTTGGCGCGCGACCGCGAGGTCGCCGAGGGCCGCGGCGCTCGCCGCCAGCGCGGCGAGTCGCCAGTCCTCGAGCTCCCGCGGTCCGCTCCCGGCGGCCAGCAGCTCGCGGGCACGGGCGGGCCGGCCGGCGGAATGGGCGAGCAGCCCGGCGACGACACGCGCACGGGTCGCTTCCTCGGGGTCACCGGCGAGCAGCGGCTCGAGGGTCGCGAACGCCGCGTCGAAGCCCTGGCCGCGGGCGAGCTCGGCCGCGGCGGAGTAAGCCGACGGCAGCGGACGATCGGCCGCGGTGGCGGCGGGCGCGGGGACCGCGGTCGCGGCCGGCGAAGTGACTGCGGCGCTCCACCGCGAGCCGCCGCCGATCGCCGCCAGCAAGAGGAGCAGCGGCGCGAGGCGGAGGCGGCGGAGGGGCGCGCTCAACGGGGTGCGAGCTCGCTCAGATCCCGAGGGCGCGAGGGTCGCCCCCGGCCAGGCTGCGCACGAGCTCCTGCTGGAAATAATCGGTCGACTCGCGCACGCTCTCGTGAATTCGTTCCTCGTAGATCTGCCGCGAACGATCGATGTCGTCCTTCAGACGGTGGTAGACGTCGCGATTGCGCCGCCCCTCCTCCACCTGCTCTTCGTTGTAGAGCTTGATCTCCGAGACCAGCAGGCGGGCGAGCCGTCGCGCCTCCTCGTGCAGGGCGTTCTCTCCCCCGGAGCGCGGCAGGCGCGCGGTGGTGAAGGCCCAGCCGGGACCCTGCAGATCGGGGGGCGGAGCGACTTCGGTGGTCCGCGCGCCGCCGCGCGGCGCCGCCCGCTCCTCGGCCGGAATCCCGGGGCCGGAGAGTGAAGGGTGGGTCTGATCCTCGACCGATTCGCTCGGCGGCGGTACGAACGGGGGGGGCGCTTCGACTGGCGCCACCGGCGTGTCGGCGAATCCCGGTCGGCGGACGAGCACCGTGGCGTCCTCGCTGAGGTCGGGCTCGACGACCGGGACCGCGGTCGTCGCAAAGCTCGGCGGCAGCGCGACCTCGTGGGTGGCTGCCGGGCTCGGGGGGGTCTCCGCGGGCGCGGCATACCAGGGCAAGCGGTGCGGGGCGGTCGCCTCCTCCGGGACGGGCGGCTGGGTGGCCTCGATCTCGACCTCGCCGGCCGGCGCCACGGTCTCGGAGGGCGGCGCTGAGGGCGCCGGCGGTTCGTCGAGCACCGGCACCGTGCCCAGGAAGACGGTCTCTTCGGCCGCCTCCTCCATCTGCCAGGAGATCTCCGACGGCGTCGGCTCGACGCTCGGTGGCGGGGCTTCCTCGGCGGTCGGCGCGAAGGACTCCAGGCGCATCGTCGGCATCGACTCGGCCAGGGTGTCCGCTTCCTGCTCGAGCGCCGCGACGGCCGGCGACGGCGTCTCGGGGGCTTCGAACGCCGGGAGCATCTCCGGCTCGACGACGGCCCGCTCGACCTCGACGGCTGGCTCAGCGACCTCCGACGGGGCTTCGGGCGGGAGCTCCGGTGGTGTCCAGAGGGGCAAGCCGGCGATCGTCCCCTCCTCGGCGTCCAGCAGGGTCGGTGTGGCCGCGCGCGTCGAGAGGCCTTGCAGCTCGATGCGCTGCGCAGCGGCGTAGACCAGCAGCTGGAGCGCCGCGACCTCGAGCTCGTCGGCCGAGAGGCGGTCGACGTAGAGCGCCGCGGCGACGCGGTCGCGCAGGACGAGCGGGATGAAGGCGGCGGTGCGCGGCGCCGCGATCTCGAGCTCGCTCGCCAGGCGCGCCGCCTCGGCGCCCTCGATCTGGACGACGCCGGTGCCGCCCGCGAGCCGGGCGAGGCAGGGCAGCGCGTCGTAGGTGAAGGCGAGCCCGGTGATGGCATCGCCCTCGAAGCCCTCGCTGCCCCACCCGAGCATCTCCCGGTCTCGCGTCAGCCAGAGGGCGGCGCGATCGGCGAATCCGCGACTCGCGGCGAGCAGGGTCTCGAGCGCGGCGCGCTGACTCGAGGCCCGGTCGACGGCGACGAACGCTGCGAGCAGCGCCGCGGCGAGCTCGCCACGGACCGTCTGGCGACTCGGCCCACCGAGCGCCGCGAGCTCGCTGTCGCTCAGCAACTCGGGTGGTGAGGGCGGGGCATAGGCCGCGAGCTCGGTGGCGAGGTCGTTGGTGGCGCGTTCGACGCGGCGCGAGAGCTCGCGGCGCACCTGCTCGACCGCGTCGGCGAAACGGGTCGCGAGCCGCTGCTCGAAATCCGCCAACTGCTCGGGAAGGGCCATCTCGGAATCCTCCGGCCACGCGGGCCAGCCTTGGAGTTGCTGCAAACGATGCATTATCAAGAGGGGGCCCCCCGGCGTCAAGCCGGTCGAGGGCGCAAAACGAGGCTCGGCAAGGAGTTGGGGCCCACCCGAAGGTGTTTGGACGGCGCTCGGGGCCTGTGCTACGTTGCTTTCGCAGGGAGATTCCTTCAACAGGAGGCTCGAACCATGTGGAAGCAGTCCATCGCGATCGCCGGGCTGGCGGCGCTCTGTTTCGCCTGCGGCGGCGGTGAGGAGGCTCAGAACCAAGCGATCTCGGGCGAGGCGCGGAAAGCCGAGTGGAGTTGGCTGGATGGCGCGCAGAAAGAGCTCACCGCGATGCGCCAGCAGGCTGCGACACTGGCGGCGCAGGCGACCCCCGAAGCGACCGCCCAGCTTGCCGCGCTGCAGCCGCAGATCGACGCCAAGACGGACGAGCTCGGCCGCCGTCTCGTCGAGTACATCAACGCCGACCCCCCGATCCAGGGCGAGCCGATGAAGCCCGAGCAGATAGCGGCTTTCCGCTTGAAGAGCGCCGAGGACATGTTCGTCGCCCGCGAGTTCATCGACAAGGGCGGTGACTACCGGCGGGCGCTCGACATCCTCAAGGCGGCAGCCGCGGTCGACCCCGACAACCCGACGCTCAAGGCGGCCATCGCCGAAACCGAAGCGAACCGGCTGGTCACCGCGGAGCGCTTCGCGGGGGTCAAGAAGGGGATGACCCCGGAAGAGGTGCGGCAGGTCGTCGGGCCGGTCTATCTGCGCAACGTCAAGGAGTACCCCGACAAGGGGATCGTCTCCTGGTTCTACCCGACGGCCGACGACGGTCATGCCGCGGCGGTCTATTTCCACAAGAAGGGGGAGAGTCTCGTCGTCTACCAGGCGACCTTCGACGCGGTGAAGCCGGGTGGAGCCGCCGGGGACGAGGGCTGAAAGGCCGCTGCTTGACCCCGCGCCGGGAGCCTGCGTAGAATGCCATCTCTTTCTGCCTGCGGTGCTTAAGCCCGCAATCCAGGCAGTCGAAATGGGGTGAGTCGCAGGTGCCGATCGTCCACGTCCGCGAAGAGGAGAGCTTCGAGAACGCGCTGCGCCGTTTCAAGCGCAAGTGCGAGAAAGCCGGAGTATTGACCGAGCTGAAGAAGCGGCAGCACTTCGAGAAGCCCTCCGTGAAGCGCAAGAGGAAGGCCATCCAGGCGCGCAAGAAGATGATGCGCAAAGTAATGGAGGAGCGCCGCGCCGGTCTCTAGACGAGATCGGTCGGGCCGCAGGACCGGAGCGGGCCGGGGCGACCCAGGCCCGCTTCTTCTTTTGCCACCATGAACCGTCTCCCGCCCTCCTCGGCGGAGGTCGCCTCGGCGGCCACCGCGCGCGCGATCGAATTCGCCTCGCTGCTCGAGCTCGTGGCCGACGAAGCGCGCACCGACCTCGGCCGGGAGCGGCTGCGCGCCTTGGTGCCGGCGCCGGATCTCGCCGAGCTGGTCGCCCGTCGCGGCCGACTCGACGAAGTGGCGCGCTTGGGCATCGACTCGACGTTCGTTCCGGCGCTCGGCGACGGCTTCGCCGACCTGCTCGCCCGGCTCGTCACCGCCGAGCCGCCGCTCGACGGCCCGGAGATCCTCCGCCTGGCCCGCCTGCTCGCTGCGGGTGGCGAAGCGCGCGCGCGCATTCTCGCGGCCGACCCGCCGGTCCCCGGTCTCGCCGCGGCCGTCGGCGGACTGGACGACCCGGGGCCCCTGGTCCGCCGGGTGCACCGGCTGCTCGATCGCAAAGGGGAGGTGCGCGACGACGCCTCGCCCCGGCTGGCCGCGCTGCGCCGTCAGGTGGCGAGCGCGCGCGAACGGATCTACTCGCGCCTCGAAACGCTCTCGGCGGAGCATCGCGAGTCGATTGGCGAGGAGACCGTGCCGCTGCGCGGCGGGCGATTGATGCTCATGCTGCAATCGGGAGCGCGCGGGCGTATCGCCGGTCTGGTGCACGGTCGCTCCGCGACCGGCAAGAGCCTCTATTTCGAGCCGCTCGAAGTGGTCGAGGACAACAACAGCCTGCAGAGCGCGGTCGACGAGCTCGAAGCGGAACGACAGCGACTGCTCGCCGAGCTGCTGGCCGCGCTGGTCGCCCAGGCGCCGCTGGTCGCCGCGGTAGCCGACCTGATGAGCGCGCTCGACGCCGCCGAGGCGACGCTGCGCTTCGCTCGTGCGCTCGACGCCCGCTTGCCCGAGCTCGCGCCCGCGGGGCGGCTGCGCCTGGTGGCCGCCCGTCACCCGCTGCTCGACCCGCGGCTGGCCGACCGGCGCGAGCGGGTGCTGGGCACACGCGGCCACGTTGGGGCGATCGTGCCGCTCGATCTCGAGCTCGCTCCCGATCGGCGCATCCTGGTGCTCACCGGCCCCAACGCCGGCGGCAAGACCGTGGCGCTCAAAACGGTGGGACTGCTGGCGCTCGCGGCGCAGGCCGGCCTGCCGATTCCCTGCGCCGCGGGAAGCGAGATCCCCTGTTTCGCGAGCGTGGTGGCGACGGTCGGCGACGAGCAGGATCTGCTCGCCGAGCGCTCCACCTTCTCCGGCCGGCTCGCGCGGCTCGCCGAGGCCTATCGCGGCGCGGGGCCGGCCAGCCTGGCGCTGCTCGACGAGCTCGGCTCCGGCACCGATCCGGAGGAGGGCACGGCGCTCGCCGTCGCGCTGGTCGAAGAGCTCCTGGCGCAGGGCGGGCTGGCGCTCGTCACCACGCATCTCACCGGTCTCGCGGCGGCAGCGCTGGAGCTCGCCGGGGCGGCTTGCGCGGCGATGGAGTTCGAGCCGCTCTCCGGGCGGCCGACGTTTCGCCTCCGTCCCGGCTCGCCGGGCGGCAGCGAAGCGCTGGCGCTCGCCCGCCGGATGGCACTGCCCGGGCGCTGGATCGAGCGCGCGGAGGCACTGCTCGGCAACGAGCACCGGGACCTCCGGCGGCTCCTCGCCGAGCTCGAAACGACGCGCCAGGAGCTGGCGCGCGAAGCCGAGCTCGCTCGCCGGGAGGCGGCCGCGGCCCAGTCGGTCGCCGAGCGCCTGGAGCGCGAGCGCGCTGCGCTCGAAGCAGAGCGGCGCACGGTCGCTGCCCGATTGAAGCGCGAACTCGCGGAGTTTCGCGAGCGCGTCGGCCGCGAGCTCGCCGGGGAGCTCGCGCGCATGAAGGAGGAGGTCGCGGCGGGGCGACGGCGCGACGTCGCGGCGCGGGCGGCGGAGCGCCTGCTCACCGCGGCGCCCGATTTCGCCGTCGAGCCGGCGGGCGAGCCGCTCGGCGAGCTCGAGCCGGGAGCCCAGGTGCGGCATCGCCAGCTGGGATGGAGCGGTCGGGTGACGAAGTGCGACCGCGAGCGGGTCGAAGTGCTGGTCGGCGGCAAGCGCCTGCGTGCCGAGCCGGCCGACCTCGAGCTCGACACCGCCGGCGAAACGCCGTCGTCGCCGCGGCCGGGCGCCGGCGAGCACGGTGCCCGGCCGACGGCGGCGGGCGAGCTCAAGTTGATCGGCGAGCGCATCGAGCCGGCGCTCGAGCGGCTCGACGAATACCTCGATCAGGCGCTGCTCGCCGGCCGGCCCGCCGTGCGCGTGGTGCACGGCCACGGCACCGGCCGTTTGCGCGACGCAGTGCGCGAGCACCTGCGGCGCCACCCGGCGGTCGCCTCCTTCCGCCCCGGGGCACCCGAGGAAGGGGGCAACGGCGCGACCGTGGTGGAGCTCACCGGCTGAGCGCGGGACTCGCCGTAGAATCGCGGCGATGCCCGCGGCGAGCGAGTCGAGCGCACCGGAGATCACCCAGCTTCTGCGCGCCATCGAGGGGGGCGACCGAGCGGCCTCCGACCGCCTGTTCGAACGCGTCTACGGCGAGCTGCGCAAGATCGCCCGCCGGCAGCTGCGCGCCGTGCCGCAAGCCGAGACCCTGAGCACCACGGCGCTGGTGCACGAGGCCTACCTCAAGCTCTCGGGCTCGGCGCGCTGGTCGACGCGCGACCGCTTTCACTTCTTCGCCCTGACCGCACAGGCGATGCGGCAGGTGCTGATCGATCATGCCCGCAAGCGCACCCGCCAGAAACGGGGTGGCCGGGCGATCGCGCTCACCCTCGAAGAGGTCGAGCTGCCGGTCGCCGAGCGGGCTGCCGAGCTGGTGGCGCTCGACGCGGCGCTCGAGAAGCTCGCCGGAACCGACCCCGAGCTCGCCCGGCTGGTGGAGTGGCGCTTCTTCGGCGGGCTGTCGGTCGAGGAGATCGCCGAGCTGCTGGCGGTCTCCGACCGCACGGTCAAACGCCACTGGCGACTGGCCCGGGCTTTTCTCTTCCAGGAGCTGCAGGCGCAGGGATTCACTTCGTGAGCGACGCCGACGCGCGGCGCTTCGCCGCGGCGCGCGCCGAGTTCGAGGCTCTGGTCGACCTTCTGCCGGCGGAGCGCGAGGCGCGGCTGGGCGAGCTCGCGGCGCGCGACGGCGCGCTCGCCCACGACGTCGCTGCGCTGCTCGCGGCGGACGCCGGCGCCGGCGAGTTCCTCGCGGCGCCGGCGGGAGTGGTGGCGCGGGAGGTGGTGGCGGACTGGCTGGGCGAGACAGCGGGAGCCGGCGTCGCCGGGGCGCAGGTCGGCCCCTATCGGCTGGTGAGTCGGCTCGGCCGGGGCGGGATGGGGGAGGTCTGGGAGGCCGAGCGGGCGGACGGGCAGTTCGAGCAGCGGGTGGCGTTGAAGCTGCTCAAGCGGGGCATGGACTCCGAGGAGATCCTGCGCCGCTTCTTGCGCGAGCGGCAGATCCTCGCCGGGCTGACCCATCCCGGAATCGCGCGGCTGCTCGACGGCGGGCTGGCGGCGGACGGGCGCCCCTATTTCGCCCTGGAGAAGGTCGACGGGCGGCCGATCACCGACCACGCCCGGGAGCGGCAGCTCACGGTGAGCGACCGCCTGCGCCTGCTGATCGCGGTGGCGGAGGCGGTCGACGCGGCGCACCGGCAACTGGTGGTGCACCGGGACCTGAAGCCGTCGAACATTCTGGTGACTGCGGCGGGCGAGGTGCGCCTGCTCGACTTCGGGATCGCGAAACTGCTCGGGGAGGGGGACGATGCGACCCAGCTGACGGCGCTGGGCCAGCGCGCCCTCACCCCGGCCTACGCCGCGCCGGAGCAGATTCTGGGCGAGCCGGTGACCACGGCGACCGATGTCTACGCGCTCGGCGTGGTGCTCTACGAGTTGCTGAGCGGGAAGCTCCCGCACTCCCGTTCGACGACCTCGGCGACCGTGCTCGCGGCCGAGGTCGGACGCGAGACGACCCCCCGGCTGGTCAGCGCGGTGCGCCAGCCGGAGGCTTCGCAGATCGCCCGTCTCGGCCTGCCCCCCCGCGAGCTCAAGCGGCTGGATCGCCGGATGGCCGGCGACCTCGAGACGATCCTGGCGCGCGCGCTCGCCCGTGAGCCGGAGCGCCGCTACGCCTCCGCGATCGAGCTCGCCGCCGATCTGCAGCGTCACCTCGACGGACGTCCGGTGCGCGCCCGTCCCGACTCCCGCCTCTACCGCCTGCGCAAGTTCGTGACGCGCCACCGCGTCGGGGTCACGGCCGCCGCGCTGGTGCTGCTTTCGCTCGCCGGCGGGCTCTCGGCGGCGCTCCACCAGGCGGGCGAGGCGCGCCGCGAGCGCGACCGCGCGCGCGCCGAGGCGGAGCGCGCCCGGCGCGTCGTGCAGTTTCTCGCCGACGTCTTCGCCGAGGCGGATCCGGACCGCGGCCGTGCGGCCGACCTGCCGTCGCGCGAGCTGCTGGCGCGCGGCGCAGCGCGGGTGGAGCGCGATCTCGCGGACGAGCCGGAGCTCGCCGCCGAGCTGCTGCACACCATCGGCAACGTCGATCGCCAACTCGGCCTCCACGACCGCGCCCGCCCCCTGCTCGAGCGCGCCCTGGAGCTCCGGCGCGCCGCCTTCGGTGAGGAGCATCCCGACGTCGCGGCGTCGCTCGACGCCCTGGGCTGGAGCGCGCACGTGGCGGGGGCTTCGGCGGCCGCGCGCAGCGATCTCGAGGCGGCGCTCGCGATGCGCGAGCGGCTGTTGGGCCCGGATCATCCCGACGTCGCGCGGACCCTCAACGGTCTCGCCAACGTCTACAAGGTCCTGGGCGAGCTCGACCTCGCGCGCGCCGCCTTCGTGCGCGCCATCGTCATCGTCGAGAGTGCGGCGCCGCGCGACGAGGCGTTGCTGGCGCGGCTCGAGAACAACTACGGCCTGCTCCTGCGCAGCCTCTCCGAGCCGGTGGCGGCGCGCGCCCATCTCGAACGCGCGCTCGCGCTGCACGAGGCGGTGAGCGGCCCGGAGAGCGGCGTGGTGGCGACCACGCTCGACAACCTGGCCGACCTCGCGGCGTCGAGCGGGGAGCCCGAGCGGGCCCTCGAGATGTCGCGCCGCGCCCTGGCGATCAACGAGCGGGTCTACGGCACGGAGCATCCGACGATCGGGCTGAGCCTCAATACCGTCGGCTACACCCTGCGGCGCCTCGGCCGCTGCGCCGAAGCGCGGGCTCCGCTCGAGCGCGCGCACGCGGTGCTGACCGCCGCCTACGGGCCGAGCCACCGCGCCATCGGTTTCGTCGAGCGCAACCTGGCGGCCTGCGAGGCCGACCTGGGAAGGCGCGAGGCGGCGATCGCCGGCTACCGGCGGGCGATCGCCACCTGGGAGCGGGCCCTGGGACCGGACAACCGCGACCAGATGTCGGCGCTGCACAACCTCGGTCTGCTGCTCCTCGAACAGGGCGCCTACCGCGAGGGGCGTAGCGCGGTGGAGCGCGCGATCGCGTTACGCCGCCGCGACCCCGCGCCAAGCGCGGCGCTCGGCGAGACCCTCGTCCTCGCCGCCCGCCTCGCCCGCGCGGCGGGCGACGACGTAGCAGCGCGCACCGCGCTCGCGGAGGCGCTCGCCCTCGGCGAACAGTTCGCCTCGCCGCCCGGCTTCCTCGCCGAGGCGCGGGAGTTCGCCGCCGTCTACGGCGGTGGGACGGGGGAGAAGCCCCAGCCTCCTGACGCTTCCGGGGGCTCGAAGCCGCTCGCGAAGACGTAGGTGTTGAGCAGGCGGGCGACACCGATCGAGGTGACGCCGCCGGTGAAGGATACCGGCCCGGCGATCGCCACCCGGCCGTTGGGCAGGGCAACCCGGTTGGCGTAATCGTCGTCGGGATCGCCGGCCTCGAAGTCGACGATCCGCCGGCCGGTGCCGTCGGGATTGAACTCGCTGTCGAAGGTCCCGTCGGGGTTGAGCCTCCCGACGCCCATGGCGGAGTTCACCAGCACGGAGTCGGCGAAGCCCGCGACCAGGATGCGGCCGTCCCCCTGCACGACGACGTCGCGGAGACCGCTGTTCGCACGGCTGGCGAAGTAGAAGTATTTCTTGCCGTCGCCGTCGAAGGCCGGGTCGAGTTCGAGCGCGCCGTCGGGGTTCCAGTGCAACATCACCATCGCGGCGGAGGAGATGGCCGGAACCTCGCGCGCCGCGCCGCCGACCGCCACCACCCGCCCATCGGGCGTCGCCGCGATCGCGGTCGGGGGGTCGTCGTCGTCGTCACCGAGGTCGAATGGCACGGTGACCGTGCCGAGCAGCGTGCCGTCGGCGGCGAAATCGATGAACAGGAAATCGCGCGACGCGCCGAAGCCCAACTGTTCGGCGAGCGCGACGAAGTGGCCGTTGGTCGCCGCCGCCACGTCGACCCCGGTCGCGGAGAAGGCGAAAGTGTCGGCCGGCGCCCGGAAGGTCGCGCCGATGCTCCCGTTCGATTCGAGGCGCAGGACGCGAACGCGGCTCGGCGCGCCGGGCTCGCCGAAGTCCGTGTCGTGGCCAGCCACCAGGACCTTGCCATTGGCGAGCGGCACCAGTCGCCGGTTGCCGTTGAAACCCGGCAGCTCGAGGCTGGGAAGCGAGGCCACACCGCTGGTGCCGTAGCTCGTGTCGAGGCCACAGGCCGGGTAGGCGAAGGCGAGGACGTAGTACTGCTCCAGACTGGTGACTTCCTGGGTTGTTCGCGCCAGCACCAGGAGCCGTCCGTAGGCGTCGAAGGCGATGTCGAGGAGCTCCGTGTCCAGCGGCGTCGAGGGCACCGGATCGACCTGACAGAGAGACCCCAGCGACAAATCGTCGACGGAGCGCCAGTAGGCGAGTAAGCGGGTCACCACCGCCGATTCGAAGTGGAATCCCACGACCAGCTCCCCATTGGAGTTAGCAGCGAGCCCTCCGAAGCCGAAGTCGGTGGTAGCGCTCAAGGCCACCGTGCCGTCCATCCAGAACGACGGGTCGAGATCGCCGTCCGCTGCCGCGACGGGTGCCGTGAGAAGGGGAACCAGTGCGAGTGCCACGAAACTCTTGCGAGCCATCGCGACCTCCGATCGAGGAAGGGGTGCTTTGTGACAAATATCACAAAAAGTGACGCCCCGGAGCCGGGCGGGCCCGCGCCGCTCGCTCGTCTGTCCCCAGGAGCGCGCGCTTGACGAGTTCCCAGTCGATGCCCGAGGATCCCTGGCCGATGCCCCCGACCCCTCGACGCCGCAGGGCGCTGCCCTTGTGGGGGGCGCTCGCGCTCGCCGCGAGCCACCTGCCCGCGGTCCCGGCGGCGAACGGTGGATTCGTCCGCGCGGAAGGCGTGCGGAGCGAGCTCGCTCACCTCTGTGCGCTGCGCGTCTGGGAGGGCGTCGAGCGGATTCAGACCCTGCTCTACTTCGCCGACCGGCCGCTCGACTGCGCGGCGGCTGGGGAGGCGCTCGAGCCCGAAACGGCGCTCGACCGGCAGGTCGAGCAAGCCGGCGGCGCCGCGGCACGCCTGCGGCTGCAGCCCGACGACGCCAACTTCAGCTTCTTCTTCACCCGCGTCGCGCCGCACGCGAGCTTCTTCGTTTCCGGCATGAGCGACGAGCTGGTGGTCGAGCATCATTCGGCGACGCGGGTCGAAGGGAGTTGGCGGACCGGCCCGCGAGAGATCGCCGCCGAGCCGGTGGAGCTCGCACTGCGCTTCGCGACCACGCTCTCGCCGGCGCCGCTCGCCGGCGAGGCGCTGCCGGCCGGCGGTGGCGCGCCGGCAGCCGCCTACCGCGTTTATCTCGCGGCGGTCTCGACGAAGGACTTCGGCACGCTCCAGCGGCTGACCACCGGGCGCGCCGCCGAGCGCGCGCTGGGGGGCGGCTTCAACTACTTTCAGCAGGGCGAGCCGAAGACCGTCGAGATCCTGGGCGGCGAGACGCTCGGCGAGCGCGCCACGCTGCGCGTCCGCGCCGTGACGCATGCCGGCGACCGGGTGAGCTTCCGGGTGCGGATGGTGCGCGACGAGGACGGCTCCTGGCGTCTCGCCGAGCGCGGCGCCACGACGGTTTCTGCCGAATGAACGGGTCCGGCTCGACCGGTCCCATGACGCGCGCCCGAGCGGCGCAGGAGACGACGATGGATCGACGGACGACGACCTTCGCGCTGGGCACCCTGGCTTTCGCTCTCGCCCTCGCTCCCGCGGTCGAGGCTGCCAACACCGGCTCGGGGACCTTCCGGATGGACAAGATCAAGTCCACTTTCTCGAGCGCCTGCGGCTTCCGGGTCGCCAACCCGGAGACGCCGGGGGCGGCGAAGAGCGTCGTGGTGCTCTCGAGCGTCAAGCTCGACTGCGCCGCGCTCGACACCGGCTTCGATCCGCTCACCGCCGCGGACAACGCTGTCAAAGCGGCGAGCGGTGCGATCGTGCGGCTCGGCCTCTCCCCGGGCGGCGAATCGATCGACGGGAGCTGGAACTCCTACGAGCCGTTCGACACCTTCGGCTTCGGCGGCCAGGGCGAGGTGAAGCTGACCAAGAACAGCGCGACGCGGGTCGAGGGGACCTATCGCACGACGAAGCCCGAGGACTTCTTCGACAAGACTTTCGAGTTCGATCTCAAGTTCGGGGTCGACCTGCTCGCCGGGGCGATCACCGGCACGCCGATCGCCGCCGGTGGAGGCGAGCCCGGCAAGGTCTATCAGGCCTACCTCAAGGCGATCGCCAAGAAGGACCAGAAGGCCTTGCGTCCGCTGCTCACCGCGGCGGAGGCGGAGAGCCTGCTCGGTCCCGGGGGCGAGTTCGTGATCGATCTGAAGTCGGAGATGGCGCTCAAGAGCGCCAAGGTCACCGGCGGGCTGCAGAAAGGGGATCGCGTAGCGCTCGACATCGAAGGCGTGGACAAGGACGGCGCCAAGTTCCGCGGCCAGGTCTTCCTCGTCCAGGAGGGGGGCGCCTGGAAGTACGCCAACGAGAGTCTGCGCATGGTCTTCGACTGATCGCTCGCTCGTCGCTCCGGGCGGCGGCCGAGTCTCCGGCCGCCGCCCTGTCGTAGCATCCGGCGGCAGGCCCGCCATGGCGCTCTCCAATCTCCAGCTCACGCCGCAGTTCGTGCAAGCGGTGCGCGATGCCGCCGACATCGTCGAGATCGCCGGCACGCACACCAAGCTGCAACGGGCCGGCCGGAAGTACAAGGGTCTCTGCCCCTTCCACAAGGAGAAGACCCCGTCGTTCCATGTCGATCCCGACCAGGGGCTCTACTACTGCTTCGGTTGCGGCAAGGGGGGCGACGCCATCAAGCTCCACATGGAGACGACCGGCGACGACTTCCCGGCGGCGATGGAGGCCCTGGCCCGCCGCTTCGGCGTGCCGCTGCCGGCGCCGGTCCAACGGCGCACCAGCGGCGCTGGCGCCAGCGACGCGCGCGACCTCGAGCCGGTGCTCGAGGCGGCCGCGGAGTACTTCGCTGGCGAGCTCGTGCGCTCGGCGGTCGCCCGCCGCTACCTCAAGGAGCGCCGGATCCCGGAGGAGCTCGCCAAGCGCTATGCGCTGGGCTACGCCCCCGAAGGCTGGCGGAACCTGATCGGGGCGCTCCACCCCCGCTTCTCGCTCGCCGACCTGCTCGATGCCGGGCTGGTGGCGCGCCCGGAGGGGGGCGGCGAACCTTACGACCGCTTCCGGCATCGGCTGGTCTTCCCGATCAAGAACGCCGCCGGTCGCCTGCTCGGCTTCGGCGGCCGGACGCTCGGGGACGACAAGGCGAAGTACGTCAACACGGCCGAGACCGAGCGCTTTCACAAGGGCTCCATCCTGTTCGGGCTCGATCTCGCGAAGCGAGCGCTGAGGGACTCCGGGAGGGCCTTCCTGGTCGAGGGCTACTTCGACCAGCTCGCGGCGGTCGCCTCCGGGATCGAAGGGGCGGTGGCGAGCATGGGAACGGCGCTCACCCCCGAACAGGCAAAGCTCCTGGCGCGCTACGCCGAAGAGGTGGTGGTGGGCTACGACGGCGACCCGGCCGGCGAGACGGCGGCGCGGCGGGCGCTGCCGATCCTGCTCGCCGAAGGGCTCACCGTGCGGCGCGCCCGCTTCGGCGAAGGGCACGACCCGGACTCGCTGCGCCTCGCTCAGGGGGAGGCCGCGCTGCAGGCGGCCTGGGAGAAGGCCGAGGACCTGATCCTGCTCGAGCTCGAACGGCTGGTCCCGGCCGACGCCCATCGCAGCCCGCACCGGCGCGCCAAGGCGGCCAAGGAGGCGACCGGCCTCTTGGCGCCGGTGCGCGACGCGGTGCTGCGCTACAGCTACGGCCGGATCGCCGCCGACCGCCTGGGGGTTCCCGCGCATCTCCTCTGGCAGCGGCTCGGGGTGGGCAAGGAGGCTCTGCTCGAGGGTGCCGGGGTGGCGCCTGGCCGGCGGGAGGTGCAGAGCCTCGAGGAGGAGGCGCTGCAGCTGCTCTGGCTGGTCGAAGAGGGGCGTCCGGGCCCGGAGGAGCTGCCCAGCGAGGAGATCTTCTACGACCCCGACCTGCGGAATATTTTCGCGCTCTGGACCGCTCTCTACCGGCAGCAGGGAGCTCCACCGACGCCGCGCGAGCTCCTCGCGGCCGGTCAGGATCGCCCGGAGCTTCTTGACCGGATAGCCAAACTTCTGCTAGAAGAAGGGTTTGCGCCACGGAGAGGTCGGCTCTCCGAGGCGCTGAACGAGCTCAACCGGCGCTGGCAACGGCAGCGCCTCAAACACCTGGCGGCAGAGATCCGAGAAGCCGAACGCCGCGGCGAGATCGCCCTCCGCGACCGACTGGTCGAGGAGAAGCAGCTCTTGAGCCGCGCGCTGCACGCGCTTCCCGGGTCACCGGGCGCCGGCGGACGCCAGTAGCCGCCGACCGCCGCGTCTTGGCCAACGTTGGAGTGACCCCTTGAGTCCGCCGAAGATCGTCCACATCGAAGACAAGTACTCCTCGGTCAAGCACCTGATCGAGCTCGGCAAGAGCAAGCGCTACCTGCTCTACGACGAGATCTACGAGGTGCTGCCCGACGAAGTGGTGGGGCTCCCCGACGAGGTCGACGAGATCTACCGCCGGTTCGAGGAGCTCACGATCCACGTCCTCGACCGTCCCGAGCGCTACGTCAACCGGGAGGAGATCGAGGCCGCGCCGGTCGGCGACTTCGACAAGAAGGAAGGCGAAGAGCTCGAGGTCTTCGCGCTCGACGATCACGAGAAGACCAACGATCCGGTGCGCATGTACCTGCGCGAGATGGGCACCGTGCCGCTGCTCGATCGCGAGGGCGAGGTCGAGATCGCACAGCGCATCGAGCAGGGCGAATGGCTGATCTACGAGGCGCTCTGCGAGAACCCCCTGGTGCTGCGCGAGCTGCTGCGCTTGAACGAGCTCGCCCAGAAGGACAAGAAAGTGCTGCGCGAGCTGGTCTCGGGCAACGACCCCGAGGAGCCGCTCGACCCCAAGGCCGCGGATCGCATCAAGCGGAACCTGCGCATCTTCGACCAGATCGCCAAGCTCGACCGCGAGATCCAGAAGCTGCGGCGCCAGCAGGGGAAGTTCAAGGTCGGCGGCGCGCGCTTCCAGGAGTTCGCGCGTGACATCGACCGCGTGGTGGGCAAGATCGCGCAGGAGATCCGCTCGATCGACTTCTCGCTGCAGACCCGGAATCGCCTGGTCGACTACCTGAAGAACCTCGACCGCCAGTTCTCCGCCCTCGAGCAGGACATCCGGCGCGCCAAGACGGCGTTCGACAAGGAGAGCAACAAGGAGTTGAAGGACCTGCAGCGCCGCCGGATCGAGAAGTACAAGCTGAAGCTCGTCGAGCTCGAGGAGCGCTACGGCACCACGCACCTGCAGGTCGCGACCACGATCAAGAAGATCCGCGAAGGCGAGGCGATGTGCGAGCGGGCCAAGGAGGAGCTGATCGTCGCCAACCTCCGCCTGGTGGTCTCGATCGCCAAGAAGTACACCAACCGTGGCCTGCAGTTCCTCGACCTGATCCAGGAGGGCAACATCGGCCTGATGAAGGCGGTCGAGAAGTTCGAGTACCGCCGGGGCTACAAGTTCTCGACCTACGCCACCTGGTGGATCCGCCAGGCGATCACCCGCGCGATCGCCGATCAGGCGCGCACCATCCGTATCCCGGTGCACATGATCGAGACGATCAACAAGCTGACCCGCACCTCGCGCTCGCTCGTCCAGGAGCTCGGCCGCGAGCCCACCGCCGAGGAGATCGGCGAGCGCATGGACCTGCCGGCC
>CAZPZW010000014.1:22855-39507 GCA_964591165.1 uncultured Thermoanaerobaculia bacterium | reverse complement strand
CGATCTGGCACTCGCTGTCGCACTACCTGCCGGCGCCTCTCCACGTGCTCGACAACCCCTGGATCCAGTGGTGCGTGATGATCCCGCGCGAGATCGACGATCCGCGCTACGACGACATCCGCCGGGTCGCGCGGCGCGCGCTCGAGACCCTCGGCATGGACACCGGTCTGTCGCACATGGAGTGGTTCCGCCGCCGCGACGGCTCGGTCCTGGTGTCCGAAGTCGGCGCGCGGCCTCCCGGGGCGCAGATCACCTCGCTGATCTCCTACGCGCACGACATCGACTTCTACCGTGCCTGGGCGCGGCTGGTGGTCTTCGACCAGTTCGCTCCGCCGGCGCGGCGTTACGCCGCCGGCTGCGCCTACCTGCGCGGCCAGGGGCAGGGCAAGGTGCGCCAGGTGCTGGGCGTCGCCGAGGTGCAGCGCGAGCTCGGCAGCCTGGTCGTCGAGGCGCGGCTGCCCCAGCCGGGCCAGGCGCAGGCCTCGAGCTACGAGGGAGAGGGCTACATCATCGTGCGGCATCCGGAGACGGCGGTCGTCGAGCGCGCGCTGCGGCAGATCGTCTCCACCATCCGCGTGGAGCTGGCATGACACTCAACGTCCTCATGGTGTCGCCGGGCTATCCGGCGGAGATGCAGTACTTCACCCGCGGCCTGGCCACGGTCGGCGCCCGCGTCATCGGCCTCGGCGACCAGCCCAAGGAGGCGCTGCCCGAGATCGCCCGCTCGCACGTCGCGCTGCACCACCAGGTGCACTCGCTGTGGAACGAGGCGGCGGTGGTGCGCGAGGTCCAGCGCCTCTCGCGTCAGGTGCGCATCGACCGCGTGGAGTGCCTCTGGGAGCCGGGGATGATCCTCGCTGCGAAGCTCCGCGAAGCGCTGGGGCTTCCGGGCATGAACGTCGAGCAGACGCTGCCCTTCCGCGACAAGGAGATCATGAAGCAACGGCTCGACGCGGCCGGCATCCGCACTCCGCGCCACACCCGGGCGGTCACCGCCGACCAGGTACGGGAGGCGGCGGAGCGCATCGGCTATCCGGTGATCGTCAAGCCGATCGCCGGCGCCGGGTCGGCGGACACCCATCGCTGCAACTCGCGCCAGGAGCTCGAGCGTGCGATCGGCGCGATCCGGCACGTCGACGAGGTCTCGGTCGAGGAGTTCATCGAGGCCGAGGAGTTCACCTTCGACACCATCTGCGCCGGCGGCAAGATGTACTTCGAGAACGTCTGCTGGTACCGTCCGCGGCCGCTCGATCAGCGGCAGAACGAGTGGATCAGCCCGCAGACCGTCTGTCTGAAGACGCTCGACGTGCCCGATCTCGCCGGGGGGCGCCGGATGGGCCGGCAGGTGCTCGACGCCCTGGGGTTCGACACCGGGTTCACCCACATGGAGTGGTACCGCAAGGCCGACGGCGAGGTGGTCTTCGGCGAGATCGGCGGCCGCCCGCCGGGTGCGCGGACCGTCGACATCATGAACTACTGCACCGACAACGACACTTACGTCGGCTGGGCGGAGGCCGCCTGCCTGGGGCGCTTGAACCGGGTCTTCGAGCGCAAGTGGAACGTGGTGATCACCTTCAAACGCGCCCAGGGGCAGGGGCACATCCGGCGGGTGAGCGGACTCGAGCCGCTGCTCGCCGAGTTCGGCCGTCACGTGGTGGAGGTCGACCTCACCCCGGTCGGCGCTCCGCGCCGCAACTGGAAACAGACTCTGATCGGCGACGGCTACATCGTGGTCCGCCATCCCGAGCTCTCCCGCGCCCTCGAGATGGGCGAGCGCGTGGCGCGCGAGGTCCAGCTCTTCGCGAGCTGAGACGACGCCGGCCGATCGCGCGTAGAATCCCGCCGTCGGCCGAGAAAAGGGGCGCGCAGCCATGGGGCTCAAGGAGGTTCTGAGCAAGCTGAAGCTGGTGGAGCTCGCCGCGACTCCGCCCCGGGCGGCCGCGTCGTCGCCCGGACGCGCCGCGCCGGGCGACGGCCCCGAGCTCGAACAGCTGCTGGCGGCACTTCCCGAGCCGCCGCCGATCGACGACCGCGCTCTCGCCACGGCCGCCGGGAGCGGCGGCGAGCTCGAGATTCCGGGCTTCGGCGAGATCTACCGCTCGGCCGGTATCGACGAGCCCGCCCACGGCTTCACCGCGCTCAAGGTCGACGAGATGCTCGCCAGCCCCGGGCTCGCCGAGCTGGCGCCGGCGGCGAAGGCCGCGGCGCTCGCCGGTTTCCTCGCGATGAATCCCGGAGGGCGGGTGGCGCTCGGGGAGATCATCCAGGACGCCGTGCGGCGCGACCAGGCGCTCGACCGCTTCGAGGGCTTCCTCGCCGGCAAGCTCGCGCAACGGCGCGCCGCGGTGGAGCGCGACAACGCCCTGCTGCAGGCCGAAATCGACGAACTGGCGCGCCAGCACCGCGCCACGATGGAAGCCAATCAGAGCGCGCTCGCGGCGCTCGTCGCCAAGGTGGACGAGTGGCGCGCCGCCAAGCGGGCCGAGGAGCGCCGCCTGCAGTCGGCAGTCGCCCCCTTCGTCGAAGGCAACCCGATCACCGTCGACCCGTCCGCTGCGGGAGGAGACGCAGGATGAGCCTCCGGCCGCCGGTTCGAATTTCGAGGAGAGCGCCATGTTCAGCCGTCTGGCTCGCCTGATCAAGTCCTGGCTCGGTTTCTTCATCTCCTTCGCCGAGGACCCGGAGGTGATGCTCCAGGAGTCGATCGAGGAGATGCGCAATACGCTGCCTCGGCTCAACCAGATCCTGGTCACCACGCGCGCCACGGTCCTCCGTCTCGAGCAGGAGCTGGCCGAAGCCCAGCGCAAGGAGAAGTCGCTCGTCGCGTCGATCAAGACCGCGCTCGCCGAGGGCTCGCCCGAGGCGCGCCGCCTCGCCGAGGATGACGCCGGGACGCTGCAGCAGGTGCGGCAGGAGATCGCGGCGACGAGCGAGCAGCTGGAGTCGGCGAAGCACGCCTTCGAGAACGCCCAGCTCTCGGTCGAGGACATCAAGGGGAAGCTGCGCGCCAAGATCGAGCAGTGCCGGCGCGCCATCGCCGAGTCGAAGAAGGCGGAGGTGATGAAGAGCGCGGCCGACGCGCTGACCGAGCTCGACACCTACGGCACCGCCGCGACGGCCGACAAGTACCTCGACGAGATCAAGCAGCGGGTGGCGGAGTCGAAGGCGGCGGTCGAGGTGGCCACCGGCGGACTCGACACCGAGCGCATCAAGCTGGAGCGCAAGTCGCGACAGTTGCAGGCGCAGTCGATCCTCTCCGAGTTCGAGGTGGAGATGGGGCTGAAGAAGCCCGACGCCGTCAAGGAGGCCGCGCCGTTCCCGGGCGCTGAGGCGGGGGGCGGAGTGCGGCAGGGCGACAAGGCCTGAAGGAGCGGCGGGGCGTGAGCTTCTTCGAGCGGCATCCGGCGCTCAAGCGCGCGATCGCCAACCAGTACCAGGCGATCCTGGTGCTCGGCGCCGTGGGCTTCGCCGGAGTGCTCGCTTCGCCGCTGCCGCTGCTGCTCTGGGCGGGGTTGCAGATGATGACCTTGCCCTTCCTCGTCGAACGTGCCAAGCGCCGGCTCGAGATCGAGCGGAAGTACGCCGACCGCCAGGTGGCGACGCTCAGCCAGGAGGAGCAGTTCGGCGCTCTGCCGGGTGCGTCGCGCGCCCGGTTCCAGCGGCTGCAGGAGCTCTGCCGCTCGATCCAGGCGAACTACCGCGGCCTATCGCCGGCGAGCCAGGGGCTGCTCGCCGAGCAGGCGGCCAAGTTCGACGCCATGCTGGCGGCGATCCTGCGCCGTCTCTGGCTGTTGCAGAAGTACGACGAGATCGCCGCGGGCTCCGACCACGGCAAGGTGGGGCAGGAGATCGCCCGGCTGAACCGCCAGCTCGCCGACCAGGAGCTCGCGCCGCGCGTCCGCGAGGCGCTGCAGAAGAACCTCGAGATCCAGCAGGAGCTGCTGCGGGCGCTCGACAAGAACGAGCAGAGCCGCGAAGCGCTCGCCGCCGAGATCGACTCCTTCGCCTCGCTGCTCGAGCTGCTGCGGCAGAAATCGGTGGCGGCGACCGACGCCACCGCCTTCTCGGCGGAGATCGACGACGTGCTGGCCCAGGTGGAGGCCGACGCCGCGTCGGTCGAGGAGCTCGAGCGCATGCTCGGCGGCATGCCCGAGGCGGAGAGCCCGACGCCGCTCTCGCCGAAGCTGAAGCTCCCGCTTGCGACGCCCCCGCCCCCGCCGCCTCCCGAGCGCACGAGGACCCGCCGGTGAGCGGCGACGCCTTCCTCGCGACACTGCCGGCCTGGGCCGCGGGCGTGGCGCGCTCGATCTCGGCCAAGCAGGCGAACACTTTCGTGCTGCACGGCGTGCCGGCCGACCTGGTGCCGGTGCGCGGCACCGAGGGCGTCCGCTTCGAGCCGCTGGACGCATTCCTCGCCGAGACCCTGTTCGCGAGCTGGCCCGGACGCATCTCCTACAACCGGGCCGAGGGACTCGGATTCGCCACGGCCGAGGCGCGCCGGCACTTTCTCGAGCGCCTGAAGGCCTACGACGCGGTGCACGGCACGACCTGGGCGGAGGGGCTGCCGCGCGACGCGGGGAACGCCTTCGCATTGCTCGACTCCTACTTCCGCCACTGCGCAGCGCTCGCTCCGGCGCGGCCAACCGTTCTCTTCCTGCCCTTCGCCGAGACGCTGGCGCCGAACGCAGAGGCCGCCTACCGGACGCCGGAGGATCGCGCGGTGCTGGTCTATCTGCGCAAGTGGGCGCAGGATCCGGTGCTGCTCGCCAAGAACGTCGTCGTGGTGATGGTCACCGAGAGCCTCGCCGAGCTCGATCCGAAACTGGTGCGGGCGTCGGCGACGCGCGAGGTGGAGATCCAGCGCCCCGACGCCGCGGAACGCCGGGAATACCTCGAGGCGGTGCGCCCGCCGGCCTGGTTCGCCGCGCAGTCGGAGGTCGTCCCGCAGCGCCTCGCCGAGCTCACCGCGGGCATGACCCGGGCGCAGCTCGCGCAGCTGCTCGACGGCGCCGACGCCGAGCGCGCGCGCCTGACGCTCGACGGCGTGCGCCGGGTGAAGAAGGAGGTCATCGAGACCGAGGGGTTGGGGCTGCTGGAGTACGTGGAGCCGAAGTACGACCTCGCGATGGTCGCCGGCATGCCGGCGGTCAAGGCGCGGCTGAAGCGGGCCGCGCGCGCGATCGCGCGCGGCAATCCGGCGGCCGTGCCGATGGGCTACCTGATCTGCGGCCCGGTGGGCAGCGCCAAGACCTTCCTCGTGGAGTGTTTCTCGCACGAGATCGGCTTCCCGTGCGTGAAGCTCAAGAACTTCCGCTCGATGTGGGTCGGCTCGACCGAAGCGAACCTGGAGCGCATCCTGAAGATCCTCGCCTCGCTCACGCCGGTCGGCGTGGTGGTCGACGAGGCCGACGCGGCGCTGGGCAACCGCGAGCAGTCCGGGGACTCGGGAACCCAGCAGCGGGTGTTCGCCCAGATCGCGACCTTCATGGCCGACACGCGCAACCGGGGCCGGGTGCTCTGGTTCCTGATCACCGCGCGCCCGGACCTGCTGCCGATCGACCTCAAGCGGCAGGGGCGGGCGGAGGAGCACATCCCGCTCTTCTATCCGGAGACGCTCGGCGAGTACGACGAGATCTTCCAGGTGATGAAGAAGAAGCTCGCCATGAGGTGCGCCGTGGCGAGCCTGGGCGAGGTGGCGAGCGAGGAGGCGCTCAAAGGGTACTCGGGCTCCGACCTCGAGGCGGTGCTGGTGCGCGCCGTGCTCGAGGCGGAGGCGGCCGAGGCCTCGGAGGTCGCGCTCGAGCATCTCCGCCGGGCGTTCACCGACTTCATCCCGACCACCAACAACCTGGAACGCGAGCTGCAGATCCTCGCCGCGATCCTCGAGTGCACCAGCCGCGAGCTCCTGCCCGCCAAGTTCCGCGACCTCGACCGCGCCGCCGTCCAGGCCCGCCTCTCCGAGATCAAGCGCGAGCTGCGCAGTCTCTAATCGGAGGCGAGCAGGTAGAGATCGCTGGTGTAGCGCTCGACGAGAACCCACCAGGCGCCGTCGGCGGTCCGGCGCACCTCGAAGACGCCCCAGAAGCTCGGGTCGACCGGCAGAGCGAGCGGAATGCGCGCCAACTCGACTCCGGCGGCCGAGAATCCGAGGAGGGTAGGACTGCGCTTCTGATCGACCAGGACCCAGATCGTTCCGTCGGAGTCCCAGACGGGCCCGGCGCGGAAGGGGCAGTTGACGGGGAGCGTCGATTCGGCGCCGCTCGCGAGGTCGAAGATCCGAACTCTCCGCTCCGCTCCATCGGTGAGGGAACAGAGGGCGAGGAGGCGCCCGTCGGGCGACCAGGCAGGGCGCCCATGCCGGCCGGGAGCGACGTGGCGGCTGGCGCCGCTCGCGACGTCGATCTCGATCACGGCTGCTGAGCCATCGGGCGCGATCAGCTCGCTCGCGATCCGCCGGCCGTCGGGCGAGAAGGCGGGACAGCGGTGCAAGTTCTCCTCGATCGCCCCGGGAGGTCCGGCGTCGTCCGCCAATCTTCGGCGAGCGCCGCTCGCCAGGTCGAGGAGGAAGAGACCGCCCTCGCCCGGTCGCGGATCGAGCGTCACGAGGCGCCCTCCGTCGGGCGAGATCGCTGGACAGAGACCGTCGCCCAAGTTCTCGCTTGCGCCGTCCGGCAGACGTTGGCGGACGAGCGGCGCTCTCGCCGGCGTAGGTTCCCAGTCGAGCAGCACGAGCTCCCGGCCGGCAGCGTCGACATCGAATCCTTCGACGGTCGAAGGCGCTGCGAGAGGGGTCGGAGCGGAACCGTCGGGCGCCAGGCGCCAGAGCTCCCGCTGCTTTCGCTCGCCCACGAACACCATCGCCTGGCCGGTCGCGGCGAGGGCGGGCTCGGTGGCGCCGGCGAGGGTCTGGAGCAGGGTCTCCGGCGCGCCGGCGAGCGGCAGGCGAGCGAGCCTCCGGTCGCGCTCCCCCCAGGCGGCGCTGGAGAGGAGCGCCGCGTTGCCGTCCCAGGAGAGGCCGCGCTCGCCGGTGGCCTCCGGAGCGACGAGCCGGGGCGTCCCGCCGCCGGCGTCGAGCACCCAGTGTCGGCGCCCTGCGAGGTAGGCGAGGCGCCGCCCGTCGGGCGCCCAGGTCAGGGCGTGCGGCGCCTCGGCGACCATCGCGAGCTGGCGTTCGCTGCCGTCGTCGATCCGGCGGCGAACGATCTCGTAGCCGTCGCCGGCGTGCCGAGCGAGCGCGATCTCCGATCCGTCGGGCGACCAGTCGGCGCTGCCCGCGGCGGGAGCGAGGCGGCGTTCGCTGCCGCCGAAGACAGGGATCGCTCGCAGCTCGGCGTCGTAGTCGCCAGGAGCGCCGCGCAAGAAGAGGAGCTCGCGTCCATCGCGCCGGAAGCGGGCGCCCCACTCGTCGGGCGCGCTCGAAGTCAGCCGGAGAGGCTCACCGCCCGCCGTGGCGAGGAGCCAGAGATCGAGCTCCCCGGGCGGGGCGGCGCTGTCGGGCGCAGCGGCGAAAGCGACCAAGGCACCGTCGGGGGAGATTGCGGGCTGGATCTCGAGCCGCGGCGTGGAGGTGAGCCGCTTGGGCTCGGCGGTCCAGGGGCGCGAAGAGGGACTTTCGCCTCGCCGCGAAAGGGCGAGCGGGACCAGGGCCGCCGCGGCAGCGCTGAGCGCGGCCCCCGTCAGGAGCCAGCGCCGGCCAATCGTCTGGCGCGGCGGCGAGCCCTCCTCGGAGGGTTGCGACGGCGGAACGGAAGACGTCGGCGGATTGGCCGGAGGTGCCACCGGAACCTCGAGGCGCTCGACCGGGGCGACGAAGCGGTAGCCCCCCTTGAGCACTGTTTGAACGTAGCGCGGCTCCTCCGCGTCGTCGCCGAGGACGAGGCGGAGCTTGCGGATCGTCTGGGTGAGCGCCTCCTCGCCGACGTGGAGGCCGGGCCAGAGACGGTCGAGGAGCTCCTCGCGCGACAGCAGCCTGCCGGGCAGCGAGACGAAGACCTCGAGCGCCGCGAGGACCTTGGGCTGGGCCTCGAGAAGCGCACCGTCGCGCCGCAGCTCGCGCTCGGCGGCGTCAAAGGTGAAGGGGCCGGTGCGGTAGACGACCTTCATGGGCTCTCGGCGCGGCGGACGGGAGTCTAGCGCCCTTCGATCAGCGAGAAGTCACCGTGCGGTCATCTGCCGATCAGGCGGCAGTGGGGGCGCGGAATCTAGAACACGCCTGCCGTAGGGACCATTCTCCGGGAGGCCTGGGCATGTTCGATCGCCGAATTCCGAAGCTCGTCGCCGTTCTTCTCCCTCTCACCGGTTTCCTGGCCGTCGCGCTGGCCGCGGTGGAGACAATAGGTCCAGGAGAGGTCGCTGGCCGGAGCGCTCCGGCGCCGAGCTGTCCGACGTTCCATTGGACGGCCGACTGGTCGGCCGGAGGCTTCGAGCTGGCGGTCGCGGAGGTCGCAGCAGAGAGCGACGGCGAAGCCGCCTACCGCCGACTCTGGAGCGTCGAGCTCCCGGCCGCCTCGACGGGCTGGACGGCCGCCGGCGAGCGCTGTCTCGCCTCCGGGAGGACCTACGTGTGGTCGATCCGCGCGCTCGCAGCCGCGTCCGACGTCGCCGACGGATCGGCTCCTCCCGCCTGGGCGGAGGCACGGCGCTTCGAAGTGCCCGCTGCAGTGAGCGACGAGGAGGTCGCCGCGGCAGCCGCGCTCCTGAAGCGCTACTTCGAGGAACGAGGGGAGGGCGAGTTCTCCACGGCCGGGAGCTCGACCGACTCTCGCGCACCGCTCGCCCCGACGCGCTGGGCGGCCTCGGCGCCGGAGGCAGCGCCCGCCGGCATCGCGGCGATCTCGGGTACGTACCCTGGCGCCTCGGGAGAGACGTACGGCGTCCTCGGCCGCTCGGACTCGAGCAGCGGTCGGGGCGTGGTGGGCTACGCCTCGTCCGCTTCCGGCTCGACCTACGGGGTCTTCGGCGAGACCGAGTCCGCGCTGGGCGTCGGCGTCTTCGGAAGGACCGCGGCGAGCGGCGGAGCCGCGGTGCGGGGGGAATCGACCTCGACGACTGGTACTGCTCCCGGGGTTCAGGGATTCTCCTCCTCGGTCGTCGGGAAGGGCGTGAACGGATGGGCCCTGGCGACCACAGGCGAGACGTCCGGCGTCGAAGGCCGTGCGGATTCGACTTCGGGCAAGGGGCTCTACGGTTGGGCTCAGGCCACTTCCGGGCTGAACTACGGCGCCGTCGGCAGGTCGGATTCCAACGGGGGGGTTGGAGTCTCCGGTTGGGCTAGCGCCGCAACCGGTGCGACCATTGGTGTTCTCGGGCGGTCCTCGTCGACCGACGGCGCCGGCGTTCAGGGCGCGGCGCAGGCGTCCTCGGGCACGACGTTCGGCGTCTACGGCTGGTCCGGCTCGACGACGGCCGCCCGCGGCGTCTACGGCCTGGCCTTGTCTACCCTGGGCCAGGCGATCGGTGTTCTCGGCGGGACCAACGGCACCTCCTCGTCGGCCTACGGCGTCTATGGCATCGCGCCGGGCGGTTCGGCGGCCTACGCGGCTTACTTCGACGGGGGCGTCAACGTGGTCGGCAACCTCTCGAAGAGCAGTGGGTCGTTCAAGATCGACCATCCCCTCGATCCCGAGAACAAGTACCTCTATCACTCCTTCATCGAGTCGCCCGACATGATGAACGTCTACAACGGCAACGTGACCCTCGACGAGAACGGCGAGGCCTGGGTCGAGCTGCCGGATTGGTTCGAAGCGCTCAATCGCGACTTCCGCTATCAGCTCACGCCGCTCGGCGACTGGTCGGCCTGCTGGGTCGCCCAGGAAGTCGCGGGGAATCGCTTTCTCGTTCGCGGGGGACCGCGGTCCCGGATCTCCTGGCAGGTGACCGGCATCCGGCACGACAAGTGGGCCGAGCAGCACCGGATCCCGGTCGAGCAGACCAAGTCGCCAGAGGAGAAGGGAAAGTACCTGCATGCAACGGAGTGGGGAGCGGCGCAGGAGCGCGGGCTCGACTGGCAGATGCGTGAGGAGGTCCGGCGAGCCTCGGCGGCCGCGGCCCTGGCAGCGGAGGTGCGCGGTGAGGAGTGAGCTGAGGAGCCGCGCGTTCGGGCTCGCGCTGGTCCTCGCCGGCTGTTTCGGCGGTCCGCTTCGTGGCATCACCTGCAACGTGCCGACCGCGACCTACCCCAGCCTCTCCGCGGCTGTGGCCGCACCCGCCTGCACGGCGATCGTGATCGGGGCCGGGTCGTTCCTCGAGAGCGTGATCGTGCCGCGGACGGTGACGATCTCGGGCGCCGGGAGCGCCTCGACCCACGTCCAGGGGTACTTCCGCGTCGAGGGCGCGACCTCCGTGGTCGCCCTGACCGACCTCCGAGTCGATGGGACCGCGACGGGAGTTTCGGGTTGCTGGCCGAGCCTCCTGCATGCGAGCAGCGGCGCCCGCCTCTCCGTCGACCCCTCGGTCGAGGTGATCGCCTCGCAGACCCCCTCGACCTGCCGCCTCTTCGTCGACGGCTTCGAGTGGGGCACGGTGAACGCCTGGTCGTCAAGCGTCCCGTGAGGGGAGCTTGCCGCCGGCCGGGAATCCCTGGGTGCTGTGGTCACCGCGCCGGCAGGACGAGCTCCCAGCCGATGTCGATCAGGTTGGGGTCGGCGATGCGGTTGCGGTTCGCCTCCCAGATCTCGGTCCAGCGGCGCATGTTGCCCAGCTGGTCGCGGGCGATGCCGGAGAGGGTGTCGCCCGGGCGCACCTTGTAGACGCTCTGGCCGGCGGCGACCTTGGCGACCGGTGCCGGGCCGGTGCCGCCCAGGTACTTGCGCACGATCTGGCGGTACTCGTCGGAGGCCTTGAGGCTGCGCACCGCGGAGTTGACCATCTTGAGCAGCGTCGCGGCGCCGCGCCGCACGCCGACGTTGTAGCTCGACTTCGAGAGATTGAACTCGACGATCTCGAGCTTGCTCCCGAACGGCTTGATCTCCTCCTGGGCGTACGGGAAATCGTAGATGAAACCGTCGAGCTTGCCCTGCTCGAGGAGATCGAAGTAGCCGTCCTCGTACTTCTCGAGGCGGGCGTAGCCGATCCCCATCGACTGCACCTCTTCCTCGGCCGCCGGATCGTTGAAGATGCCGACCACCTTGCCGCGCAGGTCGGCGATCGAGCGGATGCCGCGTCCCCGCTTGACCACCAGGCAGAGGCCGTAGTCGAGGTAGCTCTCCGACCAGTCGACGCCGGTGATCGAAGGGTCGGCGGTGTAGCCCGAGATGATGACGTCCGCCTTGCCGGCGATGAGACGCGCCGGCAGCTCCGAGTACTTGCCCGCCACGATCACCACGTCGTCGACGCCGATGCGGGTCGCAATCGCCTTGGCGATCGCCCAGTCGAAGCCGTCGTAGCGGTTGCCCTCTTTGAAGAGCATGGGGGGCGTGCCCGGCTCGGCGGCGACGCGCAGCACGCCACCGTCGATCACTTTCTGCAGCGAGTCGTCCTGGGCACGCGCCGCAGGCGCAAGAACCAGCGCCTGAGAGAGCAGGAAAAGAAGAGAAGCTCCGGCTACAGCAGGTCGGGCGAGTTTGGCGCGCATGGCACTGGATCTCCTGGATCGGGGCGGCCAGCGCGCCGGGCTGCAGACCGCGGCTCTGCTGGCCTCTTCCCTAGGTGAGCTTCTTCCTTATCTCCTCATCGGCGACGGCTGCCAGGATCCCTAGCGGGACTTGGCGCAGCGGAAGCCGAGGCTCGAGCTGCGGTCGTCGGGGTTCTTGGGCAGCCGGTTGTAGGTGCGGCCGTCGGCGAGCTCCCAGGAGTCCCAAGAGCCGCCGGCGGCCAGCCGCAGGTCGGGTTCGTCCGGGCTCGCCGACGCGGTCCACTCGCTGACGTTGCCCGCCATGGCGAGCACGCCGTAGGGCGAGCGGTCGCGCCGGTAGCGGGGATCGGTCACCGCCCAGGAGGCGATCTGTTTCGGGGCGCGGCTCTTCTCGTCGCGCCGCTCGCTGCCCAGGATGTTGATCGCCTCCGGGTCGGCGACCTCGCCTCCCGGATAGGCACGGCCGTCGCTGCCGCGCGCCGCCTTCTCCCACTCGATAGCGGTGGGAAGGCGCGCTCCCGCCCACTTGCAGTACGCCGCGGCGTCGCTCCAGCTCACGAAGACCACCGGGTGGTCGCGCCGCGAGCTCAGGTAGGCCGGGTCCTCCCAGTAGGACGGGAGCTCGCGCGGGCCGCAGGCGCTGCCGCGCGGGCAGGCCGCGAGGAAGGTGGCGTACTCGCCGTTGGTGACCTCGTCGCGCTGGATGGAGAAGGCCGGCGTATCGACGGGATTCTGCTCGCTGCCCGAGGCGAACAGTCCGGCGCGGATCTCGATCCAGGCGGCGCCGGCGTCGCTCGCCGGCTCGGCCGGCCGGACGGGGCGCTCCTCGCGCACCGCGGCGGTCTCGGCGGCCTTCGGGCGCGGCGTCTCGGTGCTCGCGCCGCGCGCGCGGTTCCACGGCAACTGCTCGGGCGGCACGAAGCGATAGACGGCGGTCGCGACCAGGCCGAGGCCGAGCAGGAAGAGCAGCAGTTTGCCGAGCGGGGTGAGGCGCATCGCACGTCTCCTTGCGCTGATGCTAGTGCAGTTCGGAGTCCGGCCCAACTGCGGCTCCTTCGTCCGGGAAGATCTTGCCCGGATTGAGGATGCCGCGGGGATCGAAAGCCGCTTTGAGCGCACGTTGGGTGGCGATCGACGCCGGCGAGAGGGCCAGCGGAAGGAAGCGGCGTTGCACCCAGCCGATGCCGTGCTCGCCCGAGATCTGGCCGCCGAGCGCGATCACCGCGGCGAAGAGCTCGGTTTCGGCGGCGTCCCGCCGCTCCTGCCAGAGCGCCGGATCGAGATCGCCGCGCAGCAGATTGACGTGCAGATTGCCCTCGCCGGCATGGCCGTAACAGATGGCGGTGAGCCCCTGGCGCGCCGCCGCGGCGCGCGCCGCCGCGACCAGATCGGCGAGCGCCGAGCGCGGCACCACGGTGTCGGCCTCTTTGTAGACCGAGAGCTGCTTCACCGCTTCGCCCACCCGGCGGCGCACCTGCCAGAGGCGACGCTCGCTCGCGGCGTCGTCGGCGACCAGCGCCGCGGCGCCGCCGAGCTCGCGCGCCAGCGACTCGATGCCGCTCGCCGCGACGAGCAGGCGGTCGGGGTCGTCGCCGTCGAGCTCGAGCAGCAGCATCGCCTCGGCCGTCCGGAGCGCCTCGGGGAGCGGCTCGAGGCGGGCCACCGCGGCGAGCGCGGCGCGCTCCATGAGCTCGCAGGCGGCCGGCTCGTAACCCGCGGCGAAGATGCGTTCCACCGCCGCGGCGGCCGCGGCGAGCCCGGCGAACGGCAGGATGAGAGTGAGGGTGGCCTTGGGCCGGCCGATCAAGCGCAACGTCGCCGCGGTGAGGACGGCGAGCGTCCCCTCCGAGCCGACCAGGAGTTGGGTGAGCTGGTAGCCGGTCTTGTCTTTCCGGTTGCGGCCGCCGGTCTCGAGACGGGTCCCATCGGCCAGGACCGCCTCGAGACCCAGCACCCAACGTCGCGTCGTCCCGTATTTGCACGAGCGCGGCCCCGCCGAGTCTTCGGCGAGATTCCCGCCCAGCCGGCAGCTCTCCTTCGAAGCCGGATCCGGGGGATAGAAGAGACCGTGCGCCTCCACCCGGCGCTGCAGCTCGGCGGTGATCACCCCGGCCTCGGCGACCGCCACCAGGTTGCGCCGGTCGATCTCGCGGATGCGGTCCATGCGCTCGAGCGCGAGCACGATGCCGCCGCAGACCGGCAGGGCGCCGCCGGAGAGGCCGGTGCCCGCGCCGCGCGGCACCACCGGCAGAAGGTGCCGGTTGGCGTAGGCGAGCAGCGCCTCGACCTGCGCCGTCGCCTGCGGGAGGACCGCCAGGTCGGGGAGGAAGGCGAGGGATTCGGTCTCGTCGTGCGCGAACGGCTCCAGGCGTTCGCGATCGGCAACGACCGCCTCCGCACCCAGCAGCTCGACCAGCGCCCGCCGGTCCCGATCGTCGGGGCGGCGCAGGCCGAAGCGCTCGGGCGGCAGCGGGGGAGCGGCGGTCACGGCCGCAGGTAGCCGAGCAGCAGGGTCGCCGTGCCGAGGAAAGAGAGGAAGCCGCAGACGTCGGTCGCGGTGGTCACCAGGATCGAGCTGCCGAGCGCCGGATCGAGGTCGAGCCGGCGCAGCGCGAGTGGCACCGCGGCGCCGAACAGGCCGGCCACGGTGAGATTGACCGTCTGCGCGGTGAAGAGCACCGCCGAGAGGACGGCGTTGCGCTCCCAGGCGAATGCGACCAGGCCGAGCACCGCGCCGGTGACCAGCCCCGAGAGATGCCCGACGAACATCTGCCGGAGGAGGATCGAGCCGGTGCGGCGCAGGTCCATCTCCCCGAGCGCCAGCGCGCGCACCATGATGGTCAGCGTCTGCGTGCCGGCGTTGCCGCCCATGCCGGCGACGATCGGCATGAAGACCGCGAGCACGACGTACTTGCCGATCGTCCCCTGGAAGGCGCTCACCACGCTGGCCGCGAGAAAGGCGGTGGCGAGGTTGACCAGCAGCCAGGGGAGGCGCAGGCGCACCGAGCGCAGCGGCGCGGTCGCGATGCCCTCCTGGACGTTCAGGTTGGCCAGGCGATAGAGGTCCTGGGTCGCCTGCTCCTCGACGACGTCCAAGACGTCGTCCACCGCGATCGCGCCTACCAGGCGCGCCTCCTCGTCGACCACCGGCATCATCAGCAGGTCGTAGCGCGCGAAAACCCGCGCGACCTCCTCCTCCGCCGTGTCGGCGCGCACGGTCACCACTTCGGTCGACATCAGCTCGCGCAGGGGCCGGTCGGCCGGGGCGGTGACCAGTTGCCAGAGCGACACGATGCCCAGCAGGTGGCCGCGATCGTCGGTGATGTAGAGGTAGAAGAGCCGGCGCTCCTCGGCGAGCTGGCGGATCTGGGCGAGCGTCTCCTCGACCGTCTGGCTGGCGAGGAAGCGAGGCACGTCGGGGTCCATCAATCCGCCGGCGGTGCGGGCGCCGTAGCGCATCAGGTTGGCGAGCTGGGTCGCCGACGCCGGCTCGACCTGCGCCAGTACGGCTTCGGTCCGCTCGGCGGGCAGACGCTCGAGCAGATCGACCGCGTCCTTCGCCGACAGGCGCCGGAGCAGCGCGGCGAGTGCGGCATCGTCGAGTTGCGCGAGGAGCGTGGACTGGGTCTCGGCATCGAGCTCGCGCAGCACGCGCGCCGCGAGGCGGAGCTCGAGCAGCGTGGCGAGCAGGCGCGACTGCTCGTCGGGAGTGAGCAGCGGCACCACCCGGGCGACGTCGGCCGGATGCAGGCGCGCGAGGAGCCGGCGCGCCGGCCGCTGCTCGGGGCGGCGCAGCAGGCGGAGGATCATCCGCTCGCGGTGACTCGCGGCGGCGCCCTCTCTGCGGAGTCGCGAGGCGGCCTGGGGCATGTGTCGAATGTTAGGATAAATCTCGATGATCCAAGAGCTTTTCCACATCGGGCCGATCTCCATCAGCCCGTTCGGTGTCCTCTTGGTGGGCGCCTTTCTGGTCGCCTACCTGACGCTGCGCCGCGGCCTGCGTCAGCTCGGCATCGGCGACGAGGAGGACGCGAGCTCGGTCCTCTTCGCCGCCGGCGTCGGCGGGATCGTGGGCGCGAAGATCTACTACGCGCTGCTCTACCGCGACTGGCGGCTGCTCTTCGAGCGATCCGGCCTGGTCTGGTACGGCGGGTTCGTGCTCGCCACCCTCGCGGTGCTCTGGGTGGTCCATCGGCGGAGGCTGCCGGTCTGGCGTTTCCTCGACGCGGCGACGCCGGCGCTCGCGCTGGGCTACGGCGTCGGCCGGATCGGCTGCTTCCTGGTCGGGGACGACTACGGCCGGCCGACCGATCTGCCCTGGGGCGTGAGCTTCGCCAACGGACTGCCGCCGACCACCGCGGGATACCTGCGCGGCGAGTTCGGCATCGACCTGCCGGTCTCGATCGCCGACGACCAACTGTTGCGCGTCCATCCGACCCAGCTCTACGAGACGGTCCTGGCGGTGCTGATCTGGGCGATTGGTGCCCACCTGCTGAAACGCCGGGAGACGCCCGGACGGACCGCGCTCGCGGTCTTCGCCCTGCTCGCGGTGGAACGTTTCGCCATCGAGTTCCTGCGCGCCAAGGACGATCGCTTCCTCGGCCCGCTGACCCTCGCCCAGGCGATCAGCCTGGCGATTCTCCTCCTGGTGGGTGTCTTTTGGCTCCAGCGGCGGACCGCCTGGCGCGAGCTCGGCGGCCGCGCCGCCGGAGCGGCCGGATGAAAGGGCTTCCGCCCCGACTGCTGACCATCGCCGGCTCCGACTCCGGCGGCGGCGCGGGCATCCAGGCGGACCTCAAGACGTTCGCCGCCCACGGGGCCTACGGCATGAGCGCCCTCACCGCGGTGACCGCGCAGAACACCCTCGGTGTCCTGGGGGTGCAAGCACTGCCGGCGGCGCTGGTCGCGGCCCAGATCGACGCGGTCTTCTCCGACCTCGGGGTCGACGGAGTGAAGATCGGCATGCTGGCCGACGCCGAGCTCGCGGCGACCGTCGCCGACCGCCTCGCCGTCTACGCCGGGCCACCGGTGGTGCTCGACCCGGTGATGGTGGCGGCGAGCGGCGATCCGCTGCTCGCCG
>CAZPZW010000014.1:18809-22755 GCA_964591165.1 uncultured Thermoanaerobaculia bacterium | reverse complement strand
CCGGTGGTGCTCGACCCGGTGATGGTGGCGGCGAGCGGCGATCCGCTGCTCGCCGAAGACGCGATCGCGGTGATTCGCCAGCGCCTGATGCCGCTCGCCACTCTGGTGACGCCCAATCTGCCGGAGGCCGAACGGCTGGCCGGGGAGCGCGCGGAGAGCGAGGAGGAGCGCGAGCGACTGGCGCGGCGCCTGGGCGGGCGGGGCAGAGCGGTGCTGGTCAAGGGGGGGCACGCGTCGGGTGAGCCGATGGTGGACTTGCTCTGGGATGGCGAGCGGATCCATCGCTTCGCCCATCCGCGGCTGGCCACGCGCGCCATTCACGGCACCGGCTGCACCCTCTCCTCGGCGATCGCGGCGCGCCTGGCGCGCGGCGACCGGCTGGTGGCCGCGGTCGAGGGGGCGATCGCCTACCTGCACGAGGCCATCCGGCGCGCGGCGCCGCTCGGTGGCGGACAGGGGCCGGTCGATCACCTCTGGGCGCTGCGGGCGGGCCAGGGGTTCGCGTGACCAGCGGCAAGGCGAGGCTCGATCTGCTGGTGGTCGGCGCGGGGCCGACCGGAATCGCGCTCGGCATCGAAGCGCAGCGCGCGGGTCTCGCGACGCTGCTCCTGGACCGGGGGCCGCTGGTCGCGTCGCTGATCGACTATCCGGCCGAGATGACTTTCTTCACCACCCGGGAGCGGCTCGAGATCGGCGGCGTGCCGTTCGCGATTCCGGAGGACAAACCGAATCGCCGGCAGGCGATCGCCTACTACCAGGCGGTGGCGGCGAAGTTCGCGCTGCCGTTGGCGCTCTACGAAGACGTGACCGCCGTTCGCCCCCTCGACGAGGAGTTCGTCGTCACCTCCAGAGGACGGAGCGCGGTGGTGGAGCGCCGCGCGCTGGCCGTGGCCTTCGCCACCGGTTACTTCTGCAACCCGCGCCGCCTGGGGGTCCCCGGAGAGGGGCTCCCTTGGATCCATGCGCGCTACCGTGAGCCCTACCCGCACTTCGGCCAGCACGTCGTGGTGATCGGCGGCGGCAACTCGGCCGCCGAAGTGGCGCTCGATCTCTTCCGGCACGGGGCGAGGGTGACCCTCGTGCACCGCGGCGCCGCGCTCAAGGAGACGGTCAAGTACTGGGTCAAGCCGGATCTGGAGAATCGGTTGACGGCCGGGGAGATCGACGCCCGATTCTCCAGCCGGGTCCGCGCCTTCATCGAAGGGGCGGTGGAGATCGAGGGCGCCGCCGGGAGGGAACGCCTGCCAGCCGACGCCGCCTATGTGCTGATCGGCTACACTCCGGAAACCGAACTGCTCGCGGCGGCCGGGGTGGAGGTCGACCCGGAGACGGCGGTGCCGAGCTTCGATCCGCGAAGCGGGGAGACCAACGTGCCGGGCCTGTACGTCGCGGGGACGGTGCAGGCCGGACGGGAGACGCACCGGATCTTCATCGAGAATTCGCGCGATCACGGAGCCCTGGTCGTCCGTCACCTGGCGGCGCGGCTTCGTGGTACGTCGCTTGCAGCCATCTCCGGACACGCCGGCGGGGCCTGAGCTCCGCCGAGGCCCCAACCACCTCCGAGGACCGAGACATGTCCATCCCGCTTCGCCCGCGCGCTTCGCTCTTCGTCCTGCTCGCTCTCGCCGCTGCGGCATCTCCGTCTGCGGCCCAAGAACCGGAGCCGGCCGTCTTCGGCGAGATCGTCGAGGTCCGAGTGGTCAACCTCGAGATCGTGGTGACCGACAAGGAGGGGCTGGCGGTCACCGGCCTCGCGCCGCGCGACTTCGTGCTCAAGGTGGACGGCACGGAGCAGCCGATCGACTTCTTCACCGAGGTGCGCAGCGGCGACGCCATCGAAGGCCCCCCCGATCCCGGACAGCCGATGATCCCCGGCGTGCCGCAGCTCGCTCCCGGCACCGGCGTCGGGACCAGCTATCTCGTCTTCATCGACGAGTACTTTTCGATGCCGCACGACCGCGACAAGGTGCTGCAGAAGCTGGTGGAGGATCTGCCGCGGATCGGTCCGGAGGACCGCATGGCGGTGGTGGCCTACGACGGCCGCAAGCTCGAGATGCTGAGCACCTGGTCGCAGTCGGTGCCGGAGCTCGAGCGGGTGCTGCGCCGCGCCCAGGCTCGTCCAGCCCGCGGGCTCGAGCGGGTGAGCGAGCTGCGCACCCTCCAAGAAGACCGCCGGCAGGAACGCTGGTACGGCCGCGAAACGACCCTCGAGACCCGGCTGGCGATCGACGAGCGCTTCTTCCTCGACAATCTGATCGACCAGATCGAAGGGGTGGTGAGCGCTTCGTCCGCGGCCCTGCGCGGTTTCGCCAACCCGCCGGGCCGCAAGGTCTTCCTCATGCTCTCCGGCGGCTGGCCCTTCGACCCGGTGGAGTACACCGTCAACGAGATCCGGCGAACCGCGTTGGAGCCCGACGCGCCGCGCGGCCAGGAGCTTTTCGATCCGCTGATCGCCACCGCCAACCAGCTCGGCTACACCATCTACTCGGTCGACGTTCCGGGTCTGGTCGACGAATCGACGGCCAGCGCCGAATACTCCGCGGCGGCGAACTTCGACGACCGGGCGCGCCTCTTCCAGCGCGAGTACAACGTGCAGCAGAGCCTGCAGCTGGTCTCGACGGAGACCGGCGGCAAGGCGCTGCTCAACGGCGAGCGCGAGCGCGCCCTCGAAGCCGCGGCGGCGGACACGCGGAGCTACTACTGGCTGGGCTTCACTCCGAAGTGGGTCGGCGACGACGCCACGCACCAGGTCGAGGTCACCACCCGGGTCGCGGGGCTCAAGGTGCGCAATCGTTCCGGCTATGTCGATTTCTCGCGCCAGCGCGAGACCAGCATGGCGGTGGAGAGCGTGCTGCTGTTCGGTGACGCGCCCGGCGCCGGGACCCTGCCGCTCGAGTTGGGCGCTCCGGTCAAGGCCGCGCGCGGGACGATGACCGTTCCGGTGACCGTGCGGATCCCGCTCGACCAGATCACCGCGCTGCCGAAAGGGGAACGATTCGTCGCGGCGGTCGAGTTGCGCGCCGCAGCGCTCGACGACAAGGGGGGACGATCGGAGGTGCCGGTGATCCCGGTGCAGCTCGACATGCCCGGCAAGCCGCCCGCGGGGGCCTACGCCACGCACACCGTCACCCTGCAGCTGCGGCGGACGAAGAACCAGATCGTCGTGGCGGTCTCCGATCCGGTGAGCGGCGCGATCTTCTCGGCGCGCGCCGACGTCCAACCCTGATGCCATAGAATCCGGGGGAGCCCCGCGGTCCGAACCCATGCGTGAGAACCTCTTCCTTCGCCTGATCCTGCTCGGTGCGCTGGTCGCCGGCGCGCCGCAGCTCCTGACCGCCCAGCAGGCAACCCCGGCCGAAGCGCCCGTGGAGGAATCGAGCGCCGAGGGCTTCTTCGAGACGATCGACGTCACGGTGGTCAACGTCGACGTCTACGTCACCGACAAGAAGGGGCAGCGCGTCCGCGGCCTCGTGCGCGAGGACTTCGAGATCCTCGAGGACGGCAAGCCGATGGCGATCACCAATTTCTATGCCGTCGACGAGGGCAAGCCGGCGCAGCCGGTCGAAGCCAAGCCGCAGCCGCTGCCGACTCCGGTGCCGCCGCCGGTCGGTCTGGCGGAGATCGAGACGCCGGAGGACCAGCGGCTCCACCTGGTGGTCTACATCGACAACTACAACCTGCGGCCGTTCAATCGCAACCGGGTGTTCGCCTCGCTGCGCGAGTTCCTGCGCAGCAAACTGAATCCCGGCGATCGGGTGATGCTGGTGACCTACGACCGCGAGCTCCACGTCCGCCGGCCGTTCACGCGGGATCCCCAGGTCATCGCCCAGGCCCTGTTCGAGCTCGAGAAGATGTCGGCCATGGGGACGCAGTTCGATTCCGATCGCCGGCGGGTGCTGACCGAGATCGAGGACTCGCGCGACGCCATCACCGCGGCGATGCGTGT
>CAZPZW010000014.1:0-18709 GCA_964591165.1 uncultured Thermoanaerobaculia bacterium | reverse complement strand
GGGTGCTGACCGAGATCGAGGACTCGCGCGACGCCATCACCGCGGCGATGCGTGTACGCAGCTTCGCGGACGAGCAGTTCAACGACCTCGAGTTCACCCTCGGCGCGCTCAAGAACACGGTGAGCTCGCTGGCCGGACTTCCCGGGCGCAAGGCGATCCTCTACGTCAGCGACGGCCTGCCGATGGTCGTGGCGCAGGATCTGTATCAGGCGGTCCAGGACAAGTATTCGGATTCCTCGGGCCTCGCCCTCGAGGCGCTGCGTTACGACGCCTCGCGCAAGTTCCAGGAGCTCGCCTCGCAGGCCAACGCCAACCGGATCTCGTTCTACACGATCGACGCCGGCGGGCTGCGCGTCTCCTCGGCGATATCGGCCGAGAACCGCACGGCGAGCTCGAGCGGTCTGGTCGAGTCGATCTACGTGAGCAACATCCAGTCGACCCTGCAGTTCATGGCCGACGCGACGGGCGGCAAGGCGATCTTCAACACCAACGATCCGGCGAAGGGACTCGACATCGTCGCGCAGGACTTCTCGAGCTACTACTCGCTGGGCTACAGCCCGGCGCACAGCGGCGACGGCAGGTACCACAAGATCGACGTCAAGACCAAGCGCAAGGACCTGGTGGTGCGTCACCGCGAGGGCTATCGCGACAAGACCGTCGAGGCGCGAATGTCCGACGGGGTCGTCTCGGCGCTCTTCCACGACACCGAGAGCAACGCCCTCGGCATCGTGGTTCAGCGCGGCAAGGAGTCGCGACGCGACGACGGCTACTTCCTGGTGCCGATCGACGTCCGGATCCCGATCGGCAACCTGACGCTGGTACCGCACGAGGGGGGCCGCCAGGCGCGGGTGCGCGTCTTCTTCGCCGCCCAGGACGCGGACGGCGGGATGTCCGAGGTGCAGGAAGCGCGGGTGCCGATCGAGATTCCGGAGGCGGACGTCGCGCGCGCGGTCGGGCAGAACTACGTCTACAGCTTCACCCTGCTCATGCGGCAGGGGCCGCAACGGCTCGCTGTCGGGGTGCGCGACGAAGTCGGCTCGGCGGCTTCCTTCACGGTGCGCACGCTGCGGGTGGGGGGCGGGTGATGGGACGCCGCGCGGGCTGGATCACCAGGGTGCGCGCTCTCGGCGCGGCCTTCCTCGAGGTCGTGCGGGCGGAGCTCGCCGCCCTCGTCGCCGACCTCGCCGCGTCGGGTCGAACTCTCGTCCGCGCCCTGGTTCTCTTCGCGGCGGCTTTTGCCTTCGCGTTCTGGACGCTGGCGCTGGCGATCTACTTTCTGATCGAGGTGCTGGCTCTCTGGCTGCCGCGCTGGGGCGCGGTGGGAGCGGTGTTGGCGCTCTTCGCGCTGACCGCATTGTCGTTCGCCTGGCGCGCGGCGAGCAGGTTCCGCCAGATCGAGGCGCCCGCCGCGGCGGTGGGCCGGCGGTGGAGCTCGCACGTCGACTGGTGGCGCGCGCGGGTGGTGGGCGAGGAGAGCGGCAAGGTCTTTCCGGTGGACGACGAGGACGAAGAGGAATGAGTGAACGCCTGGAGGAGAGTCGCGAGCGCTTCGAGCAGCGGCTCGCCGAGCTGCGCGCCGCGGCCGAGGAGGAGCTCGGCTGGTCGCCTCGAGGTTGGCGCTGGATGGTGCCGCTGGTCGGCGTCGCGGCGGGTCTGGTGCTCGGGATGACGCTGCGCCGCAATCTCCCGGCCGCCGGCGGCCGGAGGCGGCGCCTGTCGCGCTAGACGCGCTCCCGCTTGAAGACCATCGCGATGTTGTCGGTCGCCCCGGTCTTGAAGTTCACCGAGGTGATCGAGACCAGCTCCCAGCCTTCGTCGCCGAGGGCGTTGAGCTCGCGGACGGAGTTGGGGTCGAGGCGGTAGTTCTCGCTGCGGATGTTGATGATCTTGTACTCCCATTTCGACATGGTCAGTACCTCCCGACCCGAAGGTCCGAGGATCATCGCGAGTCCCGGAATTGTAACTGAAGGCTAGAATGCCACCTGACCGGGTCCGCTCGGACCTGGGCAGCGAGGTGACGCCTTGCGCATCCTGACCGCCGACGAAGCCCGCGCCTTCGACCGCTGGGCGATGGAGCAGCTCGGGATTCCACCCCTGGTCCTGATGGAGAACGCGGCCTTGGCGCTCGCCGACGCGGTGGGGGAGCGATTCCCCGCCGCCCGCCGCGTCGCTCTGTTCTGTGGACCAGGCAACAACGGCGGCGACGGCTTCGCGCTGGGACGCCAACTCGCCGCACGGGGTTACGAGGTGGACCTCTTTCTCGCCGCGTTCGGGCGTCCCCTGGCGAACGACTGCGCACGTCAGCTCGAGATCTGCCAGGCGCTCGGCCTGGAGCCGGTCGAGCTGGGCGAGGATTGGCGAGCAGCGGCGGCGCGCGCCGCCGCCGCCGATCTGATCGTCGACGCGCTCTTCGGCACCGGTCTCGCGCGTCCGCTCGCCGCCCCCTTCGACGCGCTGGTCGAACTGCTGAACGAGCTCGGTCGGCCCTGTCTCGCGGTCGATCTGCCGAGCGGGCTCGATGCCGGGCGGGGCTCCCCCCCCGGACCGGCGGTGCGCGCCACGGCGACGGTGACGTTCGCGGCGCCCAAGGTCGCGCACCTGCTCGCGCCGGCCGCGGAGTGGGTCGGCGAGCTGGTGGTGGCCGACCTCGGAGTGCCGTTCGACGCCTCGCCGGTCGCCCAGGGAGAGTTCCACCTGCTGGTCTCCGAGGAGCTCGCGACCGAGCTCGTGCCGCGCCGCCCGGGAGCGCACAAGGGAGACTTCGGGCATGTCCTGCTGGTCGCCGGCTCGCGCGGCAAGGCCGGCGCCGCGATTCTCGCCGCGCGCGGCGCCGTCGCGGGGGGCGCCGGGCTGGTGACCGTGGCCACCGTCGCCAGCGCCTGGCCAGCGCTCGCCGCGGCCGTTCCGGAAGCGATGAGCCTGCCGCTGTCCGAGGAGCCGGCGGGAGGGCTGGTCGCGACGGCCGGCGAGGCGCTCTTCGCGGCGGCGCTGGAGCGCGATGTCGTCGCCCTCGGGCCGGGACTCGGCACCGCTACGGAGACGGCGGCCCTGGTGCGCGACCTCGTCCTGCGGATCCCGCGCCCGGTGGTGCTCGACGCAGACGGAATCAACGCCTTCGCGGGGCGGGCGGAGGAGCTCGCTCGACGGCGCGCGCCGACCCTGCTCACACCTCATCCGGGCGAGCTCGCCCGCTTGCTCGGCGAGGCCGTCGGCGAGCTCCAGTCCGATCGTCCGGCCGCCGCCCGGCGGGCCGCAGAGCTCTCCGGGAGCCTCGTGATCCTCAAGGGGGAGCGGACGATCATCGCGCTGCCCGACGGCACCTGCTTCCTCAATCTGACCGGAAATCCGGCGATGGCCTCCGGCGGCAGCGGGGACGTTCTCACCGGGCTCGTGGCGGCGCGCTTGGCGCAGGGCGACGAGCCGGCGCTCGCCGCGCAGCTCGCGGTACACTTGCACGGCCTCGCGGGGGACCTCGCGCACGCGGCGCTCGGGGGGCCGGCGTTGCCGGCGGGCCGTTTGATCGACCATCTCGCCGCCGCCCACGACCGCCTGACCTCGGCATGAGAACTTGGCGTGTCGCGAGCGCCGACGCGACGCGCGCGCTCGGGGCGGAGCTGGCCCGGGAGCTCGCGCCGGACGGCGTGCTGTTGCTCATCGGCGATCTCGGCGCGGGCAAGACAGTGCTCGCCCAGGGCGTGGGCCGGGGCCTCGGCCTGGACAGCTCCGAGATCCAGTCGCCCACGTTCACGCTCTTGCGTGAGCACGTCGGCGGCGGGGTCCGACTGCTGCATTTCGATCTCTATCGTCTGTCGGCGCGGGAGGTCGAGTCGGCCGGGTTCGAGGAGCTGTTGCTCGGCCCGGGCGTGAAGGTGGTCGAATGGGCGGATCGCCTCCCCTTCGCCCTGCCGGACGCGCTCGCGCTGCGCATCCAGGTGGTGGAGGAGGAGGTGCGGGTGATCGAGGAGCTCGCGGCGAGCGCGCTCGACCGCGGAGATTGAAGGACAACGGAGAGGGAGGCGAGGCATGGCCATTCGCAAGGTCGGAGTCCTGGGCTGCGGCCTGATGGGCTCGGGGATCGTGGAGGTCGCGGCCAAGGCGGGCTGCGAGACCGTGGTGCGCGAGGTCGAGGCGGGGCTGCTCGACAAGGGGCTGGGGAGGATCCGCGGCTCGCTCGGCAAGGCGGTGGAGAAGGGCAAGCTCGCCGCCGAGGAGCGGGATGCGACGCTGGCGCGGGTGCGCGGCACCACCGCGCTCGCCGACCTGGCGGACTGCGACCTTGTGGTCGAGGCGATCATCGAGAATCTCGACGAGAAGAAGCGAATCTACGGCGAGCTCGATCGCATCGTGCAGCCGCAGGCGATCTTCGCCTCCAACACGTCGTCGCTCACCATCACCCAGCTCGCCATGGCGACGCGGCGCCCCGAGCGCTTCGTCGGGCTGCACTTCTTCAATCCGGTGCCGGTGATGAAGCTGGTCGAGGTCGTGCGGACCCTGCTTTCCGACGAGGCCGTGCTCGCCGAGGTCACCGCCTGGTGCCGGGAGATCGGCAAGACGCCGATCGCCTGCAAGGACAACTCGGGCTTCGTGGTCAACCGCCTGTTGGTGCCCTACCTGCTCGACGCCATCCGCGCGCTGGAGGAGGGGGTCGGGACGATCGCCGACATCGACGAGGGGATGAAGCTGGGCTGCGGCTATCCGATGGGGCCTTTTGCCCTGCTCGACTTCGTGGGGCTGGACACCACCTACTACATCGCCAACATCATGTTCGAGGAGTATCGCGAGAAGCGTTTCGCGCCGCCACCGCTGCTCAAGCAGATGGTGCAGGCCGGGCGGCTGGGCCGCAAGAGCGGTCGTGGCTTCTACGATTACGCGGCCAAGTAGGTCCGCTGGAGGGTCCCGCCTGGGCGCTCTGGTAGGATCTCGGGCGAGTTGAGAGCTCCTTTCCGGCGATCCCTTTCCAGAGCGACGCTTCGATGAGCGATCTGACCCTCGCCGAGGCGGGGATCGACCGGCTGTTCGGTCCGCGCGACGAGAATCTGCGCAGGATCGAGGCCGCGTTCGGCGTCGAGATCGCGGCACGCGGCAACCAACTCTCGGTGACCGGCGATCCGGCCGCCGCCGAGACCGTGAAGCGGCTGCTCGACCAGCTCTCCCGGTTGGTCGAGCGCGGCTACCGGCTGCGCCCGGAGGACGTCTCCACGGCGATCCGGGTGATGGCCGAGAACCCGGAGTCGTCGCTCGCCGAGTTCTTCGGCCTCGACGGCGCCGCCTCCGCGACGCGGCGGATGATCACTCCGCGCAGTCTCAACCAGCAGGCCTACGTCAAGGCGATGGGCGAGCACGACATGGTGATCGCCATCGGGCCGGCGGGCACCGGCAAGACCTACCTGGCGGTGGCCGTCGCCGCGGCCGCGCTGGTCGAGAAACAGGTCAAGCGCCTGGTGCTGGCGCGTCCGGCGGTGGAGGCCGGCGAGAAGCTGGGCTTCCTGCCCGGAGACCTCGCCGAGAAGGTGAATCCCTATCTGCGCCCGCTCTACGATGCGCTCTACGACATCCTCGGCTACGAGAAGGTGGGCCGCATGCTGGAGCGCGGCATGATCGAGGTGGCGCCGCTCGCCTTCATGCGCGGCCGTACGCTGAACGACTCGTTCGTCATCCTGGACGAGGCGCAGAACACCACCGGCGAGCAGATGAAGATGTTCCTCACCCGCATCGGGTTCAACTCCAAGGCGGTGATCACCGGCGACATCACCCAGATCGACCTGCCGCGCTCGACCACCTCCGGGCTCAAGGAGGCCCTGGAGGTGCTCTCCGGCGTCGAGGGAATCCAGTTCGTCCACTTCGACGAACGCGACGTGGTGCGTCATCCCCTCGTGCAGAAGATCGTCTCGGCCTACGACCGGTGGGGCAAGAAGAGCGAGGGTCAGAGTTGAGGCGACTCCCGGCAGGAGCCACCGCAGGCGCGGCGCCGGAGCTCGTGATGGTGGGCGCCGGGCGGTTCCGCGGCCTGGATGTGCGCCGGCTGCGGCCCTGGCTCGCGGCGTTGCTCGCCGAGCTGGCGCCGCAAGCGCGCAGCTTCGGCGTCCGCTTCGTCGGCGACGTCTCGATGCGCGCGCTGAACCGCGATTTCCGGGGCAAGGACTCCACCACCGACGTGCTCTCCTTTCCCGGCGGCGAGACGCCCGACGGGTGGTACCTGGGGGACGTCGTCGTTTCGGTTCCGGCGGCGCGCCGGCAGGCGGCCGAGCGGGCCCATCCCGTCGGGCGCGAGGTCCGGTTGCTCCTCCTGCACGGTGTGCTGCACTGTCTGGGGCACGATCACGAGACCGACGCGGGCGAGATGGATCGCCTCGAGCGGAGGCTGCGCCGCCGTTACCTCGATCGCCCAGCGCGATGACCGGCGAATCCTCCGCCCTCTACCTGTGGCTCGCGGCGCTCCTGGTGCCGCTGCTTCCGGCGCTGTCGCTCGCCACCGCGCTGCTCGAGCGTTCCGGTCCGATCCGCATGCGTCACTGGGTGGAGGAGGCGGGAGGTAGTCTGCGCCGGCTCTGGGAGGAGCCGCGCCGCTTCGCGGTCTACCGCTACCTGCTGAACCTGTTCGCCAAGCTGGTGCCCCTCGTCTTCTGCCTGGTGCTCGGTTTCGGTTTCGCCCGCCTGGACGTGCCGCACGCCTACGCGCTCGCCGGCGTGGTGGCCGCCGGCGGCATCGCAACCAGCGAACTGGCGGCCCGCGCTCTGTTGCGCAGCGACCCGGAGAGCGCGCTCGAGCGCTTCACCTGGTTCTACCGCACGGTGCTCGTCCTCTGCGCGCCGCTGGTGGCGATCTTCGCGATCTTCGTGCCGCGCTCCCAGCCCAGCGGAGAGGCGGACGCCAACGAGGACGAGGCGTCGGAGGAGGAGGTCGAGGCGTTCATCGAAGTCGGCACCCAGGAGGGCATCCTCGAGCCGGAGGATCGCGACCTCGTCTGGGGCGTGGTCGACTTCGGCGACACGCAGGTGCGCAGCGTGATGACGCCGCGCGTCGAGATGGTCTGCGGGCGGCTGGGCGATTCGCTCGACCGGCTGGCCGACCTCTTCACCACTTCGGCGTACTCCCGTCTGCCGCTCTATCGCGATTCGATCGACCAGATCGCCGGCGTGTTGCACATCCGGGACCTCTTTCGCGCCCTGCGCAGCACGCCGGCGCCGTCGCTCGAGGATCTGCTGCAGCCGCCCTTCTTCGTGCCCGAGACGAAGCTGCTCGGCGAGCTGCTCAAGGAGCTGCAGGCGCGCCGGCTGCAGCTGGCGATCGTGGTCGACGAGTTCGGCGGCACCGCCGGACTGGTCACCGTCGAGGACCTGCTCGAGGAGATCGTCGGCGAGATCGCCGACGAGCACGACGAGGAAGTGCCGGAGAACCGGCTGCTCGAGGACGGCAGCCTGCTGCTCGACGGCCGGGCGGACATCGAGACGCTGGACGAGATGTTCCGTGTGCGGCCCGAGGGCGAGGGCTTCGAGACGGTGGGCGGCCTGATCTCGAGTCTCCTCGGCTACGTCCCGGCGGCGGGGGAGTCGGTCGAGCACCTCGGGCTGCGCTTCGAGATCGAAAAGGCCGACGAGCGGCGGATCCTCGCGGTGCGGGTGCGCCGCCTCGAGCACGTCGATGGCTAAGGCGGGGACCATCGCCCTGGTCGGGCGGCCGAACGCCGGCAAGTCGACGCTGATGAATCTCCTGCTGGCCGAACGGCTGGCCATCGTTTCGGACAAGCCGCAGACGACGCGGCACCGGATCGTGGGCATCCTCACCCGGCCCGAGGGGCAGGCGGTCTTCTTCGACACGCCGGGGATCCACAAGCCGATGCATCGCCTGAACCGGGAGATGCTGCGCGAGGCGACCGAGGCGCTCGCCGAGGCCGATCTGGTCTGCCTGATCGTCGACGTCGCTCAGCCCTTCGGCAAGGGCGAGGCCTTCCTGCTCGATCTCGTGGTCCGATCGCCGCAGGCCAAGATCGCGGTGCTCAACAAGATCGACCTGGTGGCGAAGCCGAAGCTGCTGCCGATGATGGCGCGCTACGCCGAGGGCGACCATTTCGCAGCGATCATCCCGGTCTCGGCCGCTACCGGCGACGGGAGCGAGCAACTGCTCGCCGAGCTCTTTCGCGCGCTGCCCGAGGGCGAGCCGCTCTACGACCCCGAGCTGCTGACCATCCATCCGGAGCGTTTCCTGGTCACCGAGCGCATCCGCGAGAAGGTGCTTCAGGAGACGCGGGACGAGCTGCCCTACTCGACGGCGGTACTGCTGGAGAGCTGGGAGGACCCGGGTGAGGATCGGGCGCTGCGCATCTACGCCGCGGTGGTCGTGGAGCGCGAATCGCAGAAGAAGATCCTGATCGGCCACCACGGCGACAAGATCCGCACCATCGGCACGGCGGCGCGGGTCGACCTCGAGGAGTTCCTCGGCCGGAAGATCTTCCTCGATCTCAGGGTGCGTTGCGAGCCGGGATGGCGCGAGAATCCGCGCCTCGTCGGCGAGCTGGTACGCGAGCCGCAGGCGGTGGACCTGTCGCCCGATGGCGACCGCTATGCCGGGGCCGGTGCGTCGCCCGACCCGGACGACGAGGAGCAGGCGACCTAGGGAATCCGGTTCTCTTCGACCAGCCTCCGGACCAGGGCGATGTTGTCGCGATGTCCGGTCAGGCGGGCGGTGACCTTGCCGCGCAACGGGTAGCCGAGCAGGTAGAGGTCGCCGATCACGTCCAGGATCTTGTGGCGGACGAACTCGTCGGCGAAGCGCAGCTCGGTGTTGATCACGTTGTCCTCGCCCACCAGAATGAAGTTGTCGAGCCGGCCTCCCGAGCCCAGCCCGAGCTCGTTGAGCATCTTGAGATCGCGCATGAAGCCGAACGTGCGCGCTGGCGCGATCTCGGCGACGTAGCTCTCCGGGCCGGCGAGGTCGAAGTCGTAGAACTGCTCGCCGATCGGCGCCGGATAGCGCAGCAGGTAGCTCACCCGGAACCCGTCGTAGGGCTCGACCGTGAGGGACTTGGCGCCGTTGCCGACTTCGTAGCGCCGGTCGACCACGAAGTCGAGCCGCGGCACGCCCTGTTCCTCGAAACCGATCGCCTCGAGCGTGCGGCAGAACTCGAGCGCCGAGCCGTCGAGCACCGGCACCTCGCCGTGCACCTTGATCAGGAGGTTGGTGACGCCGAAGGCGTGCAGCGCCGAGAGGAGATGCTCAACGGTCTTGATCTGCGCGGCGTGCGAGCCCAGCGTCGTGGCGTACTCGGTATCGCCGACCTCCGAGACCCGGGCGGGGATCGACTCGGCGTAGGGCAGGGAGAAGAAGTGGATGCCGGAACCGGGGGGGAGCGGCTGCAAGACGAGCCCGGTGCGGCCGCCGGAGTGCAGGCCGAGTCCGTACAGCACCGTGCTCTGCCGGATGGTGCGCTGATCGTGGGACGAGGGCGCCAGGCAGCGCAGCGGCGGCGGCGGCGTGCGGCGGTGGTCGTGCCCGTTGCCTCGCAACTCGGCGGGCGCCGGACCCGCGGTCGAAGCGGCCACGGCGGCGCGGCGCGAAGCGAGCGCACCCCGGGCGGCGTCCAGCACCTGCTCGTAGGAGACCGGTTTCTCGAGGTAGTCGAAGGCGCCCATCTTGATGGCGCGCACTGCCGTGGAGGTCGTGCCGTGCCCCGAGATCAGAACGACCGCCGCCCGCGGATCGATCTCGCGCAGCGCGCCGAGGGTCTCGAGTCCGTCGCGGTCGGGCAGCCAGACGTCGAGGAAGACGACCTCCGGGCGGTGGCGGCGGTAGAGCTCGATCGCCTCGTCGCCGCTGCCCGTGGTGAGGGTCGAGAAGCCGTTGTCGGCGAGCACGCCGGCGAGCGTCGAGAGAATGCCCACCTCGTCGTCGACGAGCAGGGCGAGCGGTGCTGGATCGGTCGCTGCGGCCACCGCTGGGAAGCGTACCACCGGGCCGATCGGGACGGATCGCTGTGCTACATTGCCGAGCCGTGGAGCCGAGCAACGAGAGCGACCTTCCGCGGCGGCAGGATCGCCTCGCCGAGACGCTGGCCAAGTATCTCGAGCGGGGGGCGCGGGCCAACGTCTCCAAGCTGATCGGACGGGTCCGCCCGGCCGACGTGGCTCTGCTCCTGGCGGATCTCGAGACCGACCGCCAGCGGCAGGTGTTCGACATCCTGACCGCCGACTACGCCGACGCGGCGGGCGAAGTGCTGACCGAGATGTCGCCGGCACAGCGCCTCGCCCTGCTCGAGCAGCTGCCGCCAGAGCGCACCGCTGCGGTGCTCTCGCGCATCCCGGTCGACGACGCCGTTTTCGTGCTCGAGTCGCTGCCCGCTCCGCTGCACGACCAGGTGCTCGAGCTGGTGGATCTCAAGGACCTCGCCGGCGTGCAGACCCAGCTCGCCTTCCGCGAAGGCTCGGCGGGGCGCATCATGGACCCCGAGCTCTTCGCGCTGCCGGAGACGGAGACGGTGCAGGCCGCCATCGGGGCGATCCAGCAGAAGCGCGACCTCGAGATGATCTTCTACCTCTACGTGGTCGATCGCGACGGCCACCTGGTCGGGGTGACATCGCTGCGCCAGCTCCTGCTCTCCAAGCCGGCGCAGACCCTGGGCGAGATCATGCAGCGCTCGGTGATCAAGGTCGACGTCGACACGGACCAGGAGGAGGTCGCTCAGCTCGCGGCGCGCTACGACCTGCTGGCAGTGCCGGTGGTCGATCGGCAGAACCGGCTGGCCGGGATCGTGACGGTGGACGACATCATCGACGTGGTGAAGGAGGAGGCGACCGAGGACCTCTTCAAGCTCGCCGGCTCGTCGGACAGCGAGCTGCTCTACGAGGAGCGGGCGATCCGCGTCGCCGGCCTGCGCCTGCCTTCGCTGCTGCTCAGCATGGTGGGGCTCCTGGGCACCGGACTGCTGCTCGAGTACTTCCAGGTCCGCTTCCTCGACGCCCTCTTCCTGCTCGCCTTCGTGCCGCTCATCATGGGCATGGGCGGCTCGATCGGCAATCAGGCTTCGACCGTGGCGGTGCGCGGGCTCGCCTCCGGGCGGCTGGACCGCGGGGAGGGGCGGCTCGCCGCCTTTCTCTGGCGGCAGCTGAAAGTCGCGGGCCTCCTGGGCATCGCCTGCGGACTGCTCGTCGGCGGGATCGCCTACGCGCTGCGCCAGAACCCGACCTACGGCCTGGTGGTGGGCTTCGCGCTCTGCCTCTCGATCCTGCTCGCCGCGGCGACCGGGGCGCTCATCCCGCCGCTCCTCGCCCGCCTGGGCTTCGACCCGGCGGTGGCCTCCGGCCCGCTGCTCTCGACGACCTACGACATCACCGGCATCCTGATCTACTTCGGCCTCGCCGCGCTGCTACTCAGGCACTATCTGCCCTAGGCGGGGGGGCGACCCAAAAGCGCACCTAGGTGAGAGGACGAATGGGCGATTCGCTTCGCCGCCTGGCACTGACTCTGGGGTCCTGCATCGTTGGGGCTGGCGCGGCGGTCGCGACTTGGGAGATCGAGGTTCCCGGGTGCCGGGCGCCCGCGGAGTTCGAAGCCGAGCTGCGGCCGATCAACGCGGAATCCTCTCGCTGCCGCTATTCGGAGCGATGCTGGCGCGAGCAAATGGCGGCGCGCCGAGCCCTTCGCGACCGCTACCCAACGCTGATTCAGGCCCACGCACAGCTTCTCAAACCGCTCGATAGGCTGCGGGTCGACCTGGAGCCGGAGTACCGGCGGACGCTTCGCGCCGAGTACGAGGCCGAGGCGAGGCTCCACCCGGGCGACTCAGCCTTCCGGTATTTCCTGGCTCTCCTCGAGGCGGACCCTCCGAAGCGCCGCGAGGTACTGGCTGCGCTCGCCGACGAAGCGCCGCCTTTCCCCTGGGCGGCGCGCGACCTGATCCGCCTGACCGCGAGCGATGATCCGCCGACCGACGAGGGACGCCGAGCGGCGTGGAACGCGGCCTTCGAGTCGCGCTGTCCGGGAGCGGTGGGCGAGCGGCTCGAGCTCCTGCGCTACGTCGACGACTCGGCCTTCTCCAGGTTGCGTCTTGCCGGGCTTCGCGATCGGCTCTCCGCTGACTTCCAGACGCAGTGGCGGGTGTTACCGGATCTCTGGGTGGCAGAGTTCTCCGCGTTCCCACCGGAGAAGCATGCTGAGCTTCGCCGCCGCGTGGAGGCCGACCTCGAGGAGGTGAGGCGGCTCGAGCGACCGGACGACGAGAGCTGGCTGCGCACTCTGCGCATCGGCTACGAGACGACCGGGAACGAGGAGGGGTCGGCATGGGTGAGGCGGGAGATCTCCCGGCGTGCCCCCTGCGCCGGGGAGGCGCGCGACCTCTGGGCGCGCGCCGTGGAGGCCGCCGCACCGAAGCTGGAGCGAGGGGATCCGCAGAGCCGGCTGGCCTGGAGCCGCCATCGGGAGCGCACGACCCGTGAGCGCCTCGAGGTTTGCCCGGAGGATTCGGTCGCGCTCTTTCATCGGGCCCTGGCGCTGCGCGTCCTCCCCGAGGCCGGCGACGAGCAGTTCCTCGCCGCGGCTGACCGCTTGCTCGCGAACGACGATCCCGGCGTCGCCACTACGCCGTCGATTCCGGGCTGGTTCGCCGGGGCTTATCTGGATCGCGGCCTGCGGATCGACCATGTGCCCACTCTCCTGCTGCGCGACGCCCAGCAAGCGGCGCTCGACCACGCGTCTGCGTTGCGATTCGCGACGACCGACGACCTCCGTCGGGAGACGGAGCTGACTCGAGCCTTCCGCGAGACCTGGCGCGAAGGGCTCCGCGCGCGTTGGCAGGTGGCGCGAGGTGAGCTCGATGCGGCGGCTCGATCGATCGCCTCCGTGCGCTCGCGCTGCGACGAGCTGCAGCGCTCGGGTTTCGAGTTAGCTCGACTGCAGGTGACGCGCGCGGTAGCGTTGCGGGCCGAAGCCGACCTTCAAGTGCAACAGGAGAACTTCGCCGAAGCGCTAGCGCGCTACGCCGAGCTTCTCGGGTATGACATCGGCGAGCCGCTGCTGCATGCGAGGGCGGCGGTCGTTTGGAGAGAAGCAGGCCACGAGACGAAGGGCTTCGAGCGTTGGATCTCCGAGGTGGAATCGAGGCAGGCCGTGGAGAAACCGCTCTGGGAGGTCGTCCACAGGGCCTTTCCTCCCGGCGAGATCGTCGACTTCCAGGGTCAGCCGTGGTCGCCAAGCGGTGAGGGTGGGAAGGTGGTGCTGGTGAACCTCTGGACGACCTGGTGTGGACCCTGCCGCGCCGAGCTTCCCGAGCTCCATCGCCTCGCTGCCACGATCGCCACCGATCCCGGCTTCGCCGTGAGGGTGATAAGTCTGGACGGGAATCGTGGAGTGGTCGTTCCCTTCTTAGCCGAGAACGGCTACGACTTTCCGGCTGCCTTCGGTCCAGCGAGCTGGCTCGGAGATGCCGTCTCCGGCGTCCCGGTCACCTGGATCGTCGATCCCGCCGGCCAGATCGTCCGCGAGCGGGTGGGCTTCGCGGCGGCGCCCGACTGGGTGGAGGAGACGCTGGAGGAGATGCGTCGACTCGCCGCGGGCGGCGCGGTAGGGAGCGCTCCAGCGGCCAAGCCGCCGCGCAGGTAAGCTTCCGTGCGTGAAGTTCCATCAGGCCGAGGCGATCATCCTGCAGGTCATGGATCTGCAGGAGGCCGATCGGGTGGTCGAGTTCCTGACTCGCGAGCAGGGCAAGCGGCGCGGGGTTGCGCGCGGCGCCAAGCGCCGCTACAGTCGCTTCGCCGGCGAGCTGCAGCCCCTGGCCAAGGCGCGCATCGGCTGGATGGAGAAGGAGGGACGCGAGCTCGTACGGATCGGCTCGGTCGAGCTGATCCGCCCCGCCAAGGCATTGCAGGGGGACCTCGAAGGCCTGCTCCTGGGCGCCGCGATCGCCGAGCAGATGGCGATCTTCGCGCAGGAGAACGAGCCCGCGGAGCTCTACTTCCGCCTGCTCGACTCGACCCTCGAGGCGCTCGCGGCAGGGATCGATCGCGGACTCGCCGGGCGCTACTTCGAGAGTTGGATGCTGCGCCTGGCGGGCGTCTTCCCGCCGCCCGTCGACTGCCCGCGCTGCGGCGCGGCGCTCGGTGGCGGGGCGGCGATCGCAGCGTCGGGCGAAGCGCTGCTGTGCCGCAAGTGCGCCGGTGCGCAGGGGCGAGCGGTTTCGTCGGAGGCGCTCGCCTTCCTGCTCCGGATCGGGCGGGAGAACCTCGCGGCGCTCGCGGCGCGACCGCCGGCCGGCACAACGCTCGCCGAGGTCGGGGAGGTGGTGGGACGGGTCCGCCGCCACTTCCTGCAGCACGAGCTGAAGAGTCTGGACGTCATGGAGCGGACCCTGGGTGGGCTCGAGGAGTAGAGGATGAAGAGCTTTCAAGAGTTGATCCTGGCGCTGTCGGAGTTCTGGGCCTCGCAGGGGTGCGTCCTGCAGCAGCCCTACGACCTCGAAGTCGGCGCCGGCACGATGCATCCCGACACCTTCCTGCGGGTGCTGGGTCCCGAGCCCTGGCGGGTGGCCTACGTCCAGCCGTCGCGCCGGCCGGCCGACGGGCGCTACGGCGACAATCCGTTCCGGCTCTACAAGCACTGCCAGATGCAGGTCATTCTCAAGCCGGCGCCGCAGGACGTGCAGCAGCTCTACATCCGCAGCCTCGAAGCGATGGGGATCGATCTCAAGGTGCACGATCTGCGCTTCGAGGAGGACAACTGGGAGGCTCCGACGCTGGGTGCGTGGGGGGTCGGCTGGCAGGTGATGCTCGACGGCATGGAGATCACGCAGTTCACCTACTTCCAGCAGGCGGGCGGCCTCGACCTCGCGCCGATCTCCTGCGAGATCACCTACGGCCTGGAGCGCATCACCATGTTCCTCGGGCTGGAGAAGTCGATCTACGACATCCGTTGGGTTCCCGGTGGGGTGGACTACGGGCAGGTGCGGTGGCAGGACGAGTTCGAGTTCTCGAAGTACAACTTCGAGGTGGCCGACGTCGACTTCCTGCGCGCCCAGTTCGACGGCTACGAGCGCGAGGCGAAACGCTGCCTGGAGGCGAAGCTCGTCCTGCCGGCCTACGAATGCGCCCTCAAGTGCTCGCACCTGTTCAACCTGCTCGACGCCCGCGGCGCGGTCTCGGTGACCGAGCGCGTGGCGCAGATGAAGCGGGTACGCGACCTGGCGATCGGCTGCGCCGCCGAGTACCTGGCGAGCCGCGAGCGGCTCGGTTTCCCCTTGCTCGCCGCCCCGGCGCCGGCGGGGGAGGTGGCCCGTGGCTAACGGCGAGCTGCTGCTCGAGGTGCGGGTCGAGGAGATCCCGGCGCGGATGCTGCCGGGCGCCATCCAGGAGCTGGGCACCCGGTTGTTCGAGGAGCTGGTGGCGCGTGGACTGGCGCCGAGCGCCGTCGACACGGCCTTCACGCCCCGGCGGCTGGTGCTCATCCTGCGGGGGGTGCCGGCGCGCGAGAGGGACCGCGTCGAGGAGCTGGTGGGACCGCCGGTCGCCGCCGCCTTCGACGGCGCGGGGGCCGCCCGCCCGGCCCTCGCCGCGTTCGCCGAGCGTTGCGGCGCGGCGCCCGCCGAGCTCTGGCTGGTGGAAGCGAAGAAGGGGAAGGTGACGGAGCGCGTGCGCCGGCTCGGCGCCGTGGCACCGGATCCCGCGCGGGAGAAGGGGCTCTATCTCGCCGGGGAGCGCCAGATCGTCGGCCGCCAGAGCGTCGAGGTCCTCGCGGAGCTCCTGCCGCGCCTCCTGGCCGCCCTCGCCTGGGCGAAGTCGATGAAGTGGGGAGAGGGAATCGGCCCCTGGGTGCGCCCGGTGCACGGTGTGGTCGCCCTGTTCGACGGCGTCGTGGTGCCCTTCGAGCTCTTCGGTGTCGCCGCCGGGAGCTCGACGGTCGGTCATCCGATCCTCTCGCCAGAGGGCTTCTCGGTCTCCGGGGTGGAGGACTACCTCGCCCGGCTCGCCGAGCGCGACATCCTGGTCTTTCCGGTGGAACGGAAGCGGATCCTGCGCGAGCGCATGGCGGCCCGGGCGGCGGCGCTCGACGGGGCCCTGGTCGAGGACGACGCCCTGCTCGACAAGCTGGCGGCGATCTGCGAGATCCCGGGGGTGATGGAGGGCTCGTTCGCGGAGGAGCTCACCGCGCTGCCGCGCGAGGTGCTGGTCACCTCGTTGCGGGACCACCAGAGCGCGCTGACGGTGGCGCAGGGGGAGCAGTTGCTGCCGCACTTCCTCACCGTGATGGACCGGCCCGACGATCCGGCCGGACGGGTGCGGGCGGGCAACGAATGGGTGGTCGCGGCGCGCCTCGCCGACGCCAAGTTCTTCTGGGGCAAGGACCGCCAGCAGCCGCTCGCCTCCCGCCTGCCGGCCCTCGTAGGACTGGGTTTCCAGGAGAAACTGGGGAGTTACGAGGGCAAGCGGCTGCGCCTGGAGGCGCTGGCCGGCGAGCTGGGGGCTGCGCTCGCGCTGCCGGCCGCCGAGTTGGCGCTCGTGGCGCGCGCCGCCGCGCTGCTCAAGGTCGACCTGACGACCGACATGGTGCGCGAGTTCACGTCGCTGCAGGGCATCATGGGAGGTATCTACGCGCGGGAGGACGGCGAGCCGGAGGCGATCTGGCAGGCGATCTACGACCAGTACCAGCCGGCCGGCGCGGAAGACCCGCTGCCGCGCGGGCGGGTCGGGCGGTTGGTCGCTTTCGCCGATCGGCTGGACACGCTCGCCGGCTTCTTCGGCTTGGGATTGATTCCGACCGGCAGCCGCGACCCCTTCGGTCTGCGGCGCGCGGCGCTCGGGGTCGTCCGCCTGGCGCTCGATGGGGGACTCGAGCTCGACCTGGCCGCCGCTGCGCGCGCCGCGTATCGCGGCTACTCGTCGGTCGCCCTGCCCAAGCGTGAGGACGAGACCTGGCAGGCACTACGCCTCTTCCTCGAGGATCGGGTGCGCTTCCTGCTCGGTCAGCAGGGCTTCGCTCACGACGAGATCGACGCCGGACTCGGCGCGGCCGGAGATCCGCTGGCCAGTCTCTCGACTCTCGCCTCACGCGTCGCCGCGGTGCACGCGGTGCGCGGGGATCGGAACTTCCTCGCCGTCGCCCTGGCCGCCAAGCGGATCGCCAATATCCTCAAGGGGGTGGAGCCGACGACGCTCGACCCCGATCGCCTCTCCGGGGAGGCCGAGCGGGCGCTGCATGCCGCCTCGACCAGCTTCGCGGCGACGGTCGACGCCGCCCTCGCCCAGCGCGACGTCGAACGCGGATTGCGCGGCGTGGGCACGCTCGCCGCACCGCTCGAGCGCTTCTTCGTCGACGTCCTGGTGATGGATCCCGACCTCGAGGTACGGGGGAACCGGCTGGCGCTGCTCGCCGGCCTCCACCGCTCGATCGGCCGGCTGGCCGACCTCTCGGCGGTGGTGGTCGACAAGTCCGACTACCGCTGAGCGGCCGCCGAGCGCCGGCGGGCCGGTCAGGGCCGGGCCGGCGGGGGTGGCGCGGGTGGTGGAGGCGGCGCGACCAGGACCAGTTGGGTCGGCTGGCCGAGCAACAGCCCGATGGGCTCTTCGCCGATCCCGATCGCCCGGCCTCGGGCCATGGCCTGCTCCATCGTCAGCCCGCCGTACTTCACTAGGTAGGCTGCCCAGACGTAGGAGGCTCGCCAGGCCACGGTGCAGTGCAGCAGGACCGGACCGGGGTGCCGGGAGAGCGCCTCGTGCAGCCGGTCCAGCACTTCGGGACGCCAGGGGAGCTCCTTGCCCCCGATCGGCAGGTGGACGAACTCGAGACCCAGCTCCTTGGCGAGCGCCACCTCGTCGTAGGGCACCTGCTCCTTGTCGGCCAGCTCCTCGGCGGTCCGCAGGTTCACGTCGAGCGTCACGCCGAGCGCGCGGAACTTGCGCAGCGCGGCTTCGGAGGGCTGTCCGGCGATGTAGACCCGGCCGTCCTGGAAGAGCCGGCGCTCGACGCCCTCGATGCCGGGAACCTCCTTGGGCAGCCCGGCGAGGTCGATGCCCAGGGCCGCGACGGCCGGGAGTTCGCTCGCCCTGCCCGGCGCGAGCGTGAGGGCCAACAGCATCGGCAGCAGGGCGGCGAGGCGGTGTCGCATGGCGGCTCCTTGGGATTGACCAAAGATACGACCCAATCGGATGGGAGTTGCACCCCGAGGCGCAGGTTAGGATTTCGCCATGAGGTCCGCAGGGACCCATGCCGGTCTGCAACTGGGAGGAAAACTCATGAGTCATCGCTGGATCTACGGTTTCGACGAACTTCCGCAGGCCGAAGCGGCGGCGGGTAGCTGGGACGGCGTGCGCGGTCTGCTCGGGGGCAAGGGCGCGAATCTCGCCGACATGACGCGGGCCGGACTCCCGGTACCCCCTGGCTTCACGGTCACCACCGCGGCCTGCAACGCCTATCTGGCGGCTGGAGAGACCTTTCCGCCCGGCCTCTGGGAAGAGGCGCGCGCGGCCCGCGCCCGGCTCGAGAGGCAGACCGGGAAGCGGTTCGGCGATCCGACCAACCCGCTGCTCGTCTCGTGCCGTTCGGGTGCCAAGTTCTCGATGCCCGGCATGATGGACACGGTCCTCAACATCGGCCTCAACGACGCCGTGGCCGAGGGATTGGTCAAGCTGACCGGCGACGACCGGTTCGCCTACGACAGCTATCGCCGGTTGATCCAGATGTTCGGCTCGGTCGTGATGGGCATCGCCGACGAGCCCTTCGAGGAGGTGC
>CAZPZW010000013.1:7202-39940 GCA_964591165.1 uncultured Thermoanaerobaculia bacterium | reverse complement strand
CGGGGGTCAGGTGGTCGATCCGCTCCCGCACCGCCTTCGCCGACTTCGCCCGCAGGGCATCGAGCCCGGCCGAGCCGAGCAGCATGTCGATCGCCTTGAAGGTGAGCTTGCGGTCGTGGAAGGCGGCGACGATCGCGTCGGCTCGGGCCTTGTCGATGTGGCCGTTGGCCGGCGCAGCCCGCCTCGCCTCCGCCGCCCGGATCTCGTCGGCCGAGGCGACCGAGCGGTTGACCTTGAAGCCGAGCGAGGCGATCGCACGGCCCCAGGCGCTCGTCTCGCCGACCATCAGCTCCGAGCCCTTCGTGTACGGCGTCCGGCCCGGATACGGCTCCCACGCGGTCCCCATTCCCGGTCGGGCGTCGTAGGGGTCCCGGTAGGCGTAGGCGGTGACGACGACGAGCTGCTCGCCGCCGATCTCGCGCATCTCCCACTCCGACTGCAGGGAACCATTCGGGTACTTGGCGTAGAAGGCGGCGATCCGCTCATTGACCTCGACGTACTGATCGAGATTCGGCCCGCTCACTTGGGCCATCTCCAGTCCCCGTCGTCGGTGATCCCCCACGGCTCGACCCGGAACCGCGTCGGCATCCGCTCGGTGTGCCGGCGCTCGCGCTCGGCGTCGTCCATCTTCAGGGCGACGATGACGCCGAGGCAGACGGCGGCGATCGCGATGGCGATCACGACTGCACCCCGATCGCGTCGATGGCGTCGTCGATCGTGGTGATCGCCAGGGCTGTCAGCGACTGGGCCCGGCGGGCGCCGTCGCGGTCGAGCACGGCCATCCCGCGGACCAGGTGGGTGCGGGCGTCGAGGAGGCGGTCGCGGGCGATCGCGTCGCGCAGCTCCACCTCGTCGTGGGTCATGGGTATCGTCTGGTCTTCCATTGGGAGTGTCTCCTCCTAGTGGTCGTGCGGCCGGTCGTGTGAGCGACGCGGCCGCGTCTTTGTCTGGATCCCGAGCCGGGTCCGGTTCGGGGTTGGTTCAAGCTCGATCTGCCGCGCCAGGCGCTCCTGCTGGATCAACCAGGCGGCGTGAGCGCAGGCCGCCCAGATCGCGACCGCGAAGCCGACGACGGCGACGGCGGCGATCACGAGGGCGACGATCGCGACGGTGCTCACCGGTCCCTCCTGTCGTCGATGGTCTGCGCGACGGCGGTGCCGAGGACGAAGGCGACCGTGAACCAGATCCCGATCCCGGCGACCAACCACATCGCTGAGAAGGCGGCGATCACGAGATCGCCCTCAGGTAGAGCCGGATTGCTCCGACGCACAGAGCGGCGCCGATCGGCCAACTCACGACGAACACGGCAATGGCGGCGGCGTGCTCAATCACGGTCGTCTCCTCGGGGCTGAGCGAGACGGCGGCGCCCTTCCGGAGGAACCGCACCCTCGCCGCCGTCTCGCTCAGCCTCGCGCTGGGTCTCGTAGGCCTCGTCGAAGTCGTCGTCGTCGGGCGGGACCGGGTAGGTGGGGCGGGGGTAGAGCATCAGACGGCCGTGATGCTTCGCGGTCGGTCAGCGAGCGACTGCAATCCGAGGCAGGACTCGCAGCCCTCCTCGCCTTCGCGCATCCCCCCATCGCAAGTCGGGCAGTCCTCGGTGAGCATCACCGCGAAATCACGGCCACAGGCGGGGCAGGTCGCGTGGAACTTCTCGGCGTACATGCCGCAATCGCATCGCCGGAGGCCGACCGCCTTCTTCGGCTCCAGCCGCCTCACGACAGCTTCTCCAGCTTCTCCTCGATGAAGCCGAGGGCGTGGCGGTATGCCGCGCGGGCCTGCTCCCACTCGCCCTTCGTTTTCGGCCCGTTGAGCTCCGAGCGAAGCGGCGTGAACACCCTGCGCTCGAAACGGATCTCCCACGGGTCCGGCAGATCGGTGCCGTCCTGGTGCTGCTTCCACACGCGAACGTCGTTGCGGCTTACCGGACGGCTGCTCCGATCGGCGAGCTTGGAAAGGATGCCCTGGCGATGCTGGTACTGCTTCGCCGCGAGTTCGGCGTGAGCCGCAAAGCTCGCCCTCGGCACCCGGGTTTCGGCGGGCCAGAAAGTGGAGATCCGATACCAGGCCTCTACGGTCTTGATTTCCGGCGGCTCTGGGACAATCGCCTCAATCTGCTCCCAGATTTGGGTGATGGCCTCTCGACGTCCGTTGTTTGCGCCGTGTTCGCTCGGACCTCGCGCCGCGAGGTCCGCTACCTCGTCCACGGCCTCCTTGACCGCATCGACCTTCTCCCACTGCGAAGCGTCCTCTCGCCGTAGGACTTCGGCTAGATGCTCGACGGGGGTCTGGGTCGGGATGTCCTCGATGGTGTTGGTCATCGGATCTCCCACTCTTGGTTGACGGCTTCGGACGGGAAGGTGAACTCGGGCAGGTCCTCGTCGCCGGTCTGCTCAAGCAGGCCGACGAGCAGGTCCGCATCGCGGCGCAGGTACTCGATTGCCGCCATCCGGTCGGAGCGCGACAGGTGTCGGGCATGGATGACGAGGCGATGGATGACCTTCCGCGATTCCTCGGCCCGGCGGTTGACGCTCGCCTTGACGAGTCGGACCGCCTGCTCCTCGCGGGTCTCCTCGGAGTCGTAGAGCTTCTCGCCGACTTCCGCCTTCATTGAATCTCCTTAGTCCTCGTAGAGCGCCGCGACCCGGCCGTCGAAGAACAGGTCGGCGAGCAGTGACCGATAGAACGGCCCCGGCTCGACATGGCCGTTCTCCCAACGAGAGACATCGCGGCTCCGGACGCCGATCGCGTCGCCGACCTGCTTCTGGGTCAGCCCGCGCTGCTCGCGGGCGGCCCGGAGGTTGGCGCCGATCGGCAGAATCCCGGTATTTGCGTTGGTCCCCATTTGGTGGTTACATTCATACCACAGGATGCGGACTCATTCAACGCGGCCCAACTTGCGGTTCCAATCCGAGGCCCAGCGCCTCAGGCTCCTCGTGCGGATGGCCGAGGAAGCGGAACTGATCGGCGGGCGAATCCGCGAGCTACGGGAGAACGCCGGCCTGACTCAGCGCGAGTTGGCCGAGAAGATGGAAGGCCACGCCGAGGGCAAGGACATCTCGCGCTGGGAGAACGGCAAGCACGTCCCCGAGGCGTCGAACCTCAAGGCGCTGGCGAACGCCCTGGAGACGACGATCGCCGACCTGCGGGCCGGTCGCCTCGCGGATCGTCGGGAGCCGAAGTCGGCGTCCCTCGAGGCCCTCAGCGGGCCAGCTTCAGAATCGGAGCTTGCCGAGGAGCTTCACCGGACGAACTCGGAGCTGGCGGAAGTCCGCGGAGAGCTGTCCGAGGTGCGTACGGAGCTAGAGCGCGTTCTGTCGCGGCTGCTGCACGACGAGCGTGATCGGGAAGTGCATCGCAATGGCTGAGCCGGCGCAGCGCCACCAGGCCGTCGCGGAGAATCTCGGCGTCATCGACCTGCTCGGCGTTCACAGCGTCCATTGCTACCCCCGCCGGCCCCTAGCCCCCGGCACCAACCCGACTCGATTGCAGAATGGCTAATCCAATCACCGGCCTCGGACAACAATAAAGGCCCCGCTCACGCAGGGCCTCGGTCCTCTCTCAGTTGTCGCTCGATCGCGAGCAGCTCCTTCGCCTCCCGCCTGCCGACGGTCTCCGGCGCCACGTCGCCGGCAGCGATTCGCTCCGCCTCGCGCTCGGTGTAGAGCCGCTCGAACTCGCTCAGCCGCGCCTCGTGCTGCGAGCGGTTCGGTGAGCGGTTCGCCACCACCGTCGGCCGCTGGCAGGCAGGGCATGCAGCCCAGCCGGTGGGCCAGCGGATGCCGCAGCTCGCACACTCACGCGAGAACGCCACGGCCTCACCTCCGCGCCCGCCAGATGATCCAGGCCGGGAGCACGCAAAAAGCGACGACCCCGAGCGCGGCGAGCACGTCGGAGTCCTCGGGGCCTGAGGTCGGCAGCTTCAGTCGAGCGGCCACGGCTTTGGGTTGACGTCCTCGCAGTCGGGGAGCGGGACGACGCTGATCTCGCGGCGGGCGTCGAGCAGCTTCCGGGTCTCACGCCGGTTCGCCTGAGTCGCCCCGTCCTGCCGCTTCAGCGAGTCCTCGCCTGTCCGCGCCTGGATCAGCACCGTGAGGATCTCGTCGAAGGCGCCGGCTCGCTCGTTGAACTCGGCTCGGATTAGGTTGCCGCGTTCGCAGGAGTCGACGGCGTTGTTGTGGATCTGCCAGAGCAGCGCGTAGACGAGGATCGTGAAGATCACTGAGGCGACGAGGAAGCCGAACAAGGCCCGGCCAATCCGCTCGGCGTGGTGGTCGCGGCTCATCTCGATCCCGCGATCAACGCGATGATGATGAAGGCGAGCGCCAGCGTGATCCAGGTCGCCAACCAGGCGTGCTTTGCGAGCCAGTCGCTCACTTCTGCCCCTTCGTCAGATACGCGATCAGCGCCTTGCGGATGAAGCCGGCGGGACTCTCCATGTCAGCCCGATCAGCCCGCGTGACCGGGACGAGGCCGATGAAGAACATCCCGGCCCCGAGGCTCGTCACCGTCAGGGTCTGGGTCAGGACCCCGTGACCGATGATCCCGAGCCCCATCACGAGGTAGACGAACTCCAGGGGTCTCAGCATCGGTCACGGGCCTCGTCCTTGAGCCGCGTGTGTATCTCTATCGGCGCCCGTAGATCCGCTCGACGGCGGCCTGATCATTGCCGACGAGCAGCACGAGAGCGGCATCGACGAAGGCGATGATCTCCTGGGCGGTGTTCTCGTCGACGACGAGGATCGCGACGGCGCCGATCGCGGCGAGCAGAGCCTTTCTGTGTGCGTTGATCCAGTCCATTGGTCTTCCCTCCTAGTTGCTGATTTGCCGGTCCCGGTAGAACTCCCAGGACCGCTTCACCCAGGGCAGGCAGCGAAGCGCCAGCCCGCCCGTGCCCCAGGTCGAGGCCTCGACGGCCCGCAGGGTCTTTCCGGCTCGCCGGCCGCGCTTGAGGTTGCGCTTGATCGGCCGGTAGCCGTAGAGGTCGCGCTCGGCGCCGTACTCGAGGGTCTCGATCGTCGCCTGGAGGCCGACCTCGAAGCTCGGGTAGTTCTTGACGCCGACCCAGTTGTAGTCGGTGGCCCCAATCGCATCGTGGGTCGTGTTGAGCGGGTTCCACTTCGCCTCGCCGCCCTCGGCCTGAATCCAGGCGACGAGCGCGTAGAGGTTGGCGCGGTTGGCGGGGGCGCCGAGTTCGTCGAGGAACGCCTCCGCCCACTTGCCGCGGGTCACGATGCCCGGTCCCACTCGCCGATCCGGGCGTCCTGCTGCTCGAGCGCCCGGATAATCTGCGCGACGGCCTCGACGAGGTGGTCGATCCGCTCCTCGAGCTCGGTCAGCTTCGCCACGATGTCGCCCTCCTTCATCGCTTCCAGTCGTCGTTCTTGCGGAGCCGGTCGGCGGCCCACTTGACCCAGTTGCGGAGGCGGGCGATCTGCTTGTGAAGCCGCTCGCGTATCACCGGGCGGTCGGACTTCTTGCGGCGCTTGATCTTGTGCGCGAGCTTGTGGCGGGTCTCCTTGAGCTTGCGCTTGACCTTGCCCCACCACCCCGGCTTTCGGCCCTTGCCGTCGGGCCCCGGATCGGACCCGTGGTAGTGGCCAGACTGGAAACGAACGTGCCACCATTCGCTCGGTGCGTCCGACCAGGACTTCGACCATCCGTACTGGGCGCCGATCTGATCGACGATCGAGCGCATCTGCGGGGTCGCGAAGTCGACGGCGAGCCCCCAGCCGTGGTTCGAGGTCCCCGGGACTGCGGCGAGGTTGCCCTTGCCGGACTGGTAGAGGTCCCAGAGGTACTGCTGCTGGGCGAGCGTCCGGTAGCTCGACATCGAGCCGGTCGGCCGGAGCTCGACGCCGTAGCGCTTGCGAGAGGCGACGTTCATCGCGTTGAAGCCCGCCGCGGCGTCCTTCGCAAGTTGTCCGCCGGCGATCGGCGCAAGGGCCGACGCCGGGAGTTGCCCGTTCGATGCCACTGTGGTCCCTCCCTTAGCCGGCGCCGCGGCCTATTTGACCGTTCGCCCACACTCGTGCCAGCCCCCGGCCCCGTCGTAGACGAGCCGGAGGATGTCGTTGGCCGTCGCCGAGAAGTCGGCGGTGCCCGCGAGGTAGATGTTGCCGGTGCCGTGCTTGACCGTCCGGCTCGCGTAGAACTCGAGCGTGGCGACGAATCCGGTCTCGACGGCGGACGGGTTCACCGTCGTCAGATCGGCCGCGCCGCCCGCGTAGAAGTAGCGGACCTGGCCCCGGCGCGGGGTGATCGTCCCGCCGGTGGTCGATGTGAAGTTGGCCCGCATGTAGGCCGACGAGCCCGTATAGCGGGAGGTCACGAGCTCGTCGACGAAGTTGTTCTGCTCCCTCATGCAGTGCGAGGACTCGCTGGTCAGCCGCATCATGTAGCGGACATTGCCGACCGTGCAGCCCTCGACCAGGCCGTAGAAGAACGTCCCGTTGCAGTCGAAGCCGATCGCCCGCCGGGTGCCGCTCCAGATCTCGCCGTTGAACTTCAGGTCGCGGAAGATCGGCCGCGTGCAGGTCTTCGCCCCCGGTCCCGTGTCGCCGCTGTTGTTCATCTCGACCAGCGCGTATTCGGTCGCGGGGTCGGCATCGTCGGTCGTCCCCGAGATGTTGCCGCCGCAGATCCCGTTGTTGTCGCCGGCCCGGTGGTAGATCAGGCACGGCTTGTTGTTGCCCGCCGTGCTCGTCGTCGTCCGCTCGATCATCACTCCCCAGAGCCAGTTGTGGCGGGGCATATCGACACCCGACCAGGCTGCAGCCGTCATCCGGTAGGAGACGTGCGGCCCCATGAACTCGTTGCAGCGGAAGCCGTAGAAGTTGTTGCCGGAGGCGCCCATGTCGAATACGAGGCCGCGGGTCCCTGCCGGGCCCTCGCCGCCGCCCTTCGCCTCGAGGTCGATGCCGGTGAAGCAGCAGTTCTGGGCGTCGTTGAGAAGCAGCGCGGTGCCGTTCGCCGCCGGACTGTCGATCCGGATGTCGTCGAAGCTTCGGTTGACGCAGAGGTCGAGCTGCATCCCGGTCGTCGCCGTCTCGGCCATGTTGATCCGAAAGCCGCCCGAGAGCGGTCCACGGCCGCCGCCGACCGACTGGTCGAAATAGACCTTGGAGTCCGCCGAGGCGCAGTTGATGACGGTCGCGTAGGAGCCGGCGCCGACCAGCGCGACGCCCTCCTTGACGGTCAGCGGATCGGTGATCTTGTAGGTGCCGGGCGGGATGTAGACGATCCCCTTCTCGCCGGGGTTGACGTCGCCGAGCGCGTCGTTGATCGCGTTCGTCGAATCGGCCACGCCGGTCGGATCGGCGCCGTAGTCGGAGTGGGTGACGTTGAGCGGCAGGCCCTCCAGGCGGGCCGCATAGAGCCGGTCCTCGAGATCCTCGAGGTTCGCCGCCGAGAGCGGCGTCGAGGGGTCCGGCTTGTCCTTCCAGTCCTTGTGGGTGAATGCCATTGAGATAGCTCCTATCGCCGCGCTAGAGTCCGCGTGGTGGTGAAGTTCGTTGAGGAGTGGGATGGGCAGCCACTCGACGACGGCGACTACGGGCCGCTCCCCGATGACGACGGCATCCGTCACTTCGTTCGGATGCGCTACCGAGCGGTGCTACTCGACCGCCCGCTAGCGTCGGGGATCGAGCCCGACGACATGATGCTCTGCGGCAAGCCGACGCCTGACTGGCGGGCCGACCCGAAGCGGTATCCAATCGCGGGGAAAGTCACCTGCCCGCGCTGCCGCGCTCTTTCAGTCGATAGCGCCGTGAATGAGTAAGTCGTTGCCGACGCGACTGACGAACACGCGGTCGTCGATCGCGGGCGTGTAGCTGGTCAGCACCATCAGGTCGGTGTGGGGGACGCCGGCGATCTCGACGGTCAGCGGCGAGTCGTCGGTGACGACGCCGATCGAGCGGGTCAGCGCGTTGCGCTCCAGCCGCCTGATCGAGTCGAGGATGCGCCGGGTTACGCGCTCGTCGGTCATCCGCTCACCTGCAGAAGCCGGGTCGTCGCGCTCATCCCGCCCTCGAAGGCGAGCGGAATCTGCAGCGAGTCGATCACGTGCAGCTCCCGGTTGATCTTCATCCGCTCGCGGTTGACGAGCACCGTGTCGTAGGGCTCAAGCCCGGGGTGGACGAGCGCCTCGAAGCCGATCTCCTGGCCGGTGCCGAGCCGCTCGTCGAGGATGTTCTGGGCGACGTCCTCGGCCTGGGTCTGGGTCTTGACGAACTCGCTTGACCAGGAGAACGTCACCTTGCCGAACGGGCCGCCGTAATGGGTCGGCGAGAGCGGATCGTCGTCCTGTCTGACACCACGGACGGGTGTCTCGCCGCTCGACTCGCCGGTGACGACGACGCGATTGCAAGCGTTCTCGCGGCCCCAGCGCTTCGACGCGCCGAGCATGATCCCGCCCTCGCCCTCGCTGACGGTCAGGACGGGGTCGCGGCTGAAGGTCCGCGGCTCGAGGACGAGGTGTCCCTGCCCGTCGAAATAGAGGCGCCGGTTGCAGGCCTCGGCGACCCCTTGGCAGAAGTCCCAGCGATCGTCTCCGGCCTCCCAGGCGAGCGCCGGCATCGTCGTCGTCACCGACGTCGTCGTCCACCGGGAGGAGTCGGCGAGCACGACGTCGGGGTAGGCGGGGGTCTCCCCTGCATAGCCGTCGCGAATCAGTCCGAGGATCAGATCGACGCCGTACTCACCGGCGGGAGACTGACCGGCATCCTCGAAGACGGCGTCGATTATCAGCGCCGAGCGGTCGTAGCCGGTGACGGTTATCCCGAGGTCGCCGTGGTCCTCGACGGAGGTCTCGTCAATCCGGAAGATCCCGAGCTGGACGAGCGCGTCCTCGGTCGGGAAGCCGAACGTCCACTCACCCGAGTCTCGCGGGTACAGATCCGTGGAGGGATAGAGATCCTCGGAAGGGAGCAGGCCGCCGCCGAACGATCCCGGCCCGAGTCGGCGGATTCCGCGAGAGACGAGGATCTCATTCCCGTAGGGGGCGAGCAGCGAGTCGGGGACGTCGGGGACGAGCAGCTCGAGGGTGAGATCGTCGGGTGCGACCGTGAGGCTGACCGAGCCGCGGATCGCCGAGTTCGCGTCGAGGGTGACCGAGCCGTCGATGATCGGGATCTCGACGCCGTTGACGCTGACAACGGTGGCGAGTCGATGGGACTCGGCGAGATCGCCGGTGAAGTAGCTGTCGGGGACGGCCTTCACGCGGGCCACGCCTGGACAGGCCCGGTCGGCCGGGCGATCGTCGTGAAGGTGTAGGTCGCGTCACGGTTGGTGTCCCAGGCCTTGTCGATCAGCCGGGTGATCTCCTCGTCGCCGAGCAGTATCCAGCGGTCGGGCTCGTGATCTCCGGCTGCTGCCTGCAGCAGGAGCGGCATCGACGGGCCCGCGAGCACCTTCAGGTAGTCCCGGGTCTCATCGTCGTCGGCGCGGAAGGTGATCGAGCCGGTCTCGGGGCCACGGGTATCGCTGATAACGACCGCGTCGGAGCGGCCGAGCGGCTGGGAGATCGACTGGCGGGCGGCGCGGGTCTGGGTCTGAAAGCTGCGCAGCGTGACGACCTTGTTGAGCGCCGGCGAGGTCGGGTGCTTCAGCCGCCACTCGGTCGCAGCCGGGGTCACCGAGTCCTGCTCCCAATCGGAGTAGGCGAAGGTCGAGGTGTAGCGGTGCCAAGAGCGGATTCGGTAGGTGGCGACTTCCCCATTCGGCGCCTCGTAGTCCCAGACGGTGCCGGACGACCCGCTCGGGATGATCCCGTCCTCGGCGGCTCCGGGGTAGAGGTCGGCGGTCTCGTCGAAGGCGAGCATCCGGACCGGCACCCACTCGCCGTCCTCGTAGCGCTGGAGCTCGTAGCCGTTGGTCGAGGTCCCGCCCTCCCCCGCGGTCGCCGAATAGGCGATCTCGACCCGGGCGTTGGTGTCGTCGGCGGTGACCGAGAGCGTCGGCACCCCGGGGGTGTTGACGTTGATCGTGAAGCCCTCGTAGTCCCAGGCCGACCACTGCTCCGACGGCAATCCCTCGGGGCTGATCTTGACGTAGGCCCGGTAGGTGTCGTCGGCGAGCGTGTCGGGGAAGTCGTGGGTCGGGTAATCGCTGGACGGGTAGCCGGTGACGACGCCGGAATCGAGGGTCGCGACCGACGTCTCGGGGTCGAAGCCCCCGGCGCCGTACTGCGCATCGGTGAAGACCTTGACGCGGTAGCTGTAGGTCGGCGGCGTGTAGTCGGGGTCCCAGGCCGGCGTCCACCAGACGGTCGGCGAGGAGTCCTCGGTCAGCGTCCCGGTCGGATAGGCGACGGTGACGGTCGGCTTGACGAAGTAGAGAACCTGCAGCGAGCACTCGAACAGTTGAAGGCCGCAGGGGAACGCACCGCTCTGCCTGTTCGTGATCACCAGCGTCGCTCCGTCAAGTCCGGCGTCGGTCGGATACCACTTGGTCGAGGTCAGGTAGCTCTGCGGCGTGAAGTTGCGGATCGTCGCCGAAGACGTCAGGATGTCCGTGCCACCGCCGGTGGCCGGATAGCTGACGCTCGTCTCCAGCGCCGTCCCGGTCGGAACGGCACTACCCAGCGCAGCCCGGGTCCGAGCCTGAGCGACTATCAGGATCGCCCCGGAGGGGAGGGAGAGGTCCGAGAGCGTGAACCACGCGAGCTCGTCCGGGTCGAGGACGATGTAGCTGGAGTCCGAGCCGTCGTGCATCGCCGCGTCGGCGTCGCCGCCGGCGCCGGTGACGGCACCCGTGTTCGCCACGGTCGTCGCGGGGGTGAGCTGCACGTAGGTCATCGCTGGTACTGCCTCGCCCGGTTGTGGCTGAGGCGCTCGCGCTTGGCGATCTCGCCGTTGACGGTGGTGGTGACGATCAGGTCGAGGCCCTCGAAATCGAAGCTGTTGTTGACGACGACCCCGGCACCCGCTGGGGAGACGGTCTCGCCGTCGCGGAGGATCGCCGCGCCTTCGTTACGGCCGGGCGGGGAGCGGTAGACGCCGCCGGAGTGGAAGCGGGGGAGCTGGTTGTCGAAGACGCCGTAGCGGGCCGCCTCGATCACCGAGCGCAGGGTCGAGATGTCGATCGGCGCCGTCGTCGTGCCGGTGGTGGTCGCGCCGAGCTCGGCGAGGTGGAGTCTGACGTCGCCGATCCGCCCGCCCTTGCCGGTCAGGCCCTGCAGGTCGGTGAGGATCTGCCCGAGCGTGTTGCGCGGACCCTTGAACTGCTTGTCGCCGAGCTTCGAGTAGGGCTTGCGGTTCGAGAGCCTGAGGCCGTGGGTGGTCATCCCGCGGGCCTTCGTGAGCAGCTCGAGCAGGCGCTTGTTGAGCTCGACCTGGCGGGCGAGCTCCTCCGGGGTCAGATCGCTCCCGCCCGGTGAGGACTCCAGCGAGGCCCACGCCTCGACCCGGCTGATCGTCTCCTCGATCTTGGCGGCGTGGCCCCGCTCGCCGACGATCGCGTTGATCTGCTCGATGATCCGGCGGACCCGCTGCAGGCGCTTGAAGTCGGGGTCGGTCGAGCCGTGGGAGACGCTGCCGTGGATCGGCTTGCCGTCCTTCTTGGGGTCGCCGCCCCCGGCGAGGCCGATGATGCCGCCGCGCTGCTTCTTCGGCATCGAGACGCCGACGATGCCCAGGCCCGAGAACCCGAGCTTGTTGGCGGTGTCGTAGTAGAGGTCGATGGCGCGCTTTGTGTCACCGATGCCGGGGCCGCCTGCGCCAACGTCGCGCTTCTCGCCGATCAGGGACTTGTTTCCGTAGGCGATCCGGAGATTCGTGTGCATCGGCAGGCCGCCGAGCGCCGAGAAGTCGGCACCGGTGCCGTTCCAGTAGTCGTTCGACAGCTCCGCGAAGGAGTTGTGACCGGGCAGGTAGCCGCCGGCACCGGTCGGGCCGCCGCTGTATTCGGAGGCCGTGACCCGCTTCAGCTTCCCGAACTGTCCCCAATCACCACCACCGGCGGCACCGGCGGGCATCTTCGAGGCGATGAAGCGGTTGGCGGCGTTCCGCGCCCTGTCGAGTGCCTTCTGGCCGAGGTCCTTGAGCGGCCCGTCGGGGCCCTTGAGCAGCACCCGGGCGATCCTGCTTGCGATCGCACCCGCGACGTCCATCGTCCGCTTCGCACCGGGCGCGAGCGAGCCGCCGGGGGCATTGATCCAGCCGGCACCGCCACCCGGGTTCGAGCCCGAGGTGCCGAAGGTGCGGCCGTTGAGGCTCATCACCGTGTGGCCGGGGTTCGCGTAAACGACGAGCGGCTCGCCACCCGACGCCGGACGACCCCAGTTCATCAGCGCGCCGGACACCATCGGGGCGCCCTGAAGCAGCCCGCCGGCGTGGAGGATCGCCGAGACGGCACCGGAGCAGTCGACCCCGGTCGGCGAGGTCAAAAAGTCGCCGTGACCGCCGCCCCAGACGTAGGGCTCGTTGGCGCGGTCGAAGGCGTTGGCGAGCGAGATCATCGCACTCATCCCGCCGACCTTGCCGCCCTTGGCGAAGCGGGGGATCAGCTTGTTCGCCCGGTCGGCCCGTGCCGCCCCTCCCATCGCCGCCACGGCGTTGCGGTTCCAGACGACCTCGCCCGGCTCCAGCATCGCCGGGACCTTGTCGCCGGAGCCCTGGCCGGGGACGATGACGCCGCCGGTCTGCTTGCCCTGGGCGAAGTCGGAGGCCGCCGCTCCTGCGCCGGCGAGCGAGATCGAGATTTTCTTGACGCCGAAGCCCTTGAGGGCCTTGTTGGTGTTGTCGATGATGATCTGCAGGCCGTGGGTGACGACCGAGGCGAGACCGATGAAGTTGCCCCCGACCTTGTCCTTGACCTTCGCGCTCTTGTCGGCGAACTGCTCGAAGATCTTGCCGGTGTCCTTGATCGAGTCGCCGACCTGATCCATCTTCTTGTCGAGGATCCGCTCGAACTTGACGACCTCGTCGGCGCTGTCGTCGAGCTCCCGACTGAAGACCCTCGCCCCCTGGGCCGCGGTCTGAAAGTCGTTCTTGGTGACCCGGAGCCGGTTGCCCATCTGCATCGCCGCCGCCCCGATCCGCTGGACGGAGGGGACGATGTCGGACTTCATGTCCGCGAACTGCTCGGTGATGTTCTTGACGATCTTCCGGACGCGATCGTCGAAGTTGTTGGGGATCAGCAGGCCGTAGATCCCGGCAGCAGCAACGACACCGAGCACACCGGCCGCGAATCCGCCCCCGACGAGCGCACCCATCCTTGTGCCGAGGCCAGTCAGCACAGCGGCCCCGCCCATCTTCGAGATCAGAAAACCGCCGAGGAACAGCTTGCCGATCGCCGACGAGTTGGCGAATCCCTCGACGAACGCCTTGGCGACTTCGGGGGCCCTACGGCCGACCTCCTCGACCAGCTTCGGCAGGACCTTCAGGAAGGCGTCCTTGGCCGCAACCGCCCAGCCGCCGATGATCTTCCCGATCCGCTCGAACTTCTCGGCGTTCGTGAGCTTGTCGTTGCCCATGATCCGCGAGAGGCGCTGGAACTGCTCGTTGGCGACCTTCAGCGCTGGCGCGACCATCTGGGTGAAGGTCACCTGCAGCCCGAGCCATGCCACCTTCGACTCGCGCTGGGCTTTGATCAAGTCGTTGATCGGGCCGATCGTCCGCTTGTTGAGGGTGACGCCGTACTCGTCGGCCCAATGGAGCTGCTCCTTCAGCGACTTCGAGCCCTCGGCGAACAGCGGCAGGAGCGTCTGATAGCCGCGGCCGAGTAGCTTCTGGGCAGCCTGCTGCCGCATCGCCCCACCCTCGGCCTCCCCGAAGGCGTCGGCGGTCATCAGCAGCTGCTTGTTGAAGTCGCCGTTGGTCCGGTTCAGGTCCTTCTGGGTGATCCCGATGTCCTTGAAGGCCTGGGTGGCGGTCTCCGAGCCCCTCCCGGCCTCGACGAGCTGCCGGGAGAGGGTCGTGAAGCTCATCGTCAGCGATTTGGTGTCGATGCCGCGAGCGACCGCCACGGCGCCCCAGCGGGACGCCTCCTTGGTCGTCAGTCCGAGGTTGCGGTTGAGCCCGGCTGTCGTCTTCGCAAGGTTCTCGGTCGTCTCCACTGCGGCCTTCGCCTGCGAGATCGAGATGTAGGCGGCGGCGGCACTGCCGGCGGCAATCGCTGCGCGGCCGAGGTAGCCGCCGACCGTTCTCGTTGCCGAACCGAGCGAGCTGGTCCGGGTCGTCGCCGTCGCCGTCGAGCGGTCGATCCGCCGGAGGCCCGCATCGAAGCGGCGGAGGTCTGCGGTCGCGGCCGTGGTGTTCGCCTCGACGAGGACCTGGAGAACTGCGGCGGGCGTCGCCATTACAGGTGCCCCCCGCGGTCGATCAGACGCTGGACCGCGGCGCGGATCCGGTCATCGATCTGCGCCTTGTTGGCCTCGAAGGCCGGGACGAGGAACGGCCGCGGCGGCGTCTTCACGGTGCCGTTCTCGACCATGTGGGCGTAGAAGGCGGTCGCCTCGACAGCCCGGCCGGTATCAGTCGGACGGACCCTGATCGAGTCACGGAGCGTCCCGGTCTCGACCGGGGCCCGTGCTCTCGCGGCGGCCGCGATGATCTCGGCGCTGGCCTCGAGGGCCTCGGCGACCGTCTCGTCGAGGTCGCCAGAGATCCGTCGGATGTTGTCCTTGCGAAGCGTCATCGAAACACGAAGACCCCAGAGGCCCTCATCCGAGGGTCTCCGGGGCCTTGGCTTGCTGACGGGTGGCCTCGCGGTCGGCCTCTCTCCTCCGGTACTCGAAGAACAGCGGCCAGTCCACGCAGAGCTCGCGAGCCGACATCCGCTTGCACATCTCGCCTACGGGCATGTGCAGCTCAAGCGCCAGCTCGTGCAGGAACAGCGGATCCGTTACCCCGGGCGGAAGCTGCATGTAGCCCCGCTTCCCCCTTGTCAGGCGCTCGTTCTCCGCCGCCCTGAAATCGGGCGTTGGCCTCCTCGATCGCGTCCTTGTCGACGCCACTGAGCTCATCGATCTTGGCGATGATCTCCTTCACCGAGGGACCGCACTGCTCCATGAACTTGCGAGCCTCCTCGCGGGAGAGCTTCGGGTCCTTGAGCCCGTGGCAGAGCTGGATCTCCTCCAGCAGCGCCGTGTTGACCGAGGCGATCTGCGTGTTGCCGATCGTCTTCATCTCCAGGGCCTGCGACTGCGCCTCGTTCGAGAACGCGGCCCCGAGCCCCTGGACGAGGACCGTGCCTCCGAGCGCCTCGAGCTCGATCTCCTCCTCGCGGAGATCGGAGGCCTCGCAGAGGTCCTTGGTGGAAAGTCGGCCCATGGCACGACTCCTTTCCGGCGGCCCGGTTGCCCGGTGACCGCACGTTGGCGATTGGCGGCTGACCCCCGAGGGGGCGCCGCGTCTTCACGTCGTCCGTGAAGGGGGTGCGACTACGCCGTGCCGCGGGTCAGGCCGGCCGTGCCGCGGTTCGACCAGGTCGTCGTGATCGTCGACGCCTCGCCGGGGCCACCGGAGACCGGAGCGAACGCGGTCGGGCGGGCGACCAGCGTGTAGACGACCGTGCCCGAGGTGTCGGGGTTGACCTTGATCGTGCCGTTGGTCGTGCCGTAGTAGATGCCGCCGATCACGGAGTCCACCGAGGAGCTGCCGTAGTCCTGGATGAACGTGGTCTCGACGTTCGCGGTCTTCAGCGAGTCCGCCATCTCGCGGTACACCTCGCTGAAGCCGGTGACGTCCTGCTCTTCGGTCTCGTCGTTGACGGTGATCGAGGTGCAGTGGGACGAGAGGTCGGTCCCGTTGATCGTGACGGTCGTACGCGGACCGAGTAGCTGCTTAGCCATCGTTCGATGACTCCTTTCGTGTGGTTACCGTGCCCCGTTACGGGGTGCGCGGATTGAGTCGCTCGGCGGCTAAGCGACGGGGATCTACTCGTATGTGAGTCGGAAGTTGGAGCCGGCGTGGCGATAGACGACGCCGTCTGCGATCTCCGCGTAGTCGACGTCGGACTCGCGGCGGAGGTAGAGCTGCGTCCTGCCCGAGATCGAGAGGGTCGAGTCGGTCAGGAGCGCATCGAGGCGGCTTGCGATCGCGTCGGCGGTGTCGGCGGTGTCGCTTCGGTCGATCGCCTTGATTAGCCAGATGTCGTCGTCGTAGGCCTTCTGCTTGAGCGCGTAGCTGGGGACGCCGGACTGCTTGCTGAAGATCAGGTAGGGGAAGCCGGCGTTGCTCGGCGCCACCTGGTAGTAGATCGACTTCCCATAGCCCGTGGCGGGGCTGCCGAGGAGGCTGACGAGAGTCGTGTCGCCCGCCAACTTGCCGTACAGGGCTCTGCGAATCGGAACGCTCAACAGGTCCTCCTAGGCGGTGATCACGGGCTCGTAGTCGATCGGGAATCCGGTCGCCCGACGCTCGCGGTACTTCGCCTCGGCTGCCGCGTGGGTGCCGAGCAGGCGGGTGTCGGTGGCGTCCTGGGGGCGGTCGCCGTAGGTCCAGTGCTCGTGGCGGACCAGCGCGTCGGGCGCCCAGACGTAGCGGCCGGCAGCCTTGGCCCGCTCATTGACCTCGAGGTCGTTGAAGGAGTGCGAATACCACTCCCAGGCGACGACGCCGCCGAGCACCTCGACGATGAAGCGGCGGCTCATCAGGTAATGGGTGGCGAGTTCGTCGCCGTTCCAGTGGCCGTCGTTGAAGCCGACCATGCCCCAGCCGTCGTCGAAGGCGTCGAGATAGGCGAGTGCGTTGACCAGCCACGCCTCGCCCCAGACGAGATCGTCGGCGGCGAAGACGACCGGATCCCCGCTCGACTCGCGCAGGCAGTCGTTCCAGGCCCGCGAGCAGCCCCGGTACTCGGTGCTGACGAGGAGCTTGTCGGCGAGGGGGGCGAGCCGCATCGCCGATTCGGGGTCGTGATCGACGGCGATGATCAGCTCGATCGGCACACCGGCGGTTTCACGAAGTTGGCAGATGCACTTCTCAGCGCGGTCGGCGCGGCCGGTCGTCGGAAGCAGGATCGAGACGGTCATTCGCCGATCCTCACGACCTCGACGCCGTCCTGGTCGGGGATGTAGCGCCAGGGGTCGATGATCACAGAGCCCTTCGGGAAGCTGTAGTCGGTGAACTCGGGGTGCTTGCAGCCGACGAGCCATGCGAGCGGCGCCCGTGGCAGCGGCTGGTTGTAGGTATCGACGTAGGGGTCGCGGAGCACCAGCGGACCCGGATAGAGGTTCTTGACGAGCAGCGCCGGAGAGCCCGTGATGAGGCCCGAGCGGGGCTTGTAGGCGATCCCGAGGATGGCGGGGACAAGGTCGCGCTCCTCGGCAGCCATCCGCAGCAACTCGGCAAGCCAGCTTGCGTGCTCCTCGCGTTGGATCATCGTCGCCTCGAACAGGTCGAAGCTGAGCCCTTTCTCGCGGGCCAGCCAACTGAGGGCGATGTTGTCGCGAGGGTGACATCCACCCCCGTCGCCCATCCCCGCGGTCAGGTAGGCGGGGCTGATCAGCCGGCGGTCGGCCATCTTCAGAGCGCCGGTGACCTCGTCGACGTTCGCCTCCGACTTCTCGCAGAGCTCACCGATCGTGTTGGCGAAGGCGAGCTTGAGGCCGATAAAGGTGTTGTAGGCGACCTTCGTGAGCTCGGCTGACTCGATGCCCATCGTCTGGAAGCGAGGCCGGATCCCCGCCCGCCGGTAGACCTCGGCGACCTGGTTGACCTGGCGCTCGGGACCACCGAGGAGGACGAACTCGGGATGGGTGAAGTCCTCGACGACCGTCCCCATCGCGATGAAGCTCGGGTTGTAGACGAGCCGCAGCCGTCCGAGGCGGGGGATGATCTCGCGGCGCATCGTCCCCGGCAGGACCGTCGAGATCACCGCAATCGTCGGATGGAGGTTGTGGGCGTCGCAGACCGAGCGGACGGACTGGATCGCATCGAGCAGGTGTGAGTAATCGAAGTCGCGACGCTCCGCAGGCAGCGGGGTCGTTCCCTCGTAGGCAGGCTCGTGAGGTGTCTGGACGGCGACGAAGACGACGTCGGCGCGGCAGGCCTCCTCGATCGCCCCGAAGCTGAAGCGGTCACCCGCGGCGTCGATCTGACGCTGCCAGCCCTCCTCCTGGGTATCGGGCACCGTGGGAAACCCGAAGACGCGGGGGTCATAGCCGGTGACCTTGTGGCCGCGAGCGGCGAGAATCGTGGCGACCGGCAACCCGAGCTTGCCGAGGCCGATGAAGCCGATCCGCATCATGCCGCCACAGCCGCTTCGGTAACGACCGACCAGAAGTCCTCGGCCGCCGTCTCCAGCTTCTCGGGCTCCTCGCGGATCCAATGAACCGCGCCGACGTTGCCGTTGACGACGAGCTCACAACCGGCAGCCCAGGCCTCGACCACGGCCCTGCCGAACGGCTCGAGGTCGGACGGCAGGTGGACGAAGGTCTCATACCGCCAGAGCGTCTTCGGGACATCGGTGTAGTCGAGCGCCCCCCGGTGATAGACGCCCGGGAGGTACAGCCCGGTCCCGTAGATGTCGAGGCCGCCGTTGTGCTGGGCCCACTCGCCGAGTGCCTGCCCGCCCTTGCCGGCGTTCTGGTAGGCGCCGATCGCCACCGCACCGTTGCGCTCGGTGTTGCGATCGACTTGCCGGGTCGGACGGAAGGCGTCGAGATCGACCGCGGGCGGGACCAGGACGGGATCCATCTGCAGCTCGTGGGGGAAGCGCTCGGCGTGCAGCGGGGAGGTGAAGATGCAGACGGCGTTCTTGAGCAGCCATCGACGCAATCGGGAGTCCGAGTGCGGGTCGACGTCGTTGAAGTAGCGGATCACCCGGTGCCCATCGAGCCGCTCGATCAGCTCGGGCCCGAAGCTCGTGCAGTTGCCGACCACGTAGGCGTCAGGCTCCTCGGTGACGAGCCTGACCCCATCGGGAGCCGCGAGCGCGAACTCCCGCATCGTCAACTCGGCGCCCCCGAGCGTGCCGTCCTCGTTGCCGGCGTCGTAGAGGAAGGCGACCCTCACGCAACCGCTTCCAGCTTCATCGGCTTGCGGGCGGCGATCCGGGCCTCGACCTCGGCGAGTGCGGGCAGGAAGTGCTCATCGATGACCCTGCCGACCTCGTATTGGGCGGCGTGGGTGACGGCGAGCTCCGACGCCTGCTTGCGCTCGGCCTCCGAGAGCCCGTAGGCCTGCTCGAGCGAGTCGACGATCTCCTCGACGCTCGGATCGACCTGCCAGGCCTTCTGAGCGGTCCAGCGCGGCGTGCAGGCGACCTTCCAGCCCGACCCGCAGACCTCCTTCATCGCCGAGAAGTTCGAGACGATCGCCGGGACTCCACAGGCCTGCGCCTCGAGCACCGGCACCCCGAATCCCTCGCCTGCCGATGGGTTCAAGAGCACGTCGAAGGTCGAGTAGACCCTCGCCATGATCCGCGCCGGCAGCGGATGGAGGTTGATCCGGTACTGATCGGCGATCCGCACCGCCTCGTCGGGAAGCCCGACCGCCTCCTTGAGCGCGAACAGGTCCTCGTCGCCGTTCATGTTCGTGTGCAGGTAGAGGATCGCGTCGTCGTGCGTCTGGCGGAAGGCGGCGAAGGCCTGGAGCGCCTGCGAGAAGCACTTGCGCGACGGTGCGCCCTTGTTGGCGGCGACCATCCCGACCAGGAAGGCGTCCTGCTCGGCACCGACCATCTCCCGGGACTCATCCTTCGGCAGCGGCTTGTAGACCTCTGTGTCGACGCCGTGGGGGACGTACAGCGGGTCGAGGTCGACGAGCTGCTCGGCACCGAAGCGGGCCATCGCGATCGGGATCGCTCCGGACTCGGTGAAGTAGCGGCGGACCATCGGCGGTGCCGGGGAGTGATCGACCGGCACCCATGCGGCGGTGTCGAGCTGGCGCATCGTCTCCGGCTCCAGCACCCAGACGTCGAGCAGCGTCAGGACGATGCCCCCGCGGGCCGAGCCGAAGTGGCTCATCGCGTTCTTGACGATGTAGTCGTTGCCGAACTCGCCCCCGAGGCCGGGGAAGACCGGGATCCCCTCCCATTCGAGGCGGTCGCCCTCGAGCCCGTAGAACGAGGAGATCGCGAGGTCGTAGTGCTCTGCGAGCCGCGGCGTCACCAGTTTGGTCTGGCAGCCGTAGCCCGTCGGCGCCCATGGCGTGTTGGAGTGCCAGAGCAGCTTCTTCATGGCGGCGTCCTTTCGGCGGCGATTGGCGGCGATTAGGTCGCAGGGGGAAGCGAAGCGCCGCCGCATCGACGACCCCCTACGTTGTGGTCAGGCGCGCTCGACCGCTTCGACGACGGTGGAGAGCTCGCCCGTGTGCTCCCGGACGGCGGTCACCTCGTAGGTGCCTCGACCGTCGATCTGAAACTTCATCTCGGTCGTCACGGCAGTCTCGGGAGGAAGCGTGATCAGGTGGGTGGAGCGGTCGGAGATCCGATTGGCGACGTTGCTCTCACCCCCGGCCAGCGAGTCGATCCGGCATCGGACGGTACCGCCGGTGACGCTGACGGCCGTGCCGCCTCCACCACCGTCGTCGACGATCGTCGAGGCGACCGTCCAGCCCGACTCTCCCAGGGCCTCGCGTATCAGCCCGCGGGTGGGACGGATCATCGGCGGTACTTGTGGAGGATCGCCTTCTCGCCGGCGGTCAGGTCGGTCGCGGCGATCGCGTAGCGCCTCGACTCGCCGCCGACCTGCTCCTGGATCGCCCCGCCCTGGGTGACGAGCCGATAGGCGATCATCACCGCGACCATCCGGACGTCGTCGGGGACGGTGCCGCCGTGCTCGTAGGTGACGGTGACGTTCTGGCGTCCCGGCGGCCAGTAGCCGGTCGGAACATCGTTACGGGCCCAGGAGGAGTAGGCGGTGCCGCCGGTGCGGATCAGCCGCCCCTCGGAGGTGAAGGTGAAGTCTGAGTCGTCCTCGCCATTGACGGTGACGGTGCCGACGGTGTTGACCGGGCGCTGGGGGAGAAGCAGCGTGTCGGTGCCGGTCCCGTCAAGGCTGACGGTGCTGGTCGCGGACTCGAAGTCCTGCTCGGTCAGGGTCTTTACGACCTGGTTCGCCGACTCGACGGCGAACGAGATCCCGCCGTCGTCGGGATCGTCGCGACCGAGGTAGTCGGTCAGGTCCTGTTCGGTGATCGCGCCCATGAGCGAGGCAATGCGAGGGAGGGAGCCGAAGCCCCCTCCCTCGCGGAGTGCCTATGAGAGGCGGACCTCGGTGAACGCCACCGGGCGGTAGACGGCGAGCGCGAGACGCTCCTCGGCCCTGATCGTGACCAGGTTCTTGAGGAAGTCGTCCTCGTTCGAGTTCGTCGCCTCGACCGTGAGGCCGCCCTTCCGCCACACCTGGGCGGCCGAGCGGGTCCCGATCAGCGCCGTGCCGGCGCCGACCGCCGTGGTGACCACGACCGGCTTCTGCCAGATGTAGTCCTGGGCGGCACCGAGCTGGCTCTGGCCGACCCCGGCCATCGAGCCGTTCCCGTAGGGGCCCTGGAACGGACCGCCGCCGAAGAACTGACCGGCGGTGTCGGTCAGCAGGCGGATGTCCTGGTAGTCCGAGGGGTTCATGACGACGAAGTCCGGCTCGAGCAGGGCCGAGCCCCGCTGACCGTTCAGCGCCTTGAACAGCTGGACCGCCTTGTTCCCGGCCGCCGTGCCACCGGCGTAGATGCCGATGCCGCGGGTGTTGCCGGACGGCTTGATGCCGACGATCTCGTTGGTGCCCGCACCGACGACGATCTGGCGCTCCTCCTCGAGCTTCACGAACAGGCTCAGCCGTCCGTCGATGTAGGAGCGGACCTGCGAGGCGTCCTCGAGCATCTCGTCGGAGACCTTGAGCGTGGTCGCGATCTTCTTGACCGGCTCGTCGGTCGTCGTCAGCCCGAGCGTCGACTGCGGCTTCGTGCCGCCCTCGGCGACGCCTGCGGCGCCGGAGGTCGCCGTCCCCTCCACCACGTAGCGGAGGCTGTTCGTCGACGCCTGCCCCGAGAGCAGCAGGTCAGCGACGCTGAGCGGCTGGAACAGCTTGTCGACGACGCCGGGGACGACCTGCGGGACGGTCGCCGCGACGGCACCGCCACCACCGCCGGCGCCCTCGAGCAGCGTGCCCTTGGTGTCGACGGAGACCGCGCCGGTGCTCATCCCCTGTCCGAGACGCCCGCCGTCCTTGTAGGCGGCCTGGATGCGCTTGAAGCCCTCCGAGGCGACGAAGATTTCGCCCGGGGTCTCCTCACGCTTGGGGAACGAGATGCTGTCGAGGCTCTTGACCTCGATGCCCTTCTCATCCGCGCCGATGGCTCCGACCGAGTCCTGGATCTCCTGTTCGAGATCCCGCTGGTCCTCGAGCTCGCGCTTGTTGCCCTTGAGGACCTCGAGGCCCTTGTGGAGCTCGGCGATCTCGGCGTTCTCGTCGTCGGTACGCGACCGACCTTCCTGTGCGGCGCCCTCGATGATCGTCTTCGCCCGCTCGGCGGTCTCGGCGATCTTGTCCTCGACGGCACGCAGCTCACGCTTGGTTCGCGAAAGCATGACTGTGACTCCTTTGGCTAGGTGAGTGCGTCGATGCACTCGATTTCGGTTCTCAGTGCCTCGGGGTCTGATGACTGAGGAGTCGCCGCGGGGGCCTGCTCCTGCTCATCCTCGACGTCGTTGGCGTCTTCTGAAGCGCTCTCGAACTCGTCGATGCGCTTGCGAAGTTCGGAAAGCTCCTCGCGGACCTCCTGTGGGGTCATCTCCGGGACGGACTTGAGGGCGAGAAAGCGGGTATCGGCGTTGGCGGGGGCGGGGACGACCGAGACCTCGAAGAGGTCGATCTCATGGAGCTCGTTGGCGTCCTTGGCCTTCTGCTCGGCGATGACCATGTAGCCAAACGAGAGGCTCATCGAGCCGGTCTTCATCGCCCGCCAGGCCTCCTTGGCCTTCGCCGAGTTGGCGAGGTCAAGCTTGCCGCCGACCTGCAGGCCGTCGTCGGTCTCCTTCATCGAGAACGGGTCGACGGTGCCGATGATGTCGTCGGGCTCGCCCCGGTGGTCCCAGTGCAGCGGGACCTGCTTGCCGGAGGCCTGCCAGCGATCGATCGACTTCGCGAAGGCACCGGGGACGATCCGGTCGCCGGCGCGGTCGAGCGAGTAGGCGGCGGCGATCGCGACGAACTCGCCGAGATCGGTGGCGGTCGCCTTAGCTTCGAGGGTGATGTGGTGCTTTTGTGGCATCAGAGGACCTCCATGAGGCATTCACAGCCGGGATGTTCGGCCGGCGGGCCATACGAGCCGTTCGAGAAGGGCTGATCAAGGGGTACGGTCTCGCCGTCCATCTCGGGGTGGGCAGAGTTGTCGGAGACGACGACCCAGGTCTTCATCCGCGGGCTCGAATCCTGCTTGGCGGCCTCCGCTTGGGCGAAACCGATGCCGCTGGAGGCCGTCGAGAGCGCCCAGGCGGCGCTCTCAGAGCGTCGTGAGTCGAAGGTGGCGGCAACGTCGTCGGTCTCGGCGAGCTGCGCCCTGGTGACGGCGTTGGTCTGCTCGGCGATCCCCTCGGCCATCGCCCGGACGTAGTTGGTGGTCACCCGGGCGTCGAAGGCGAGCTGACCGAGCCTCTGGGCGGTCAGATCGCCCTCTCGCTCGACGATCCGGCGGATCTCGACCTCGAGATCGTCGGCAAACTCTTGATTCCAGGTCCGCCAGCGCGACTCCGGCACCGACGCCTTCGCACGAAAGGCGCCCTCCTGACGGGCGAGGAGGCGGTTGCGCGTCGCCTCGAGGTCGGCCGCATACGAGCGGCGCCTCTGCACCTGCGCCTCACGACGGCGCAGAAACAGGGCCTTGGTCTCCGGCTTTCGGGCCGATTCGCGGTGTGAGCCGTCCTGCATCGGGCCGTTCGGGTCCTGGATCGGCATCACGTTCGGCGCGGGACGAGCGGGCGAGTCGGGGCCCTCCTCGATCACGTTGAGCGGGACGATCAGATCGTCGCCACCGTCGACCGGAGGCCGGTTCTCCATCGCCCGGGCCTCATTTCGGAGCAGCCACGGCGCTCCGACGGCCGCAGTGATCGCCTGGAAGCGCTGGATCGGGTCGCCGCGGAGCTTCTCGTTGAGATCGAACTCGAAGTAGAGGTCGTCGGCGGCGTACTCGGCGCGCAGGAGATTCTCGTCGAGCACCTCGGCGAGATCCTCGACCAGCGGAGCCAGGACGTCGGAGTGGAACTGCTTGCGCTCCTCCTCGTCCTGGGGTGGGACGTTCTCGAGGCCGTACTCCGCGGCGACCGTCTCCTTGGTGAAGCGCCGGCCCTCGAGCATCTCGGCGTCCTTGGGGGTGACTCCGAGGTCGCGGATCTCCATTCCCTCCTCGAGCACCGGCCAGCGCTTCGAGGAGCCGGTGACGCGGTTGTAGAGGTCCTGCTCGAAGTGCTCGCGGCCGGCAGTGCCCCAGTCGGGGGCCTCGAGCGGCCGGTAGACCCAGCCGTTCTTCTGCAGGCCCGACTTCAGAAGCTCGGTTGAGGCGGTGACGGCGGCTGCCTCCTCGGCGAGCGTCTCACGGAGCGTCTCGAGCTGAGAGAGGCCGACCCTGGGATCGTCGGGGTTGTAGCCAACCCAGTGGATCAGGTTCTCGGGAGAGAGGACGCCGATCTCGGGGTAGGTCGTGCCGTTCTCGCGGTGGATCCGGTAGCCGTCGAGCGAGAACTTCGAGGAGCTGACGATCCCGACCATGTGCGGCGGAACGCGGACCAGGGTGCGGGTGCCGCCGGCGTTGTCGAACTTGATCGCGTAGGCGTTGTCGTAGAGCAGGAAGTCGGCGATGAAGTTGAAAATCCAGCGCTTCGGCGGCACGTTCTGGTAGGGGTGGCGCATCGTCTGGGCGGCCGGATGCTCGCTGCGGGACTCGCGGTTGTCGTCTGAGATCCGCTCGAACAGTTTCAGCGGGAGCTGGGCGGCGTTACGGGCGATGTAGTCGATCGTCGTCCGCACCGCCGGCTGGGTGCGGTACATCCAGGCGTAGCTCGACGACTGCGCCTGCTCCCAGGCGTTTACGACCTGCTGGTTGGTCCCGCCGAGGCTCTGATAGCCGCGGAACTGGCCCGAGCGGGCGATCTCGACCACGTCCCCGGTGGACGCCGAGAGCGCCTTCCGGCGAGCGAAGAATGACAACAACCCCAATCGAGGCCCCTTTCGTCTATGCGGCAGCGAGAGCCCGCTGCTCGTAGACCGAGAGCTTCGGCTCGGCCCGGTTGGAGAACTCGACGACCATTGCGGCGGCGGTCAGGGCGTCGATGACGCGCTGATCCTGGGCCCGGACCGTCCCGCGGACCGATGAGGGCCGCTCGAAGCGGTAGTCGCCGCCGGGCAGCCGTCGGGCGACCGCGTTGAGGACGTGGGCGCGAAGGCCGGCGTCGCCGGAGTGCTTGAGGGTACCCCCGCGCAGGCCTTTCATGAATGCTTCGTAGTCGGCGACGTGGGTCTTCGACTGACCCTGAGCGTGGTCGACGACGGTAATGCCGAGCGTGTCCTCGACCCAGGCGGCGATGTCCTCTGCACGGTGCATGTCCATTACGACCGTCTCGATCCGGTAGGTCTCCGCCATCCGCAGGAAGGCGTCCTTGACCTCGTCGGGGTGCATTGAGGACCCGTCGCGGGGCGGGACGAGGATCTCGGGCTTGCCGAGTAGGCGGTAGTCCGGGCCTCGCCAGAGCGGCACAAGCGCCGTCGTGTCCCACTTGAAGGCGAAGTCACCGCCGAGCGCGATCTCTGCGCCCTCGGGGATCTCCTCGGAGACCTCCGCGTCATCCCATTCCCGGTCGGTGATCGCGCACTGAACGGAGCGGGTCGGGCGGTTGCACTTGAGCCGCTTCCAGTCCCCGAGATCCATCGTCGGCGAGCGGAAGTCCTCGCCGAGCGTCTTGGTGGTGATCGTCGAGAGCGGATTGGCGGCCTTGACCGCCTCGATCTCGGTGCAGAGCTCGTCGGCGGGGACCATCCACTCGTGCATGACCAGGCCCTCGCCCTCGGCCCGCAGATGGCTACCGTCATGCTTGCGGTCGCTTGCCAGCCGGCGGATCTCCTCGCGCATGTTCTCGAACGGGGTCTCCGGCTCGCCCGCGGTCGAGATTCCGAGGATCTGCCCGCCGCGCTTTCGGAGCTTGCCCTTCCAGAGCTTGTAGAGGCTCATGTCGGTGCGGTGCAGCTCGTCGCCGATCGCGAACGGGTAGGGGATCACCCCGTCCCCGGTTCCGGCGTCAGCGGCAAATACCTCGATCCCGACTCCTCCGTTGCGAATCGAGCGAATCAGCTTGTAGCCGCCGAAGCACTTGAAGCGGTTGCCGAGGCCCTCGGTGCGCTGGACGAAGCCGGCGGCCTGGTCGTAGACGATCCGCGCCTGCTTGGCCGAGCTCGCCCCGATCGGGATCCAGGGCGACTCCGAGTAGTCGGCGCCATAGAGAGCGAGGGCCGAGATGAAGGTCGACTTGCCGTTCCCCTCGGGGACGATCATCCAGACCTCGCGGTAGCCGTTGAAGATGTCAGCCGCGATCTCGAGCTGCCAGTCCTCGAGCCCGCGTCTCTCACCGTCGTCGAAGACCAGCAGGTCGACGTAGCGGCGGAAGTGCTCGAGCGTGAACGGCTTACTTGTCGAGCGCGGCGAAGCCTTGCGCTGGCGGCGGCTTGCCATCATCCAACTCCTTGAGAAAGCGGAGGGCCTGAATCTGGGCCGAGCGGTTGGAGGGGTTGCGGGCGATCTCCTGAAGGATCTGGCGACGCTCATCCTCGGTCAGCGGCGGCGGCTGCTTGGGCTTCGCCGGCTTCCGCCTCGTCGTCTTCTTCGACTTGGAGGGTTTCGCCTTCGGCGTCAAGAGTGCCCCTTTTCAGCGGTGTTCTTCGCAGCGAGCCACTCGGCGGTCTTTCGAGACTCCCAATCCGGTTCCCGGACCCTCCCCTACCCGGCGACCTGGCGGCTCCGGGTCAGCTTGGCGTGGCAGCAGTGGCAGAGCGCTTCGAGGTTCTCGGTGCTCCACGGATCTCCACCATCGGCGAGATCGACCCGGTGGTGGACGTCGGTCGCGATCTCTCCGCACTCGCAGAGCGGGTGGTCGAACAGGAACCGTGTCCGGGTGTGCTTCCAGCGGGCCTTGTTGTAGATCGGCTTGCCCGCTCTCCGGGTCTGCCGCTCTCGTCGTCTCGCATGGACGACGCATCGGCCACGGTAGTCGGCCTCGTTGGGGCAGCGTGGCTCAGCACACAGGCGGACCGGACTCATGCCGGAAACGCACTGACGACCCGGATCCGATGCTCGGCCGCAGCCTGCCCGGCACCCGTCGCCTCTACCCGGACCCACCACTTGCCGACGGTGTCGAGTGAGATCACCGCCCGGTAGTGGCCGAGGCTCTGCCTGCTCACCTCATCGTCGGTGCCGTAGACGTAGTCGGTCTGGGTGCCACCGGTCAGCGTCGAGAAGGTGACGACGTCGGGATCGACCGATGCGCCCTCGGTGTTGGTGAAGGAGGCGTCGATGCGGAGCAGGTCGCCCCGGTCGAAGCGGTCAGCCATACGTCACCTCCGTCTCGGTTGCGGTCTCGGTCTCGATTTCGACGCGGTCTGCGTCGAGGCTCATCGTCCCCTCGGTGGTCAGCTCGACCGCCAGGGCTGTCTCACTCGCCAAGCTCAGCGCCGCACCCGCGCTGCTCAGCGTCATCACGACGTCCTTGAGCGGGTGGGCGACGATCCAATGCCCCTCGGTGACGATCGTGCTGATCGCTGCCAGTAGCGCCGCTCGTGCCAGCTCAACCGTGCGTTCGGTACTGATCCCCGTACTTGCGCTCAGCGAGACCGAGCGGAGCAGGTCCCGGGTCGCCTCGGATTGAAGGTCGGCGCCGGCGGCCAGAGCTGCCGAGCGTGCGAGGATCGAGAAGCGGATGGCGGCGCTCGTGATCGCGCCTGCCGCATCCAGGCTCGCCTGTCGGAGAAGCACCCGATGCCCGGCGACCGTGATCGCCGTGGTGGCAGCGAGAGCGGCTGAGCGCTCTCGTGTCGCCTCGGTCGAGCCGGTGGCCGAGAGGGCCGCCTGGGCGGCGAGGGCGGCCTGGCGGAGGAGCTCGCGGACGAAGGCTGTCGCGACCGCCGATGTGGCGCTGAGCGCGGCCGCTCGCTCGAACAGATGCCCGACTGAGCCGATTGCCGTGAGATCGGCCGATCCCGAGAGCGCCGCCTGGCGAAGCAGCTCGCGGACGTGTGCCGTCGTGACCGCCGATGTGGCATCGAAGGCGGTCGAGCGCTCGAGCAGGTAGCTGATCGAGCCGGCGACGGCGAGACCAGCCGATCCTGAGAGCGCGGCGGAACGGAGCAGCTCGCGCTGCGGGCTCGCTGCGACATCAGGGGCGGCGGTGAGGGCCGCCTGGCGCTCGACGTAGGAGAAGAAGGTCGCCTGCGAGTCGATCCCGCTCGTGGCGCTGAGCGACGCGCTGCGCTCGTAGGTCGTTGCCGGGGTCTCAGAGACGCCGGCGCTCTCGATCGCCCCCGTTGCGGCAAGAGCGGCGCTGCGTTCGTGGCCCGCTGCCTTGACGCCGGCAGCCGTGATCGCCCCGGTGGCACCGATTGCGGCCGAGCGGAGAACGTCACGCTGGGGGGCGGCAGTGACGGCTGTCGTTGCCGAGATCGCAGCCGACCGCTCGACCGGGGGGCGCCACTCGATCAGAAGCCCCATCTGATCGACCATGTGCGCACGGGTCGATCCGGTCAGGATCTTTGTCGCCTCGACGACCGGGTTGGTCGTGTAGGTCAGCGACGGAGCATTCGTGTACGCGGTCCGAAACGACTTCCAGCCGGTCGGCTCAGTCCCGGCGACCGCGGTCGTCTCGACGTTGGCGGTGACCGCGCCATCAGACGGCGTGATCCCCTGCAGCTCCATGTTGTTGGTGCCGGTCGTCGAGTCGCAGGAGGCCCGCATGTAGGCCTGGCTCAGCGTCACCACAGACCCCGAGGGGATCCCGGCGTCGCTCATCGACTGACAGCTCGCCCGGTACTCGGAGGCGGCCCCGAGGTTGGCCGCGTTGAAGATGTACTTGCCGGCGTTGGCGTCGACGTCGGAGTGGGCGACGCCGGTCGGGGGGACGTTGTCGACGTTGTCGTAGAGGTTGGTCGTGTCCGAGCCGGTCGTCTGCGGCCCCTCCCAGCCGGTCCCTGTCGCGTTGTCGCCGGTCGGCTTCAGCAGGGTGACGTTGCCCGGACCCGGGAAGTTGTTGTTGTCGGAGCCGTTCGCGTCGTTGATCGCCAGGTCGTCGATGTAGATGGTCGTATTCGTCTCGGCCGCCGTCTGATGGCCGACGCGGTGGGTGGCCGGCGTCAGATCGGTGCCGACATCGGCACTCAGCGAGAAGGCGACCACGGCGCCGTCGAGCAGAAGCGCCACCTGGCCGTTGCCGCTCGCCGGAACGCCGATTGATGCCTCGACCCGATACCAGGTATCGACGGCGAGGGCCGCCGACGTTCCGATGATCGTCCCGCCCTTGCGCCGGAGAACGAGCTGCCGCGAGGAGTTGAGAACCACGTCGGAGGCATCGACGCCGTTGAGCCGCCACATCCAGACGATGCAGTCCTGCGACGGGGCGGCATCGAAGCGCAGGTAGAAGCGAACGTAGTAGCCGCGGTTGGCGGTGAAGGCCGGGCCGTCGAGCTGGACGTAGTTGCTCGCACCAGGGCCGCACTGAAGCGCCTGGCCGCCGTTACGGGCGACTCCCGACTGGTAGGAGACGGTGCCGCCGGCGTTCGCGCCTTCGCCGGTGGCGACGATGTTGGTCTCGCCGTCGTAGTTGCGCGTCGTCGAGGGGATGCCCGACTCGAAGCCGAGCGTTCTGAGGCGGGCCATCTCAGATCCCGCTTTCCGGGGTCAGGTGATCGTGATGTCGAGATCGCCGGTCGGGATCCGGAAGGTGTCCCCGGCGGTCACCGCAGCGGTGCTCGACAGGTCGTCGGAGCCCAGGAAGGTGCCGCCCGAGGAGGCCGTCCAGAGCGAGATGTGCGAGTAGGTCTCGGTGTTCGAGACGTTCGTCCACTCGACCGCGGCCGTGTTCGAGATCGCGCCGGTCGATGCGGCGGCACCGAAGGTGGCGGCCTGCCGGGTCGTGTTCGCGGCGGCGTTCGAGGTCCCGGCCGAGCCGGGGTCGCCGAGGTGGAGCTTGACGTAGACGGCGGCCGAGGCCGTATAGCTGCCGCGCCCGGTCAGCGCGTCGAGCATCTTGTTTCGTTCGCCTTCGGCGATCGTGCCCATGAGGGTCTCCTTGTTCGGGGTCTACGGGGATTCGCAGCTTTGAGCCCGCGCCTATCCGCCGTCGGCGCGGGCGCCCGGTGGGGATGGAGGCGGAGAGCGACCAGGCGGACCGGGCATCGGAAGCGGGAGGCGTTGCCACTCGAAGGCGGGTTGAGTGCAAGTGCCCCTGCTCCGAAGCTATGAAGGGGTCAGAGCGGCCAGCGTGTGCCGGTGGGGTCAGTCAGATAGCGACCGAGCCAATGCGTGATTCGGATCCGCAGACGTCCGACCAGGATGTAGGTCCGTTCTCCGAACTCAATGGTCATGTGACGCTGCCCATCAAGGGATGCAAAACCTTGCGGCGTAAGGCGGGCAGGACGCAGCTCGGGGACGAGCGATATGGCGCACCTGAGGCCCTTGCTAGCCCCACCATTCTACGCAACCTCGTCGGACAGATTCACACCTTCACGGCGGAGCTTGCGCTCTGCCGCCTCGGCGGCGTCGGCAATCCGGGCGAGTTGGCGACCGACCCGCTCCGCCCGCTGCTCGAGCCGGCGCACCTTCTCGCTCAGCGGCAGCGCCTCGAACTCCGCCCGTCGCTCGGCCTGGACCCTCTCGTAGTTCGCCACCGCCATGACGCTAGTCGGCAGCTCGGCGACGATCTCGGGCGGGACCGCCTCGGGCTCCGGCGGCGGACCGAGGTTCTCGGGAACCTCGCGCCAATCGCCCTCCTGCTCGGTGGCGCTGAGGGCGAGGCGGGGGTCGTCGGTGTAGCCGCCGCGCTTGGCGAGCAGGTGGACGCGATCGGCGGCGACGCGCTTGGTCCGCAGAAAGCCCGCCCGCCACTGCCAGCCCTGGGCGCGGCCGAGCCGGTGGACCTGGGTGATCGTGATCCGGCAGGTGCGGAGCTCGAAGACGTCGCCGCGCTTGACCGGGCACGCCAGGGCCCTGCCGGTCTCGGGATCGACAGACGGCCACAGAAGCGACTCGGCGCCGTTGTTGATCGCCTCGCGCTGTCCTGCGAGAGGGTCCATTTAGCCCGCGTCACCGTCCTCAGATGTACGGAGGGCGGCGCGGGCAATCTCCTGAGCGCGGCGGATCGGGGTTCCGAAAGCGCCCATCGGTAGATGATCCGCTATCTCCCGCAGCGCCCCCTCTAGGTGCCGGATGCGTGTTCGATCAGCGTCCGCTTGTCGAATCCGCTGCGCGGCGTAACGCAGTTCAGCGACTCCTTCGTCGTCTATGCCTTCTGCTGTCGTCAGCCGTTCAAGCGCAGCGGCTAGTCCTGACTTCTTCATCCCCTCTAGGTGGTCGATGTGGGCGAGGGCGCGGGCTAACGCTTCGGCATCCTCGCCTGAGAAACAGTCGGCAAAGGTGTTCGCCCGGTAAGCCACGATCTGCTCCTCCAAGAACTCTCGGTCCTCATCGGTGAATGGGTCAGGCGCGGGTTCGCAGATGCAATCGCCGTGAGGATCGTTGAATCCTCCGTGTCCGCAGATCTCGCAGGAGTGGTCACGACCGCCCATCGTCCTCTCCTTTCAGGGCGGCGCGGGCGATCTCGACCATATGTTCCTCGCAGTTCCCATCGCAGGAGAGGTCGTCAGGGTGATCCGCTATCTCCCGCAGCGCCCTCTCTAGGTGGTCGGCGCGATCTGCCTCAGCGAGCCGCGCCTTTGAAAAACGGCTGATCGTTTCTGCTCTTTCCAACTGCTGCTTCTCTAGGTGGTCGATGTGGGAGGCAAGGCGCAGGATCAGCAGTTGATACGACGCCATGTTCTGCTCGCCGTAGGTGTCGAGCGCACATTGGACACGAGCCACTTCCGCCCGGTCCTCATCGGTGAACGGTGCGGTAGGCGCAGGTTCATTCGGTGGCATCGCGTGTTTCCTCGTCCACTCCGGTTCCGTCGCACCATTGGCAGTCGGGGTTGTTGCCCTGGCAGACCGGGCAGGCACCGGGAATGTCGGCAATGTCGTAGCTAGGCATCGTCCTCTCCTTCCTGCTCGGTGGACGCGGGTCGGTAGTGGCTCGTCCCCTCATCGCTTGTGACGACCTCGACGGGGGAGCCGCAGGTCGGGCACTCATCGACCCGCGCCTCGTCGTCCTCCCGTACCCGAGTGGACGCGGGTTCTAGGGCGAACTTGTCGCCTCCGATAGTTCGGAGCGCGGCGTTTAGTCGGTCCCGCAGGTCGGGGATGCCCGTATCGCGGAACTCGTCAGCCGCCATAGCGAGGGTTGCGATTTCGCTGCGGCTGAACTCGACCCGCGCCTCCTGGCTTGATTCGGCCACGGTTTCTCCGGGGTGATCGCCACGGTTTTCCCGTGATTCGACTAGGGAGGCGGCTTCGTCTAAGGCTTCGGCGCGGATCGACATGCAGGCGCGGGCGTGTGATCCGTGGGTCGGATCATCAGCAACGGCCCGCGCCTTCTCAGCCCGTGCCCTCAGCTCGGCTGCTAGGTCGGGGGTCATTAGGCCAGCACCTTCAGCTTCGAGCGCATGTCGACGTACTTGCGCAGGTCCCAGGTCATGCCACCGCCTCCTTCTTCCGGGCCTTCCACCCAGCCCATCG
>CAZPZW010000013.1:0-7102 GCA_964591165.1 uncultured Thermoanaerobaculia bacterium | reverse complement strand
TCGTCCCGCTCGTACCGTTCCAGCAGGCGGTCCTTCAACGGCCTTCGCTTCGGCCCCGGCTTCATGCGAGAACTTTCAGCTTGGAGCGCATGTCCACATGCGGCCTCAGATCGAAGGTATAGGTGCCCTGCCACTCGGGAGCCCCAGCTGCCTTGCCCGCGGCCACCCACGCCGCCTTGTCGCTGTTGTCGCAGTGCAGACCGCCGCCGCCCGTGTCGCCGACGATCAGCCCGTAGGTCTGGCATGCGCGGGCGAGCGGGCGCAGGTAGGCCGGCAGGGCGTTGATCTCGGTGTCGGTGAGGTCGAGCCGCAGCCGCGTCCCCATCTTCGGGACGCTCGGGTGGCTGAGAAACCGGCCCGGCTGCCTGCCGGTCCCGGCCGGCGCCTGCCAGCCCGAGTAGTTGTAGGTGACGAGGAACAGCGCGTGCGGGATCACCCCGGCGACGATCTCGGACGGACGCAGGACGCCGGCGCCGAGGGCGAAGTCGCCGAGCGTGATCCCCGGCAGCCCGGTTCCGGTCTTGTAGTTGCAGGTCTTCTCCGACCACGAGGCGCGGATCTCGGTCGCCGAGAGCGTCGTCTGCCAGAAGTCGTAGCCCTGGCCGTCGGGCTGGACGATCGCGCAGGCCGAGTCGCCGCCACCGGAGGGCGGCGGGTGTTGGGAGACCCAGGCGTTGGCCGGGACACGGATCTTCGTCCCGGTCGACGTCGAGTTGCCCTGGATCGTCTTCAGCGGGTCGGTGTCCTTGGCAAAGAACACCGGGTGCTCGTAGTCCCACTGGTTCCAGCAGGCGCCAGCCGAAAACGAGATCACGTTCGCGGTCGGCCGCGACGGCTGCCCCTGCTGGTCGTTGACACCGGGGAGCCCGTCGAGAATCTGGTTGACGATCGCCTGCGAGTTCGGGTGGACCGGCTTGCTGCGCACGTCCTGATTCCACGGCGAGGAGTCGGCGAACCAGCGATCGGTCTTCGGTGGGGCCGGCGGAGGTGGCGGGGTGGGGGCGGCATCGAGCTGGCGCTTCAACTCGGCGATGAAAGCGCGAGCCGCGTCGAGCGAGAGGTTGAGGTCGGCGGCCTTCGCTTTGAGATCGCCACGCTCACGGCCGAGCGCGACGATCTCATCGTTGGCGGCCTCCAGGGACTGCTCGAGCTCGGCGCGGCCGGCCTCAGCGAGGTCACGCTCTGCGGTTAGGTCCGCGATCTGCGCCTTCAGCGTCATGACGTTCGCCTCTGCGATGAGAGCGCGAGCTTTCCATTCGGCCTTGGTCATCGGGTGCCTCCTGTCAGATAGCGATAGGCGCGGGCCAAGCCCACGGCTCGGACGGCTTCGACCTGCTCGTCGCGATTCAGCAGCGGGAGCAGCTCGACGCGGTGCTCATGCTGGGCCCGGTGGCAGAACGCGCAGAGCGGAATCACCGAGTCGGGACCGAGCTTGCCGCCGAGCGAGCGCGGGATCGTGTGCGCGGCCTCGAGGTTGTACGGCGATCCGCAGTTGCGGCAGCGCTGCTCGGCGAGGACCTTCTCGTGGGTCGGGTTCACGCGATCCCTCGGCCGTATGCGCGTTCTACCGATTCAGAACTGGTTAGTAGAAATGGACATACTGCGGTCCGGTGAGGCTCCTCGGCTACATCCGGGTCAGCCGGATCGGAGGGCGCGAGGGCGAAGGGTACATCTCCCCGAGCGTCCAGCGCGAAGCGATCGAAGGCTACGCCCGCGAGCTCGAAGGAACGATCGGCGACTGGCTCACCGACGAGGACTACAGCGGCGGGACGACCGATCGGCCAGCCTTCCAACGGGCGCTCGGCGAACTCGAGAGCGGCAGCGCTGACGGCCTGGTCGTCTTCAAGGTCGATCGGTTCGCCCGCTCGGTCGCCGATGGGATGCGGATCGTCCGCGAGATCGTCGATCGCGGCCAGGTGTTCGCGTCCTGCACCGAGCGGATCGACCCGCGAACGCCGGAGGGGCGCTACATGCTCGCCAGCTTCCTCAACAACGGCGAGTTGTTCCTCGAGCAGATGAAGGCCGGCTGGTGGACGTCGAAGCGGCGAGCGATCGCCCGCGGCGTCCACATCGGACCGACGCCGGTCGGCTACCTCCGCGAGCGCTCGAAGCCCCTCTCCCCCGATCCAGTGCTCGGGCCGGCAATGACGGCGCTGTTCGATCGCGCTGCGGCCGGCAGGGACGGCGATACGGCGCTGGCGCGCTGGATGAGCGAGCGAGTCCCGCCGGAGGGCCGCAGGCCGTGGCAGGCGTCGGAGATCCGGCGCTGGCTTTCGAGCCGCGTCTACCTCGGCGAGGTCCGCTACGGCGAGCTCGTCAACACCGAGGCCCACCCGCCGCTGACCGACCCGGAGACCTTCGAGCGGTGTCAGCGCGAGCCGCGGCTTCAGCGCAAGGCCCACTCGCGGTTCCTGCTCTCGGGACTCGTCCGCTGCGCTGGCTGCCGCTACTCGATGGGCGGGCAGACCTACGGCGGCCACGACGGAGCGAAGCCAGTCTACCGCTGCACGAATCGCTCCTGCCCCGAGCCCGCGGTGATCCTCACCCGACGACTCGACGGCTACGTCCGCAAGCTGGCGATCGACTACGCCGAGGGGATGGCGGCGACCCGCTCGCCCGCTGGCGACCTGCAGAGCCTCGACGCGCGCCTGCTCGAAGCCGAGGCCGAGCTCAACGCCTTCGCCGCCGATCTGGAGGCTCGACGGATGCTCGGCGAGGACGGCTGGCGATCCGCCTTGGCGGTCCGAGCGGCGGCGCGAGACGAGGCGCGCCAGGCCCGCGACGTCGCCTACGCGCAGGCCGAGGCTTCGAGCCTCGTGCTGGGTGTTCGCGATCTCGACTGGCATCGGCTACGCGACTTCCTGCGGACGACGGTCAGGGCCGTCTACGTTCGCCGCGGTCGCCTTGCGGTCGCCGAGCGCTGCCTTGTCGAGTTCGCGGACCATCCCGATCCCTTCGATCTCCCGGGACCCCACCACTCCGGCCCCTTCGAGCCGATCCGCTTCTGAGAAGCGCCAGCGGTAGCCGGGGTCGTTGGCGTTCAACCCCGCAGCCACGGCGTCGAGCCCGCGATGGAGGAGTGCCTTGCTCATCGGCGCCCGGACGCTCATCGCGCCACCTCCTCCGCGCCCTTGTCGGTCAGCGTGAACGTCGTCTTCGCCTCGACCAGGCCCTGCTCGGCGAGCTCGTAGAGCTCGTAGACGGTCGCCTCGCCGAGGTGGTATTTCGCCTCCTGCTCGCAGACGTCGCAGCCGATCTCGGCGAGCAGCGCGAGCGCCTTTGCCTGGCGCTGGTTCACGCAACCGCCTCCAACAGCAGCGCGGCGGCCTCGACCGGCGCGATCTCGACGATCGTCTGCGGCTCCGCCAACCCGGCCTGGTCGACGTACAGTTTCTCGGCTGAGAGACGGACGACCTGGCCGTCGTCGGCGAACCCGACGCCGTTGAGTGCGTCGAGGACGAGCTTGCAGCAGTTGTCGAGGTCCCCGGCCGAGCGTCCGCCGCCGGGGCGCATGTGCAGGTACTGCGGCTTCACCCGGCCCGCGTTCTTGCCGGTGCCGGTGTGATGGAGGGGCCGCGAGAAGGCGAACGTCATCGCGCAGGAGAGCGGGCCCGAGAGCGTCGAGTAGCAGAGCCGCTCCCACTCGTGGGCGATCTCGTTCATCTGCCGCCGGGCCCTCATCGGCAGATACAGCTTCGGCCAGCTCTTGCCGTCGCGGCCGGTCATGATCCGCACCTTCGGACGCGGCAGCGGCATCGGCTCGCCGCGGTGGACGAGGCGGTAGGTCATGCCGCCCTCCTCGCCGGACACTCGTCGGTGAGCCCGTCCGGTGCGAGCTCCGAGAGCAGGTCACGCATCGCCTCATAGGACGCCCTCCCCTCGCTCGTACGGCGACGGGCCGCCGACTGGCAGCGCGACGAGCACCACTTCGTCGGCGCCGGGCCATGCTTGCCGCGGCGGACGAGCGGGGTGCCGCAGTTGAGGCAGGCGTTCACTCCGGCCACCCGCTCTCGGGGGTCCAGCCGGCCTGACGGGCGGCGTAGCCGAGCCGTGCGAACTCCTCAACCTTCTCGCCGCCGCCGAGGCAGATCCCGAGCCGGTCGTGGCGGTTGGAGGACTTGCCATCGCGGGTTCGGTGCCCGTTCGTCACGTAGGGGTGAGAGCAGATCCCATCGACGGCAAGCTCCAACGTCGCCTCGCTCGGCGGCCAGGGAGCGCTGAGCGAGTAGCCGTCGCGGATCCGCGCCTTGACGAGCTTGACCCGGTCGGCGCTGAGCTTCGCCTTCGCGTGGCCGGCCCCGCGCATCCAGCGCTCGATCAGCGCCACGATCTCGGCGCCCTGGGGATGGGTCCCCGGGTCCTCGTCCTCGGCGACCCGGCGGGACAGCGCGCCGATCTCGCGGGCCTGCTTGTCGATCGTCCGCTTGTAGCCCTCGATCCGGTCGAGCAGGTCGCGGATGCGGTGAGTGGCATCGGTCGGCGAGAGCAGCTCGCCGGTCTCGGGCCAGACGACGTCGGTAGCGGTGTCGCCGACGAGGCGGAGGTGGCCGGCTTCCACTACGCCGCCTCCTCCATCCCCAGCTCGGCGAGCAGCCGATCGCGGATCTGGAAGAACCCGAAACCGCGGGGCTCGATCCCGTAGACGAACGCGCCGAGGTCGACGATCGAGCCCCGCGCTTCGCAGCCGTTGCAGAAGAACAGCCGGGCTCGCACCGCACACGATGGCCAGCGGTCCTCGTGCTCGGGGTTCGGGCAGCGGCTCACCGTCCCGACGACCGGCTCGCCGGTGATCTCCTCCCAGACGTCGCAGAGCGCGAGGTCGAACAGCGGATCGGAGTCCCGGTCGTAGGTGGCCCGAACGTGCTGGGGGTGACGACGTGCCGCCTCGGCCCGGCGCTCCCAGCGTTCATCCCAGTTGACGCCCGGGACGGTCGCCGGCGGGTCGTCCGCCACAACACCGTCGATCGCCCCGACGATCATCCTGTCGTTGCGACGCCGGCGCTTCACCTCCTGGGCGATCGGGTCGTCGGCAAACTCGTCCTCCCACCACTCGTCGAGCCGGCGCTCCTCGACCAGGTCGCGTTCGATCGCCCGAGCCTGGGCCCGATCGAACGCCTCGCGAATCGACCGCGGCGCTGCAAGGTAACCGCGCAATGTCACGCCGCCTGCTCCGAATAGGAAGTTTGTTTGTAAACGAGAACAGCCGAAGGAGTAGGGGTGGAATCGCTATTAGGTTTGCCACTGCTATAGCCCCTGCCACTGCCCTGGAACCCCTCAGGGGGTTCAAGAGGGGTTCCCGAGGGGTTCGGAGAAATGGCGGTCTCAAGCGGTTTCACACACCGGCTCTCAAGTTCGGCTATTTCCCTTCCGATCCACGAATGCCGGTATTCGCCAGCAAAGGATTCGCGGATCGGATGCTCGCTTGGAAGTGCCTCGAGGTCCTTGAGGATCGACTTCTTCATCGGCTCGCCCTTGGTCCGCAGGTGCTTGACCCGGGTGCGGACCCAGAGCACCCCGTCGATGTAGAACAGGTGCCGGGAGTCCTGGAGCTCGGCCAGAGCGCCTTCGAGCTTGCGGCCCTTGAGCCGTCCCTCGCACAGGTGCCGGCGCTTGACCCGGTAGACGCCGGCCATCCCGCAGCGGGGATTGGTGAAGCTCCACAGGTAGAGCAGAGCTGCGTCGTTTGATAGGGCATCGAAGTCCTCGTCGTCCCAGATCGCGTTCTCGATGTCCTCGCGGCGATAGCTCACGCCGCCGCCCTCTCGGTCTGCGACCACTCTGCGAGACGGCGTAGGGTCGCCAGCGCCTCATCGACGCCCTCGATGTCGGAGCGCCGGGCCCGGAGCAGCTCGCGGTGGAGGTCGCGACGGATCAGCGACTCGACCACCTCGTCGTCGCCCTTCAGCCGGGTCTCGGCCTCGGTGGCGCTGACAGCCTCCCCTTCGGGCCCGCCGGTCTGCTTGAGCGCAACGAACCGGGACGCCTTCGCAGACTGGTAGACAGCCTCGGCGTCGGCGGTCTGCTGCGCCTGCGCCTGGAAGGCGCGGACGGCCTCACGTCGGCGGTCGAGCAGCTTCCGTGAGGCGGTGCGGAAGTCGGAGTAGTCAATGACGTCCCCGAGTTCGATCGGATCTTGAAGGACCATCGGTGGCCGATGTGGCGCGCTCACCTGACGGCCTCCCGACGCCGCTTGGCGCGTTCGCGGTTGCACGCCCGACACTGGCGGTGCACATAACCGTTGCGATCGGTCCAGGTGTTCGTGTTGCCCGCGTCGAAGGGGTGTCCGCGGCGACAATGCGTCCAGGTCGACTTCCCCTCGAGTTTCGCGTGCTCGGCTCGGCTGACCGGCTGGAGGTGCTCCGGGTTGACGCATCGGCGGTTGCGGCATCGGTGATGGATGTCATGACCGGCAGGGATTTCTCCTCGCAGAAGCTCCCAGGCGACTCGATGGGCGAGGCGAACCTCGCCATCCCGATCCCACCTTCCGTAGCCGCCGCTCAGGCATGCCTGCCACTCCCAGCAGCCAGTAGGCGTGCGCTGGCAGCGCTGGATCAGCTCGTCAACGTCGCCGAGCTCGATCGGCTCCGCCAACGCCATTGGCGGGACGTGCTGGCCGCTCACTCCGGCCACCCCACCCCGCTCGTCGAGGCGACGACGTCGCCGTTGGCGAGGACGAGCAGCTCGGTGCCGTCGTCGAGCTTCACCTGGACGGGCCCGACAAGCCCTTCGAGGACCGTCGCCTGGACGTCCACGGCCCCGTCCTGGGCGCCGAGGGCGCCGATCGACTCACACTGAGCGGGGGTCAGGTTCATGCAGCGGCCTCAAGCTCAGGTTCACCCTTACGGGCGCGCTTCAGAGCGTAGGAAGCATCCCGCTTGGCCCCGTGCGCCCGGAGGATCGCGAGGCCGCGCTCGGGGTCGAGCTCGCAGAAGGTCTCGTCGTAGGTGCCGTCGGGCCCGAGGCGGACGATCAGGCCCCGGTCGGGGGCCTCGTAGCCGGAGGCGGCCAGCGCCCCGGCGTAGAGGTCGAGCTGCAAGAGGTTCTCGTCGTAGGGCGGCAGCTTCTCGTCGGTCGCCTCGCCGCCCTTCCTCTTGTAGGCGAA
>CAZPZW010000012.1:0-41864 GCA_964591165.1 uncultured Thermoanaerobaculia bacterium | reverse complement strand
GCGCAGCCGGCGAACTCGAGCAGCGCCTCCTCGAGCGCCCGCAGGGTGTCGACGTCGAGGTCGTTGGTCGGCTCGTCGAGCAGCAGGAGGTTGCCGCCGCTCTTCAGCAGCTTGGCGAGGTGCAGCCGGTTGCGCTCGCCGCCCGAGAGATCCTTGACCCTCTTCTGCTGGTCGGCGCCGCGGAAGTTGAACGCCGCCGAGTAGGCGCGCGAGTTGACCTCGCGTTTGCCCACCATCACCGTGTCGCGTCCACCGTCCGAGATCTCCTGGAAGACCGTGCGTTCGCCGTCGAGCGCTTCGCGGCTCTGATCGACATAGGAGAGCGCGACCGTCTCGCCCACCCGGAGGCTCCCGGCATCGGGCGATTCCGCGCCGACGATCATCCGGAAGAGCGTGGTCTTGCCGGCGCCGTTGGGCCCGATGACACCGACGATGCCGCCCGGCGGCAGCTTGAAGGAGAGGTCTTCGAAGAGCAGGTTGTCGCCGTAGGCCTTGGCGAGCGCGCTCGCCTCGACGACCAGATCGCCCAGGCGGGGCCCTGGCGGAATGTGGATCTCGTTGGGGTCGCGGCGCGACTCCTGGGCCTGCTCCTCGGCCAGCAGCCGTTCGTAGTTGGCCAGGCGGGCCTTGCCCTTGGCTTGCCGGGCGCGCGGCGCCATGCGCACCCATTCCAGCTCGCGCTCGAGGGTCCGGCGTCGCGACGAGACTTCCTTCTCCTCCTTCGCCAGGCGGTCCTTCTTCTGGTCCAGCCAAGAGGAGTAGTTGCCCTCCCAGGGGATGCCGGCCCCCCGGTCGAGCTCGAGGATCCAGCCGGCGACATTGTCCAGGAAGTAGCGGTCGTGGGTGACCGCGACGACGGTGCCCGGATACTCGTGCAGGTGGCGCTCTAGCCAGGCGACCGATTCGGCGTCGAGGTGGTTGGTCGGCTCGTCGAGCAGCAGCAGATCGGGCTGCTGCAGGAGCAGCTTGCAGAGCGCGACGCGCCGCTTCTCGCCGCCGGAGAGGATCGAGACCTCCTGTTCGGCCGGCGGCAGGCGCAGGGCGTCCATCGCGATCTCGAGCTGCCGGTCGAGCTCCCAGAGGTTGTGGGCATCGATCTGGTCCTGCAGGCGTCCGAACTCGGCGGCGGTGTCGTCGGAGTAGTTGGCGGCGAGCTCGTCGTAGCGCGTCAGCACGGCGCGTTTGCCGGCGACCGCCTCTTCGACGACCTCCTGCACGGTCTTGCCGGCGGGCAGGAGCGGCTCCTGGGGCAGCATGCCGACGCTGAAGCCCTCGTTGACGAAGGCCTCGCCGTCGAAGTCCCGGTCGAGACCGGCCATGATGCGCAGCAGCGTCGACTTTCCGGCGCCGTTGTGACCGAGGACGCCGATCTTGGCGCCGTGGAAGAAGGACAACCAGATGCCCTTGAGAATCTCCTTGCCCTGAGGGGTGATCTTCCTCAGGTTCTTCATGGTGTAGATGATCTGCGGCATGGACAGCGAGCCTCCTCTGGCGACCGGGCAGTCTATCGCGGACCGAGAGAGGCAAAACCGGGCTATGCTCCCCGCGTATTTCCGACCGGAGGGTGCCGCCGGAGCCGGACTGGGCCGGCGGCGGAGGAGCGCACGCGATGCCCAAGGGGACCGCTGTCGTGGCCGCATGGTCGCTGCTCACCGCTGGTGCTGCCGTCCTCGTGGCGCAGCCGACAGAAACGCCGCTCGCCCGCCTCGAGCTCGGCGCCAAACGGGTCGGCTGGGACGGCATCGAGGTCGGCATGTCGCTGGTCCAGGTCGAGCGCCGCTCCGGGCAGGCGATCGCGATCGAGCCGTCGGGCAAGCCAGGCTGCCGGGCCGCGACAGTGAGTCTCGAGCGCAACACGCTGCACCTCACGCTCGACCTCAACGGGGTCAAGCCGGGGGCCAAGGTGGAGCGGATCTTCGTGCACTTCGAGGGGTATCAGCTGGCGGCGAAGCGGGAGGATCTGGTGGCAGAGCTGCGGCGCCTGGCGCCGGCCGCCATCTACCTGCCGCCGGCGGACGATCCCGGCATGGCCGAAGCCGACGACCCCAGGCCCGCCTACGCGTTGCCCGGGGACGCCGACTCGGTGCTGCGACTGCTGCCGCGCTTCGGCCTGGTGCTCGCCTCGCGCGGCTGTCTCGGCAGCTAGAACTTGATGCGATAGCTCGCGGTGATGTTCCGTCCCGGCTCGGGGCGGAAGAAGGTCGCGTTGGAGAACTCGGCGTACAGCTCGTCGGTCAGGTTCTCGATGCCGAGCGTGATCTGGTGCGACAACGCGCCGTCCTGGAAGAGGGTCACGCCCGCCCCCAGGCCGTGCACGGTGAAGGCGGGCAGGGAGGTGCCGACCGCCGGCGCCGGCTCGCCCGGTTCCAGCTCGACCTCCTGGCTGCCGTTGTGGCGCACGTGGTATTCCGCCCACCAGCGGCCGTTCTGCGCCTCGTAGCGCACGTAGGCGTTGATCTTGTCGGAGTACTGATCGTCCACCGGCACGGCCGCCTGGGCGATCCGCTTGCCCGAGAGGTAGGTGTAGTTGCCTCCGAAAGCGAGATTCCACGGCGTGCGGTAGCCCAGCGCGACCTCGACGCCCTCGTACTCCAGGCGGTCGATGTTGCGCTGCTGCACCACGTAGCTGGCGCCGGAGGCCGCGATCTCGTCCTGCACGTCCGGCGGCAGGGCGGCGATCTCCTCCTCCGAGAGGAAGTCCTGGATGATGCCGTCGTCGAGGTCGCTCTGGAAGTAGACGACCTCCATGAAGGCGTTGTTGCGCCGGTACTTGATGCCCAGATCGTAGTTCTCGCCCGTCTCCGACTTGAGATCCGGGTTGAGGATCTGGAAGCCCGCTCCTTCGGGCGTCGGCCCGTTGAACAGCCGCTCGATGATGTTGGGAGCGCGGAACGCCGTGCCGTAGGAGGCCAGCACGTTGAGATAGTCGGTCGCCTGGAAGAGCAGGTTCACCGCGCCGACCAAATTGTCGTCGGAGAAGTCGAGACCGCTGACGTCCCAGCCCGGCGTTTCCTTCGCCTGAGTCTCGACTTTCTGGTAGCGCGCCCCGGCGACCAGCTTGAAGCGCTGGCCGAGGCTGATCTCGTCCTGCAGGAAGAGCCCGAAGCTGGTGTTCTCGGCGTTCGGGGCGTTGGGAACCGTGTCGGTGTCGACCTGAGAAACCTGGAAAGGCGGGAAGGGGAAGCGAATCGTCGTCGTGGTCCGCGAGTCGTCGGTGTTCCGCGAATCGTCCTGGAATCCCTCGACACCGTAGGTGAGGAGATGGTTGTCGCCCGCCACCTTGATCGCCTGCCCGCGCAGTCCCCAGGTCTCGAGATCGGAGAAGTTCACCGTGTTGATCACCACCGAAGAATTCGGCGCGCCGGGGAAGATCGGCCCGATGTTGATGTCGATCAGGTTCTCGAGCTCGCGCTCGTTGTTCTGGAAGTAGAGCTGCGCGTCGATCGTGTCGGCGATCGCCAGGCCGAGCGCCGAGCCGACGTAGGCGAGCGTCGAGCGGTCGTAGTCCTGGAAGGGGTAGGTGATCCGGATCCGGGTGTCTTCCTCGACCCCGAAGTCTGCAGGGTCGACGAAGCCGAAGCCGGTCTCGCCGGCGCTGTAGCGCCGGTGACGCAGGGTGAGGTTGTGCCGCTCGGCGAAGTCGAAGCTCAGCACTGCGAAGAGACTGTCGTCCTGGACGCCGGTGTCGACGACCCGCGCCGGATCCGCGAGATCGATGTCGCCATAGCTGCCGTCGGCCGAGTCGTAGTCGCCGCCGTCGCGGTGCGCCGCCGAGAGGAGCAGGCGCGCCCCGCCGATGCGGGTGGTGACCGAGGCCTGGGCGCGCGACATGTCGCCCGCCGTTCCGAAGCGGAAGTCGGCGGAGCCGGCGATCGCCCGTCCGTCGGCGAGCGCGGCCGGGCGGGTCACCAGGTTGAGCACGCCGCCGATCGCGTCGCTGCCGTAGAGCACCGACATGGGGCCGCGCACCACCTCGACCGAGGCCACGTCGTCGACGTCGACCAAGCCGGAGATCTCGCCGAAATCGGTCTGCCGACGCGCGTTGTTGAGCCGCAGGCCGTCCTCGAGGAAGAGCACCCGCAGGCCCCGCTGGCCCCGGATCACCGGCCGGGCCTGGTTGCTGCCGACGCCGTTGACGTCGACGCCCGGCTGGTCGCGCAGCAGGTCCGCGGCGTTCTCCGGCAGCTTGCGCTCGATCTCGAGCTGCGGGATCACGGTGACCGGCGTCGCGACGTCGAAGACGTCCTGCTCGCGGCCGCTCGCGGTGACGGTCGTGGTGTCGAAGTAGGAGCTCGCGGGCTCCTCGACGGGCGCGGACTCGGCGGCCGGCGCGGCCGGCGCAGCTGGAGGCTCGGTCGGTTGAGTGGATTGGGCTGCGGCGCCGGTCGCGCTCAGCAAGAGGCCGGCGACGAGCGTACGAAGGGTGAGCGAAGACATCTGTTTCTCCTCCCGGGTGGGAACTCCGAGGCACCGGCAAGCGGTGCGTGGCGCACCCCGTCCGGCCGCCGGCACACCCGGCGGGCGACGGCGGAGGCGCTCAGTGCGCCGCGCGGGCGAAGGGAGGAGGACGAGGAGCGAAAGCGGCCGGTGTCAGGCCGGCGGCGAGCGGACGGAGCGGCGTCGCATGGAGCGGCCGTCGTCGCCGTTCGGCGGTCCCGACCGCGGCCTGGGTGAGCGGGCCGACCGGCGCGCGCAGCAGCTCGAACGCGATCCCGGAGGCCGCGCCGATCGGCAGCACGAGCCAGAGCTCGCCGCCGTGGGCCGCCGTGGCCTCGAGCGGCGTCGGTCCGAGGTGGAGGACGAGAACCAGGAGCCAGAAGACGAGCGCCGCACGCCCGCGCAGCGGCGAGCGGCGGTGATGACGCAGCGCCCAGGCCGCGCCACCGAGCGCCGCGGCGGCGAGCCAGCGTGAGAGCACCGGCCACTCGGCGATCGTGCTGTCGAGGAGCCGATGGAGCAGCAGCCAGAGGTGGTAGGCGACGATCGCCGCGATCGAGGCCGACACGGCGATTCGGCCCAGGCGGAGCCAGGCGGGGAGCGATCTTGCGGAGCGGGGCGGCTGCGCCCGGAGCGACATCGAAGGCAAGCTAACACAGCGCCGTCCGACGCTCGCCACCCGGGGGGGCGGGCCGCGGGCGGGTCCAGCTAGACTCCGCGTCGTGCGTTCCCCCGAAGTGGCCGAGGCGATTCCCGAGCTGGTGCGGCGAGGCTGGATCACCCCCGAGCGGGCCGCGCCACGGCTGCGCGCCGCCCGGGGCGACCTCGCCTCGGCGCGCGGCGAGCTGCGAGCACTGCTCTACGTCTCCGTGCTCGTGCTGGTCGCTGGCGTCTCGCTGCTGATCAAGGAGAACCTGGAGCGCATCGGGCCGCTGGGCATCGCGAGCGGCCTGGGGCTCGCGGCGCTCACCTGTCTCGCCTGGACGCTGCGGCGCTCGCCCGCGTTCACCTGGCAGCGGGCCGTCTCGACCGATTGGAGCTTCGACTACCTCCTGCTGCTCGGCATCCTGCTCGCCGGCCTCGAGCTCGCCTATGTCGAAGCGAAGTTCACCCCGCTCGGCGAGCACTGGCGGCACCACCTCCTGCTCATGACCGGCCTCACGGCGGGGCTCGCGCTGCGCTGCGACTCTCGTCTCGCCTGGTCGCTGGCGCTCTCCACGTTCGCCGCCTGGCGAGGTCTCGCGACCACCCGGCTGCTGGGCGACCTGGCGCGGGGAGACGGCGACGTGCGCTGGACCCTGCTGGCGGTGGGCGCGGTCTTCGTGGGGCTCGGGCTGGCTCTGCGCCGATTCGATCGCAAGGCGCATTTCGAACCGCTCACCACCTGGCTCGGCGCGGCGCTGGTCCTGGCCGGGCTCGGCCTCGGCTCGTTCGCGGACGGCGGGTGGGGGCGGCTCTGGGCGCTCGTGCTCCTCGGCGCTGCGGTCTCGACCGCCTTGGTGGCACTGCGCTATCGCCGCTTCGCCCATTTCGCGCTCGGTGCGCTGGGCGCCTACGCCGCGGCGTCGCGGCTGATGATCGAGCTCCTGCGCGACCCGCTCGGCGGGTGCTTCTGGTTCGCCGCGAGCTCGGTCGCGATGATCCTGCTGCTCGTCTTCGTCCAGCGCCGCTTCCGCGTGGAGAGCGAATGAGGCCCGAGATCGCACTGGCCGATCGTCGCTTCGAGGTGCGGCGCGCGGCCACTGCTTGGCGGCGCGCCGGGGAAATCGATGCCGTGGCGGAGCGCGCCATCCACGCCATGCATGCGGATGACCGGGTGCGCGCCACCCCCGTCTTCAGGGCCCTCTACTTCGTCTTCACCGCGTTCGGGTTCTGGACGGCGCACGGCCTCGGACTGGCCTTCCTGGCCGCCCTCGGCCTGGATTGGAACCGCCGGATCGCCTTCGCCGGACTCGTGCTGGGGACCGGGCTGGTCCTCGCCGCCGCGGTCGAGGCGCTCACCGGGCGCTGGCGGCTGCGCCGCTTCGGCGTCGAGGAGGCGCTCGCCTGGCTCGCCTGGGCCTACACCCTCGGCGGAGGACTCTGGCTCCTGGCCGAGACGATCGACCTCGACGTTCGCGGGCTGGTCGTCGCCGGCGGCTGGGGGGCCGCGGCGCTCGCCAGCGGCCTGGCCTGGCGCTGGGCCATTCCGGGCTCCGGTTTCGTCGCGGCGGCAGGGCTCTACGTGGCGCTCTCCCAGGCGCCGGCCAACTGGCTGGTCTGGATGCTGGTCTCGACCCTCGCTGCCTGGCCGCTCGGCGTGCTCGCCCTGGCGCCGCACGTCGCGCCCGAGCATCGGCGGCGGTTTCGCGAGGGGTTTCTGGTCACCGCCGCCGCGCTCTACGTGGGCGTGCACGTCGAGGTGTTCGAGCACCGCCTCTTCTTCTGGCTGCGCGGCGCGGGGCTGCCGGGTGCGCCCGGCGAGCCCCTGGCTCCACCCCTCGGCCTGCTGGTCGCCTCCGAGCTCGCCATGCTGGCGATCCCGGCGGCCCTGCTCACCGCCGGGCTGCGTCGCCGCTTCCGTCCGGCGGTCGACCTTGGCTTGGTGCTGGCTGCGGAGACCGTGGCCAGTCTCGTCGCACGGTACGGATGGCGCCCGCTCTGGCTGGTGCTGATACTGGCCGGCGGCGCCCTGCTCGCCGCGACGATGGTCCTGCGCCGCGCGCTGGAGCGCCGAGCGGGCGGCGAATGGGCTGGCTGGACCGCCCGCGAGCTGCCAGAGGACCGCGACAGTCTGGAGGCGGTCGAGATCGCGGCGACCCTCGCCACCTTGAGCCCCGCCGCGCGCCCGGTCGAGAAGCCGCCCGACTTCACGGGCCGTGGCGGAGAGTTCGGCGGCGGCGGCGCTTCGGGGACGTTCTGAGGAATCCCGCCTAGGGCGGAGGCGTGACGTTTTTGATCGGCGGCTTGGGCGCTCCGGCGGCGGGGATCCGTTCCCGCCACATGCCGAAGACGGCGGTACCCAGGCCGAGCAGGATCTCGTCGATGAACGGAACGAAGTCGGGGAAGATCAGGTCGAAGAGGAAGAGCCCGAGCAGAACGGCGAAGGCCTGCGGGAACTTCAAGCGAGTGACGACCCTCTCGACCAGCTCCGGGCCGGCGTTGGCTCCGATACCCATGACGAAAGTCTAGCGCGGGTGGGAGCCGGTTCGTTGCGGGCCCGCCGGCGCGCTGTCAGACTGAACGGACGATGACCAGCGGATCGGCTCTCGGCGAGGAGCACCTCCGGCTGGAGTGCACGGACGCGTCGGGCGCGTCGAGCCACTTGGCGCTCCGTCTCGGGTTGCCCGCCGGGGGTGGCCCGTTCCCCTTCTGTTTCCTCTACCTGCACGGTTTCGGCTCGGTCCAGGGGGGCGAGAAGGCGGAGTACTTCCGCGCGCGCGCTGGCGAGCTCGGGGTTCCCTTCTGCTCGTTCGACTTCCAGGGCCACGGCGAATCGGGCGGCTCGTTGCGCGACCTGACGCTCAGCCGGAATCTGGAGGACACCGCGCGGGTGCACGACTACCTGGGCTCCAGGGGGCTCGGCACGGTGGTGCTGATCGGCTCGTCGATGGGCGGCGCGACCGCGCTCTGGCATGCCGCGCGGCGCCCCGGTCAAGTGCTCGCCGGGCTTCATCTCGCTCCCGCGATCGGCATGCGCGCCGGGCTCGAGCGCTGGGCGGGGGAGGAGGGGCTGGTGCGTTGGCGGCGCGAGGGCTTCGCCCGCTTCACCAACGAGTTCGTCGACGCCGATCTCGGCTGGGAGCTACTCGTCGACCTGCGGCGCTACGACGCCGAGGTGCTGCTCGCCGCCTATCGCACGCCGACCCTGGTCCTGCAGGGGATGCTGGACGCTTCGGTCGACTACCGCGACATCGTGCGTTTCGCGGCGCGTGCGCCGGGCGGTCTTATCCGGTTGCAGCTCTTTCCCGACGGCGATCACCGCCTGACCGATCGCAAGGACGAGCTCTGGAGGCTGATGCTCGACTTCCTGGTGGCCCGGCGCTGCCTTCCCGCCGGCGCTCAGCGCGTGGCCGCGAGGTAGTCGGCGGCCAAGTGGGCGAGCGCCCGCGTGCCGGTCGCGAGCGCCCGTTCGTCGACGAAGAAGCGCGGTGAGTGGTTCACCGCCGCGGTCGCGATCTCGGCGTCGGGCGTCACGCCGAGATCGACGAAGAGCGCCGGAACCCGGCGCGCGTAGAAGGAGAAGTCCTCCGACCAGGTCGATTTGGGCAGCTCGCGGAGGCCCCCGTCGGCCACCCGCGCCAGGGTCGGCAGCATGCGCTCGGTGAGCCCGGGATCGTTCACCGTCACCGGATAGCCGGGCTCGATCGTCACTCTGGCGCTGGCGCCGTGCGCCTCCGCGATCTGCTCGGCCAGCCGTCGCAGCCGCGTGTGCAGGTCGGCGCGCATGCCTTCGTCGAAGGTGCGGATCGTGCCGGCGAGTTGCGCCCGGTCGGGGATGATGTTGCTGCGCACGCCGGCCGTGAACTGGCCCACCGAGACGACCGCCGGCTCGCGGGTGATGTCGACCTGGCGCGACACCAGGGTCTGCAGCGCGCCGACGATCTCGCTCGCGACCACGATCGGGTCGATGCCGTCCCAGGGCTTGGCGCCGTGGGTCTGGCGACCGGTCACCTCGATCTCGAAACGGTCGCCGGCAGCGAGCACCGGCCCGGGCCGGGTCACCAGGCTGCCGACCGGCCAGCGCGCCACGACGTGCAGCCCGAAGATCGCCGTGACCGGCGGGTCCTCGAGCACGCCTTCGCCGATCATGGCCTCGGCGCCGGCCGGACTCTCGCCCGCCGGGGCACCTTCCTCCGCGGGCTGGAAGATCAGCACCACCTTGCCCGGGAGATCGCGGCGCAGCTCGGCGAGCAGCGAGGCGGCGCCGAGCAGCATCGCGACGTGCGCATCGTGGCCGCAGGCGTGCATCACCGGGACGGTATTGCCCTCGTGGGTGCCGGTGGCGCGACTGGCGAACGGCAGGTCGAGCTCCTCGCGCACCGGCAGCGCGTCCATGTCGGCGCGCAGTGCGACGACCGGCCCCGGACGCCCCCCCTCGAGCACCGCCACGACGCCGGTCCGAGCGACGCCGGTACGCGGCGCCAGACCCATCTCGCGCAGGCGCTCGGCGACGAAGCGCGCGGTCTCGATCTCGCGGTTGGAGAGCTCGGGATGGCGATGCAGGTGACGCCGCCACTCGACGACGCGTGGCGCGATGGCAACGGCGCGCGCGTCGATCGCGGCGGCGAGCGGTGACGGCTCGACCGCGGCGGCGCCTCCCGGCAAGAGGCAGATCGCCGCGCCGGCGGCGCGGCTCCAGCGACGAAACGCGGTGGACTGGCGCTGCGGCATCCCGGACCTCCTTCGCGAGAGCCGGGATTCTAGCCCTGAGTCGCCTCAGTGCGGCGGCAGCTCGCTGCGGCGCTCGGGCCGCTCCTCGGCGAAGGTGAGCCGGCCCTCGCGGAAGCGCCCGCCGCGCAGCGCCAGGGCGAGGACCTCACCCAGCTCCTCGACCGGATGGACGCGAATCCGTTCGCGCACCTCGGGCGGCAGATCCTCGAGGTCGGCCATGTTCTCCTTGGGGAGCAGGATCTCCTCGATGCCGGCACGCACCGCGCCGAGGATCTTCTCCTTGACGCCGCCGATCGGCAGCACCCGTCCGGTCAAGGTGATCTCGCCGGTCATCGCGAGGTCGTACCGCACCGGGCGCCCGGAGAGCACCGAGACCACCGCCGACGCCATGGTGACTCCGGCCGAAGGGCCGTCCTTGGGCACCGCGCCGGCCGGCACGTGCACGTGGAGGTCGCGCTCGAAGGAGCTCTCGTCGATGCCGAGCGCCGCGGAGTGCGCCTTGGCGTAGCTCCAGGCCGCGCGCGCCGATTCCTTCATGACGTCGCCCAGCTGGCCGGTGAGCACCAGCTCGCCCTTGCCGCGCATGGTTTGCGCCTCGACGAAGAGGATGTCGCCGCCCACCGGGGTGTAGAACATGCCGGTCGCGACGCCGACCTGGTCCTGCCGCGCGGCGCGCTCCGGGTGGACCCGCGGCCGGCCGAGCAGATCGTGCACCGCCGCGACGTCCACCACGATGCGTGCCGTCTCGCGGCTGGCGATCTTGCGCGCCGCCTTGCGGGCGAGCCGGCCGATCTCGCGCTCGAGCTGGCGCACCCCCGCCTCGCGGGTGTAGCCCGAGATGAGCTCGCCCAGCGCCTCGGGGGCGAGCTCGAGCTGCTCGGCTGCCAAGCCGTTCTCCTCGAGCTGACGGGGCAGCAGGTAGCGGCGGGCGATCTCGGCCTTCTCGGCCTCGGTGTAGCCGGAGAACTCCACGGTCTCCATGCGATCGAGCAGCGGCGACGGGATTCCCTGCGCGAAGTTCGCGGTGCAGACGAAGAGCACCTCGGAGAGGTCGAACGGCACGCCGAGGTAGTGATCGGTGAAGCTGTCGTTCTGCGCCGGATCGAGCACCTCGAGCAACGCGGCGGCCGGATCGCCCTGGAAGGAGACCCCCAGCTTGTCGATCTCGTCGAGCAGGAAGACGGGGTTCTTCTTGCCGGCCTGCCGCATTCCCTGCAGGATCCGGCCGGGCATCGCGCCGACGTAGGTGCGGCGGTGGCCGCGGATGTCGGCCTCGTCGCGCGCCCCGCCGAGCGAGATGCGCACGTACTCGCGCCCCATCGAACGGGCGATCGACTTGGCGATCGAGGTCTTGCCGACGCCGGGAGGGCCGATGAAGAGGAGAATCGGGCCCTTGGCCAGCTTGTCGCGCTCGGGGACGCCGGCTTCGCGCTGCTTCGCGTCGTCCGGCGCTCTTCGGACGCTCGCGGAACCCACTTCCGCCGTCGCGCGGTCCGCGGTGCTCGGACGATGCTCGCCGGCACCGTCCTCTCCGTCTCGGCTCGCCGGGGAATCCTCGACCGGCACCTTCGCGTCGCGGGCCAGGCGGAGCTGGCGGACAGCGAGGAACTCGAGGACGCGGTCCTTGACGTCCTGCAGACCGTAGTGATCCTCGTCGAGGATCCGCTCCGCCTCCTGGATGTCCAGCTTCTCCGCGCTGCGCTCGCTCCACGGCAGCTCGGCCACGGTCTCGAGGAAGGTGCGGATGACCTGCGACTCCATCGACTCCCGGCCGATGCGCCGCATCCTTCCCAGTTCGCGGTCGGTCTCCTTGCGCACCGCCGGCGGCAGGTCGAGCTTGGCCAGCCGCTCGGCGAGCTCCTCGAGGTCGCCGCCGTCGTTGCCTTCGCCGAGCTCCTTCTGGATCGCCTTCATCTGCTCGCGCAGCACCATCTCGCGCTGGCGGTCGCCCAGCTCCTCGCGGACCTTGGACTTGATCTGCTCCTGGGTGTCGAGCACGGTGAGCTGGCGCTGGACGTGGATCAGCACGTGCCGCAGGCGTTCCTCGACCGAGAGCATCTCGAGCAGCTTCTGCCGCTCCGCGGTCGGCAGCTCGACGTAGGCCGAGACCAGGTCGGCGAAACGCGACGGCTCGGCGGCGATCGAGATGACCTGCTGCACCAGCTCGTCGGGCAGCCCGGCGCGCTTGGCGAGCTCGATCGACCGTTCCTTGGTCTCGCGGAAGAGGGCGACGAACGCCGCGTCCTGGGCGTCCGCGGGCTGCTGGTCGGCGGCGGCGAGCGTGGTGGCGACCAGGTAGCCGTCACGCTCCTGGTAGCGCAGCGCGATGCCGCGCCGCTCGCCGTGCAGCACGAGCTGCATGCCCGACAGGTTGCGCTGGACCTGGCCCAGCCGCGCCACCGTGCCGACCGAGTAGAGCCCCTCGGCCGCCACTTCGTCGACGTTCTGCCGCTGGGTCACGGCGAGCACCAGCGGATCGCCGCTCTTGAGCGCGGTCTCGATGGCACGCAACGTGCCGGCGCGGCCGGCGCCGATCGGCAGCGCGATGCCGGGGAAAAGCACCGCGTCCCGCAGTGGCAGGACGGGGAGCAGAAGTTGGTCGGTCATCGGATCTCCTGCGACGCGCCAGACTCCCGGCAGCGGGGCCGGCGGTCGACGTTCCTCACAACCGGCACCGTGGGGAGCTTATTCCCCCGCGGGGAGGGCCGCGCTCAGCGCTGCTGAATCCAGAGCACGACGGCGAGGACGACCCCGATCAGGATCACCGCGCCGCGCGCCTTCGCCGGTCCGATCCAGCGCCCGAAGTTGGCTCCCGCGTAGCCCCCCGCCACGGCGCCGACGAGCATCACCAACGCGAGCGGCCAGTCGACCGCCCCGCGGGCGATGAAGATCGCCGCCGCGACGCTGTTGATGCAGATGCCGAAGAAGTTCTTCAGTCCGTTCATGGCGTGGATGTCCTCGAGCCCGAGGTAGCCGAGGATCACCAACATCAGGATGCCGATTCCGGCGCCGAAGTATCCGCCGTAGATCGCCACGCCGAGCTGCGCCGCGAGGGCGATCCGCAGGTGGCGTCCGGCGAGCTCCGGCGCCAGCGCGTGCGGCGCCGTGCGGCGACGAAACGCGGCGAGGGACTGGAGGAAGAAGAGGGCGGTGGCGAAGAGAATCAGCCAGGGCGCGAGCCGGGCGAAAACCCGGTCGGGCGTGGCGAGGAGCAGGAACGCGCCGAGCGCGCCGCCGGCCAGGCTCGGCAGCAGGAGCGAGGTCAGCCAGTGACGGTGGGTCGCGACTTCGCGCCGGTAGCCCGCGAAGCTCGCCGCGGCGCCCGGCAGCAGCGCGACGGTGGAGGTGGCGTTGGCGGTCACCGCCGGGACGCCGAGCAGGAGGAGGGTCGGAAAGGTGAGGATCGTGCCCCCGCCGGCGAGCGCGTTCATGCCGCCGCCGGCCGCCGCGGCGGCGAAGAGCAGGGCGGCGTCGAGCGCTCTCACGCGGCGCCGACCGCTCAGTCCGCCTTGAAGAGGAAGCGCGAGGTGCCGAACTGCACCCGGTCGCCGTCGACCAGCGCGCGTTCGCTGATCCGCTGGCCGTTGACGTAGGTGCCGTTCTCGGAGCTCAGGTCTTTGAGCAGCCAGCCCCCATCGACGTGCGCGATCTGGGCGTGGCGGCGGGAGACCGCAGGCTTGAAGATGCGCACGTGATTCTCGGGGGTGCGGCCGATGAAGGTGAGCGGCTCGAGGCGGTGCTCGGGCGGCTCGATGTCGCTGTCGAGCGCCACCAGCCGAGGGTGGCCGGTGGCAACCAGGGGCTGCGCCAGCGGAGCGACCGGGGTCGTCTCGGCGATCGGGCGGATGTCCTCCACCGGGGCTGGCGGCGCCTCGCTGACTTCGGCGATCTCGAAGGGCTGGACCAGGATCGCCGCGGCGGGCGGAGGCGGGAGGGGGGGCGGCTCGGGCGCCGGCGGCGGCTCCGGCGGAAGATGCAGCGTTCCCTCGTCGTGCCGCGGCTCGGGCGCCGACACCACGGCGAGCACTTCGGCCGTCTGCCCGGGAGCCAGGTCGCTCACCGAGTCGAAGGCGCCCACGAAGCGGGCCACCAGCTCCGAGATCTCCGCCGAGCGCCCCTCGGCCCCCTTCATCTTCTCGCCGAGCTGCGCCATCCGGCGGCGGTACTCTTCGTCGTCGAACTCGCCCAGGCGGTGGCGTACGCCGAGCTCCTCCTGATCGAGGCGCAGGGCGTTGAAGGCCTCCTGCGCCGCATCCTGCAGCGGCTTCAGGCGGTTGAACAGCTCGCGCGCCTCCTGCTTCTTGGGCGCCGACTTGGCGTCGATCGCCTCGATGCGGCTCTCGTAGTCGGCCTGCACCCGTTGCAGCACCACTTCCGAGACCTGTCCGGCGCTGTCGCTCAGGCGGGCGAGCCGCTGACGCAGGGCGTCGCGTTCGCGCCGGAGGTCGATCAACTCGTCCAGGAGAGTGGTGTCGACCTGAGGGATGTCATCGATCATGGCGGCGCTCCTCGATCTTGATATGCGCTCATTCTACTGCGCCGGGCCGGGCCGCTCGCCGTGCGCCTCCTCGGGCGCGAAGATCATCAGGGTGGAGGTGGCGTGCGCCGCCAGGCGCCCGTCGGGCAACTCGAGCCGCCCCTCGGCGACCGCCGAACGCCGGCCGAGGTGGAGCACCGTTCCGATGCACGACAGACGAGGCGAGGCCGCGCCGAGCGAGCGGATGTAGTTCACCTTGAGCTCGAGCGTCGCGCAGTTGGTGCCGAACGGCAGCTCGGTGATCACCGCGCAGCCGGTGACGGTGTCGAGCAGCGCTGCCGCGACGCCGCCGTGCACCACGCCGTTGGGGTTGTAGTGGTGCTCGGCCGGCTGCAGTCCGAAGACGACCCGGCCGGGCTCCACCAGGTCGATCTCGAAACCGAGCAGCACGCCCACCGGCGGGGAAGGGATCGTGCCGTCCCGCATGGCACGCAGGAACTGCAAGCCGGAGAGCCGCCCCTCGATCGCGCGCCGGACCGCCTCGCGGGGATCGGCCCAGCGGACGGTGCGCTGGTGCTCGCGCGGCCTCACGGTTCGTAGCGCCAGTCGGGGATCCTCCCCGGTGTCCAGGGGGAGCCGGCGCTCTCCAGCCGGGACTCGAGCACCGCGAGGTCGGTCTCGATCAGGCGGCGAAGCGCCGCCAGCTCCTGGGTGAAGGCCTCGCCCGCGAAGCGGTAGGCGTCACGTTGCGTCGCCGTCGGTTCGGCGGTGGTGACCCAGCTGGCCAGCACTGCGTTCTGGACCCGCTCGGAGATCGACGGGGGTGTCGGCTCGTTCTTGCGCCGCAGGAAGCTGTCGCCGGAGAGCGCGATACCGATCTTCTGGAGCGCCAGCTCGAGCTGGCGCGCCTCCGCGTCCACCGCCGGGTCGAGTCCTGGGGTTTCGCGAATCGCCTTGCGCATCAGCGCGAGCCGGCTCGCGGTGTCGCCGACCAGACCTTCCGCGCCGAGCACCGCGCGCTGCAGACGCGCCAGCTTCTGCTGGAAGGCGAGCACCGCGGCGCGGTCCTTGGCGGGCAGCGTGGCGTTGCCCAGCACCTCGACCGCGAATGCGGTCGGTCCGGCGAGCGGGGTGACGGTGTTCTCGGCGCGCAGGGCGAGGTCGACGGTGTAGCTGCCGGGCGCCGCGAACGGCCCCTGCGGCGCCACGTACTCCGGATCGTCGGGCACCGACGCGGCGACCGGGTTGGCCGGCGGATAGCGCAGATCCCAGGTCAGGCGATGGAAGCCGGCGCTGGCAGGGCCCTCGAGGCGGCGCACCACGGCCCCTTCCGCATCGCGCACCGTGGCGATCACGACCGGCTTCTCTTCGAGCGTTTCGGCGCGCAGCGCCTCGAAAGCCGGGAACTCGAGCTCCCGTTTCGCTTCGAGCGCCGCTTTCTCCGCCTCCTGTCGCCGCTGCTTGAGGCTCTTGCGCTCCTCCTTCAGGTAGTAGGTGAGCGTGGCGCCGAACGGCGGGTTGGCGGCGAGGTAGAAAGTCTCTCCGGCGAAGACCTTGTCGCGCCCGCCGATGCGCGAGCGCGGGACGTAGAGCTGGGCGGTCGGCGGCGGGAAGAGCAGCGCCGGACTCTCCAGGGCGGCAGCCGAGACACCGCGCAGCGGCGCGAGGTCGTCCAGCACGTAGAAACCGCGGCCGAAGGTGGCGAGCACGAGATCGTCCTCGCGCTGCTGGATGGCGAGGTCGCGCACCTGAATGGTCGGCAGGCCGCCCTTGAGCCGGATCCACTTCTTGCCGCCGTCGAAGGTGGCGTACAGCCCGAACTCGGTTCCCGCGTAGAGCAGCTCCGGGCGCACCGGGTCCTCGACCAGCGCGTAGACGCTCCCCCGCGCCGGCAAATCGCCGGCGATCGACGTCCAGGTCCGCCCGCGATCCGCGCTGCGCGCGAGGTAGGGCTTGAAATCGGCCATCTTGTGGTTGTCGAACGCGGCGTAGACCACGTCGGTCGCATGGCGCGAGGCCACGAGCCGGCGGACGTAGGTCAGTTCCGGGACGCCGGGAAACTGCTCGACACGCCGCCAATTGGCGCCGCCGTCCTCGGTCACCTGGACGAGCCCGTCGTCGGTGCCGACGTAGAGCAGGCCCTCGGCGGAGGGAGATTCGGCGAGCGCCACGATGTTGCCGTAGAAGGAGGTCGAGGCGTTCCTCGCCACGGCGTCGGGCTTCTGCACCCGGCCGAACACCTTCAGCCGGTTGCGGTCGATCTGCCGGGTGAGGTCGGGAGAGATGGCGCGCCAGGCGTCGCCGCGGTCGTCGCTGCGATAGAGGCGCTGCGACGCGAAGTAGAGCCGGGTCGGCGAGTGCGCCGAGAGGACGAGCGGCGAGTCCCAGTTCCAGCGCGCCGGCGCCTCGCCGGGCTCGACCTGCGGTTGGATGTCGACGTTCTCTCCGCTGCGGCGGTCGAAGCGGGTGAGCCCGCCGTGTTGATACTCGCCGTAGACGATGTTCGGGTCGGTCGGGTCGATCGCCGCCCAGAAGCCGTCGCCCCCCTGGACGACGAACCAGTCCTCGTTCGCCGGGCCCTGCAGGGCCAGGGTGCGTGACGGTCCGCCGAGGGTGAAGTTGTCCTGCGTACCGCCGTACACGTTGTAGACCGGCCGCGCGTCGTCGACCGCCAGGCGATAGAACTGGGTGATCGGCAGATTCTCGAAGAAGCGCCAGGTGGCCCCGCGGTCGAAGCTCTCGTAGATCCCGCCATCGCTGCCGACCAGGTAGTGGTGGGCGTCCTGCGGATCGATCCACATGGCGTGATTGTCGACGTGCTTCGACCTTTCGCCCAGATTGCGCCAGGTGGCGCCGCCGTCGTCGGTGACCTGCAGGTAAGTGTCCATCGAGTAGATCCGGTCGACGTCCAGCGGGTCGGCGACGATCTCCTGGTAGTACTGCGGGCTGCCGGAGACGTAGCCGCCGCGCTTCTCCCAGCTCTCGCCGCGGTCCTTGGAGCGATAGAAGCCGCCCTCGCCGGGCTCGGCTTCGATCACCGCGTAGATCACGTCGGGATCGGCCGGCGAGACGGCGAGCCCGATCCGGCCGAGGTCGGTCTTCGGCAGGCCGCGCTCGAGCTTGCGCCAGGTGGCGCCGGCGTCGGTCGACTTGTAGATCGCCGACTCCGGTCCGCCGTCGATCAGCGTCCAGACGTGGCGCCGACGCTGATAGGCGCTGACGTAGAGGACGTCGGGATCGCGCGGATCGAACGCCAGGTCCGAAGCGCCGGTGTCGTCGGAGATCTTCAGCACCTGCTTCCAGGTGGCGCCCTGATCGGTGGTCTTGAAGACTCCGCGCTCCCCCCCGGGCCCCCAGAGCGGGCCCTGCGCGGCGACGAACACGGTCGCGCTGTCGCGCGGGTCGATCAGGATGTCGCCGATGTGCTCGGAGCTCTTGAGCCCGACGTTCTTCCAGCTCTTGCCGGCGTCGAGCGTCAGGTAGATCCCGTCGCCGTAGGCGACGCTGCGCTGCGAGTTGTTCTCGCCGGTTCCCACCCAGAGGACGTTGGAATTCTCGGGGTCGACGGCCAGGCAACCGATCGAGAACGATCCTTCGCCGTCGAAGATCGGGCTCCACGTCGTGCCCGCGTTGTCGCTCCGCCAGACGCCGCCCGAGGCGGCCGCGGCGTACCATCGGCGTGGCGCGGCCGGGGAGATGGCGAGGTCGATGATCCGGCCCGAGGTCAGCGCCGGGCCGAGGGAGCGGAACTCGAGCCCGGCCAGGGTGTCGGCCGAGAGGGCCTCTCGGTCGGCCTCCTTGCTGGCGGGCTCCGGCGCGCTCTTGGCGGCGAAGGACGACGCGACGAAGGCGAGGCTGGCGGTCAGGGCGAGGGCCAGGGCGTGGGCGGCATGACGCATGGGATTGAAGCCTCCTGGAGACGGATGGAATCGGGTGTCGCGCCCGGCAGGGCACGCGACACCCGGATCGTACCAGGAGGTACGGCTCGCCGCCGCTCGGGTTCTCCGATTCGCGCTGCGTTCGCCGCCCGCGCGATGGTCGCCGACGAGCGGTACTCAGTCCGGCGGCGGAGCGTCGGGCAGTGCGGGCGCTTCGACCAGCTCCGCGCGCAACCCGTCGAGGAGCGCGATGAGCTGCAGGGCTCTGGCGCGGCCCAGCTTCCGGAAGGCGCCGCGGATCGCGCTGCTCACCGGGCGGTCGAGCTCGGCGAGCACGGCGAGCCCGCGCTCCGTAATCCGGCAGAGCACCTGGCGGCGGTCCTCGTGGCAGCGCTCCCGGCCGACCAGCTGTTTGGTTTCGAGGCGGTCGAGCAGCCGGGTGATCCCGGGCGCCTGTTCGATCATGCGCAGGGCGATCTCGAGCGTCGGCAACGGCTCGGGATGGGACCCACGCAGAATGCGCAGGACGTTGTACTGCTGCGGAGTGATCCCCGCCGGCTCGATCGCCAGGGAGATCCGGCGCTGCAGGAGGTCGGTGGTGCGCATCAACGCGACGGCGGCCTCTTCGGCCGGCGTGGGGAAGGGGCGCCGCTGCTTGAGCTCGGCCAGCAGGCGGGTCGACGTCGTCATGCGGGAAGAATACAGATAAATAGTTTACATATCAAGTATTATCCCGATGGGCGCGCGCCTGCCTCGGCTGGGGAGGAATCGGGCAACCGCCGGCCGCCGGGGGGAATCGGCGATCGTGCCGACGTGCAACCCTGGCACCTGGTGGAGAATAGATGAAAGGGGATCGTCATGAAGCGACAGCAAGCGCTCGTGGCGCTGGGGCTCGCCGGGGTGTTGGCGTGGCCGGCGCCGGGCCGGGCGGACGTCGAGGCGGAGCTGCGCCGCGAGCTGGTGGGCCGCACGGTGGTCGTCCGGCAAGACCTGGTCTCGGAGTGCACCGACCACTACACCGACGTCGAGGTGCTCGGCAACCGGATCGCCGGCGGCCGTGGCGAGCGCTTCGCAGCCGGCGAGCTGGCGCGGATCGACAACGTGCACGTCGGCTGGAGCCGCTTCGCGGTCAATCTGAGCCTCGTCGAGCCCTACCGGATCAGCTGGTCCGATGGCCCCTTCACCCTGCACGAGCAGCGCACCTGTCGGGTCCAGCTCGATTTCGACCTGCCGCGCGAGGCGCGTAAGGACCGCGTCCGCTCGCTGGCGGCGATCACCGCGGTGGTCGAGCCCTTCGCCGACGAGGCGAGCGCGCGGCGCTCGGCGGCCTACAACCGGCGCCGCGTCGAGCCGCTGCCGGCGGACTGGGAGGAGATCCGCCGGGCGCATGCACGATGGAGCGCGGAGCGGGTCAACGCGGCGGTGCGCGTCAAGGTCGAGCGGCTGCTCGAGGAGGCGGCCGGGGTGCTCACCTACATGCCGGACGACGCCGGCTACCTGGAGAGCTTCGGTCTGGGGGCCCGCGCCCGCCGCTCCGAGAGCTGGTCGAGCTGCGAGTCGATGCTCGACGCCAGCTTCTACGTCAGCGGATCGGGTGGCAGGGACAAGCGGGGGTTCGCCGACGGACAGCACGTCGCCTGGGCCACGCGGCTCGCCGCGGCGCTCGCCGAGTGCTACGTCGAGCCGCCGAGCTGAGCGCCGGCGGCGCGCTCAGTCGAGAAAGCTCTCGTCCGCTTCGAGGATCCCCTTCTCGCGCAGCCACTCGTCGTTCAACTTGGACAGGTAGCGCTCGCCCGAGTCGGGGAAGAGGGTCACGACCAGGGCGTCTTCGGGGAGACGCCGCGCCAGCTCGCGCGCCGCGAAGGCCGCCGCACCGCCGGACGAGCCGGTGAAGATCCCCTCGCCGCGGGTCAGCTCGAACACCGCCGCGTAGGCGGTCTTGTCGTCGACCGTGACCACTTCGTCGATGTACTCCGGCCAGTACGAGGGTGGCAGGTAGCTCTGCCCGATGCCGTCGATCAGGTAGAGGTGCAGCTCCTCCGGGGGCGGCATGTGTCCATGCTCGTGGTAGTAGGCGTAGGCGCTGCCCGCCGGGTCGACCCCGATCACGCGCACGTCCGGATTCCTCTCCTTGAGATACTTCGCCGAGCCGCTGATCGTGCCGCCCGTCCCGATGCCGACCACCCAGTGGGTGATGCGGCCGTCGGTCTGGTGCCAGACCTCCGGCCCGGTGGCCTGGTAGTGGGTTTCCGGGTTCGCCTGGTTGTAGTACTGGTAGGGCAGGTAGGCCCCCTGCTCGTCGCGAATCCTCTCCGCCACCTTGTAGTACGAGCGCGGATCGTCGGCGTCGACGTCGACCGGGCAGACGATCACCTCGGCGCCGTGGGCGCGCAGAAGCGCGATCTTCTCGCGCGAGATCTTGGTCGTCGCGGTGCAGATCAGCTTGTAACCCTTGAGCACCGCGGCGATCGCCAGGCCGAGTCCGGTGTTGCCCGAGGTCGGCTCCACGATCGTCATGCCGGGGCGCAGCCGTCCCTCCCGCTCGGCGGCCTCGATCATGGCGATCCCGATGCGGTCCTTGACGCTCGATCCCGGGTTGAAGAACTCGAGCTTGGCGGCGAGCAGGGCGCCTTCGGGATGGTAGCGGCGCAGCTTGACGAGCGGCGTGTTGCCCAGAGTTTCGAGGATGTTCTCGCGCAGATCCATGGGGTTCTCGGCTTGGTTGGACGCCTCGCAGCGCTGGCCGGAGCCGCGGATGATAGCTCGCGGCCGGCGATTTCCCAAACGGTCAGCCGCCGGCGAGCCGCAGCACCAGTCGCGCGGCGAAATAGAGCATCAGCAGACCGGTGAGCCCCTGGGTGACCACCTCCCAGGCGGGGGTGGCGAATCGGGCGCCCATGCGGACCGCGGTGCAGAGCACCAGGCCCCACGTCGCGGCGGCGGTGACCACCGCGGTGGCGAGCAGCAGGGAGCTCGCGAACCCGAGCGTGCCGCCCGCCTGCTGTCCGATGACGGCGAGCCAGAAGGCGATGTTCCACGGGCTGGAGAGCGCCATGGTGAGCCCGAGGAAGTAGCCACCGCGCGCCGAGTCGAAGCGCGATGCGGCGGGAGCCGGTGCCTGTCCGAGACGAGCCGTCCGCCAGGCGAGCAGCGCGCCGCGCAGGAAGAGCCTGGCGAGCGCCAGCAACAGCACGAGGCTCACCAGGCCGAGGGCGCTGCGGACGCCCGGCAGCTCGGCGAGAGCGCCGGCGCCGAGCGCGACGGCGAGCGCCCAGAGGAAGTCTCCGCTGCAGGCGCCGAGGCCCACCGAGTAGGCCGGCCAGAATCCGCGCGCCAGGGCGCGGCGGATCATCTCCGCGTTGATCGGGCCGGGGGGCCAGGCGACCGACCAGCCGAGCACCAGGCCGGTCGCCACGATGCCGAGCGCCGTGCCGCTCACCGCGCGGCGCGCTCCGCCGCCGGCCGCGCCGCGGGCGCGACCGGCAACGCCAAGGAGTGGAAGACCTCGTTGGCGTGGATCGGGCGGGTGGCGCGCTCGAAATCGAGCTGCCAGGAGAGGCCGTGCACGCGACCGAGCTCGGCCAGCCGCTCCGCGACCGCGCGCGCCGGCCCGAGGCGGCGCTCGGGGTTCTTCTCGAGCAGCCCGGCGATCAGCTCGGCGAACGCCCGCGGCACTTCGGGTTCGAACTCTTCGGGACGGGGTGCCGGTTGGTTGAGCGTCGCGCCGACGATGTCGCGTAGCTGGCGGCCCTGGAAGGGGTAGCTGCCGCGCACCGCGCGGCAGAGCACGACGCCGAGCGCGAAGAGGTCGCTCCAGAAGGTGTAGGGCTTGCCCTGCAGCGTCTCGGGCGCCATGAACCCGGGAGTTCCCACCACCATGCCGGGCTTCTCTCGCCGCTGCGAGAGGAACTGCGCGAGACCGAAGTCGGCGATCTTGATCGAGCCGTCGTGACCCAGCAGGACGTTGCCCGGCTTGATGTCGCGATGCATCAGGTCCCGGCCGTGCGCCGCCGCGAGCCCTTCGGCGATCGCTTGGCCGAGCGGCACCGCCTCGCGCCAGGAGAGGCGACCGCGCTCCTCGAGGTAGCGGTCGAGGCCCAGCCCGTCGACGTATTCCATGGCGACGTAGGCGATCGATTCGACCTGCTCGGCATCGTAGATCGCCACCACGTGCGGGTGGACGATCTGCGCCGCCGCGACCGCCTCGGCGAGCAGCTTGCCGATCGAGGAGAGGGTTTCCTCGGCGTTGCGCGTCGATTGGCCCTCGAGGTGGATCGTCTTCAAGGCGACCGGACGCTGCAGGCGCGGGTCCCAGCCGCGGAACACGGTCCCCATGCCGCCCGAGCCGAGGATCTCGATGACCTGGTACCGCCCGAGGAAGACCTCGTCGAGGGCTTCGCGATCGCGCGCGTTGCGCTCGAGGGCGGTCATGGCGCTCTGTAACTGCGCGGTCTCGGACCCCGCCGCGGCGGTGCTCGACAGGCCCGCGACACGGCGCTGCGCGGCGAGCAGGACGCGCAAGGGCTTGACCAGGCCGCGATAGGCCAGCCCGGCGAGCAGGGCGGCGAGCGCGAGCGCGAGCGCTCCGGCCGCCGCCGCCCGGCGGGTCATCCGCCGCGCCGCTGCTTCGGCGATCGCCGCCGGTTGGGTGGAGATGACGACCCACTGTCCGGCATCGGCGCTCGACCAGGCGCCCACCAGCTCCCGGCCGGCCGCGTCGCGGAAGCGGCCGGTGCCGGAGAGCTTGGCGACCAGCGCCGCCTCGCGCAGCGCCGCGGGCAGCGCCGCGACCTCCGCCGCGCCGCCGAGCAGCGGCTCGCCGCCGCGGTCGAGGAGCAGGATGTGCGCCTGCTCGCCGAGCTCCTCGGGAGAGAGCACCTCCAGCAGCGGCTGCGCATCGACCGCCAGGCGCAGCGCGGCCGTCGAGCCGGGGACCGGCAGCTCGAGGCGCAGCCAGGGATGCTGGTCGATCACCGCTAGGAGCGTGGCCCCACCCGCGGCGCCGCCGAGCAGGCGCTCGGCGAGCTCGCCGCGTCCCTTCTGTTGCACCTTGACCAGCAGGGCACCGTCGGCGTCGTGCAGCGCGGCCGCGACGATCCCGGCTTCGGACCAGCTGGCGAGCGAGTCGCGCAGGCGGGTCTGCGCGGCCGGCGAGGTCGGATCGGCCGCCAGCTCGGGAGCGAGGAGGAGCGACGCGGCGAGGGAACGCCGCGCGGCGAGGAACGCGTCGAGCGCATCGGCGGCAGTGCGCGCCGCCACGGTGTGGGTGCGCAGCAGCTGTTCGAGCAGGGCCTCGCGATTCGCCCCGGCGAGCCCGGCGACGGCGAAAGCGAGCGGCACCACGGCGACCAGAGCGAGCGCGGCGGCGATCCGGCCGAGCAGGCCGAGACGCCAGATCGAGGGGCGAGGTTCCGGGTTGGATGCGGGCATCGGGGCGACGATCGTAGCAGTGGCCCAGGACGGACGCGGCACGCTCAGAGCGGAGGATCGAGGTGGGCGAGCGAGGCGTCGCCCATCTCGACGCCCCCCGACGGGAAGTACTCGCGCCAGCGCCGCGTGACCCCGGCCGCGGTCGCCTCGTCGCAGAACAGCTCCTGCGGGTAGCTCGGCTTGCGCCGCGCGTCGATCAGGATCGGTGGGGTGCGCAGCAGATGATTGCGCTCGACGCGCGTCGCGGCGGCGTGGAGATCGGCCGCCGGCTCGAAGCGGGTGAAGGTCGTCCACAGGAAGTTCATCGCGCTCGCCGCGGCCCGGCGGGGCTCGTCGCTGAGCACCAGCAGCGGCCAGCCGGCGAACGCCGGGTGGGCGGCGAGGCGCGCCGGGGCTGCGGGCTCGCTGGCGAAGTCCGGTCCGCCGACGACCAGGCAGCCGGGGCAGAACGGCCGCACCTCGCCGACGCCCTCCGGCAGGGGGACGGTGGGTCGGAACTCGTGCGGCAGCTCGCGTACCGGCTCGCCGAGCCCCAGCCAGACGCCCTTGGAGCCCTGGTTGACCGCCGGGCCGGTGTAGTCGAGGGTGTCCATCGCCAGGTTGGCGAAGACTAAGAGATCGCTCTCGGGCCGGCTGCGCGCCAAGACATGGGCGAGCGTCGCCCGGAAGTCCTTGAGGTCGACCGGGCGATCGGTGACCAGGAGGAACTTGGTGAGCGCGAGCTGTCCCTCGCCGAGGATGCGGAACGCCGAGGCCATGGCCTCGCGCGGGTAGCGCTGGCGCACCACCGCCGCGGCGAGCGAGTGGTAGCCCGTCTCGCCGTACGACCAGAGGCTCTCGACGGCCGGCATGACCAACGGGAAGAGCGGCGAGAGCAGCTCCTGCAGCAGGTCGCCGAGGAAGTAGTCCTCCTGGCGCGGCTTGCCGACCACGGTCGCCGGGAAGATCGCGTCGCGGCGCCGGCAGAGCCACTCGACCTCGAACACCGGGTAGTCGTGGCGCAAAGAGTAGTAGCCGTAATGGTCGCCGAACGGCCCCTCCGGCCGGCGGATGCGCGGCGGCACCCGCCCGACCAGCGCGAGCTCCGCCTCGGCGACCAGCGGGTGCGCGCCCGGACCGGCGATCTGGCCCAGCCGCTCGCCGGCGATCAACGAAGCGAGCAGCAGCTCCGGGACGTTCTCGGGCAAGGGAGCGATCGCGGCGAGCATCAGCGCCGGCGGTCCGCCGAGGAAGACTGTCGCCGGCAGCGCCGCGTCGCGCGCCTCCGCGACCGCGTAGTGATAGCCACCCCCCTTGCCGATCTGCCAGTGCATGCCGGTGGTGCGCGCGTCGTGCACCTGCAGGCGGTACATGCCGAGGTTGTGGCCGAGCCCGTCCGGATGCTCGGTGTAGACCAGGGGCAGGGTGACGAAGGGTCCGCCGTCCTCCGGCCAGCAGGTGAGCGCCGGCAAGCGGTCGAGCCGGACGTCGCGGGTGCGCAGCTCGTCCACCGGTCCCCGGCGGCGCCGGCTGAGGCCGATCCGCCGGGCCTCGCCGAGCAGATCGCGGGCCGCCCAGAGCCGGCCGAGGCTCGGCGGCAGGAGCTCCTGCGGCAGGGCCGCGAGGCGGCGGATCAGGCGCTGCGGGCGTTCGCCGAAGGCGAGCTCGATGCGCCGCGCCGTGCCGAAGAGGTTGGTGACGAGCGGCAGGTCGGAGCCCTCGACCCGGGTGAAGAGCAGGGCCGGGCCGCCGGCGGCGATCACCCGGCGATGGATCTCGGCGATCTCGAGCTGGGCGGAGACGGGTGCCGTCACCTCGACCAGGTCGCCCTCGCGCCGCAGGTGGTCGAGGAAGGCGCGCAGATTGGGCAGTCCGGGCTCGCGCATCGCTCGCCAGCCTATCAACCCGGTCGGCCCGGTCTCGGTGCGCCGGCATGCCACAATCGCCGCCGTGAACCGCCCCGACCGTGATCCGGCGACCCTGGATGCGCCGCACTTCGCGGGCGGGCGCTTCTTCAATCCCTGGGGAGCGAGCAAGGCGAGCTTCGCCGACGTCTTCCGGTGGAAGGTGCTGTCACGCAACCGCTGGGACAAGCGCCGGCCCCCGGTGGTGTCGGCGGTCCCCAACGACGGCGCGCGTCTGCACTGCGACCTTCCGCGGCCCGAGCTCACCTGGGTCGGCCACGCGACCTTCGCTGTGCAGTCCGGACGCCGGGTGCTGCTCACCGACCCGCACTTCGGGCCCCGTGCCCTGCTCCCTCCTCGCCTCTCGCCGCTCGGTCTGCCGCTCGCCGCCCTGCCGGCGGACGCGGTCGCCGTCCTGTCGCACAACCACTACGACCACCTCGACGCCTGGACACTCAGGCGCCTGCCGAAGACCATCGCCTGGTTCGTGCCACTGGCGCTGGGGAGCTACCTGCGGCGCCACGGCTTCCGCGACGTCGTCGAGCTCGACTGGTGGCAGAGCGTCGAGCGCGACGGCTGGCGGCTGACCTTTCTGCCGGCGCAGCATTGGTCGCGCCGGCTGAGTCAACGGGACGAGACGACGCTCTGGGGCTCGTGGCTGATCGAGTGCGACGGGCTCCGTCTCTACTTCGGCGGCGACAGCGGCTACTACCACGGCTTCGCCGAGATCGGCCGCAGGTTCCCCAGGATCGACCTCGCGCTGCTGCCGATCGGGGCCTACGAGCCGCGCTGGTTCATGCGGCCGGTGCACATGAACCCCGAGGAGGCGCTCATCGCCTTTCGCGATCTGGCGGCGAGACGGTTGGTGCCGATGCACTGGGGTGCCTTCGATCTGACCGACGAGCCGGTGGACGAGGCGCCGCGAGTGCTCGCGGCGCGGCTCGCCGGGGAAGACCGCGACCTCGCTCCCGCCGTCGCGTCGCTCGCCGTCGGCGGGACGCTGGCGCTCTGAGCCGGGTTCAGCCGGCCGCCGGATCGCCGGCGTCGTAGTCGATCAACTTCCCGGGGGGGATCGCGACGCGCAGGGCATTGGCGACCGCCAGGACGTCGATGATCTCTTGGGTGAGAGCGCCGGCCACCGGCGCGAGCCAGCCGATCGCCGCGAACCCCATGCCGAGCACCGAGAGCGCCATGCCGCCGACCGCGCTCTGCAGCGCGATCGAGCGCATGCGCCGCCCGATGTGCAACAACTCGTCGACCCGCGACAGCGAGCTGTCCAGGATGACCACCCCCGCCGCCTCGGCGGTGATGTCGCTTCCCTGGCCGAAGGCGATGCCGACCGTCGCCGCGGTGAGCGCCGGGGCGTCGTTGATCCCGTCGCCGAGGAAGACGGTGGGCGCGCGGGCAGTCTCGGCGCGCACCAGGGCGAGCTTCTGCTCCGGGCTCTGCGAGGCGTGGACCTCGCGGATGCCGACCTTGTCGGCGAGGTAGCGGACTTCCGACTCGCGGTCGCCGGAGATCAGCATCACCCGCTCGAAGCGGTGCAACTCCTCGAGATGGCGGATGAACGGCGTGCCGTCGGCGCGCGGCTCGTCGCGGAAGCGGAAGAGGCCGGCGAAGGCGCCGTCGATCAGAACGACGCACTCCATCCCGGCGGTGTGCGGCGGCAGACGGTCGGCGAGCGCGCCGAGCGACTCGACAGCCTCCTTGCGGCTGACCACACGGAGGCTTCGCCCGCTCACTCGGCCGCGCAGCCCCTCTCCAGGGCGCTCGGTCATCTCGTCGGCCTCGTCGAGCGGCAGCCCCCGGGCCGCGGCGGCGGCGAGCAGCGCGGCGGCGAGCGGATGGCGCGAATAGCGTTCGAGGCTCGCCACCAGCGCGAGCACCGCGTCGGGCGAAAAGCCTTCGCCGGCCACCACCTCGGTGAGCCGGGGCTCGCCGTAGGTGAGCGTCCCGGTCTTGTCGAACAGGGCGATCCGGCAGGTGCCGATCCGCTCGAGCACCGCGGGATCCTTGACGATGATGCCGCGCCGCGCGGCGAGAGAGATCGAGCCGATGATCGCCACCGGGATCGCGATCAGCAGCGGACAGGGGGTCGCCACCACCAGCACGGCGAGGAAGCGGCGCGCGTCGCCGCTCGCCGCCCAGGCGGCGACGGCGATGGCGACCGCGATCGGCGTGTAGATCGCGCCCAGCTGATCGCCGAGCCGGCGCAGGCGGGGCCGCCGCTGCTCGGACTCGCGCATCACCTCGAGGATCTTGGCGTAGCGCGAGTCGACGGCGCGGCGGTCGGCGCGGATCACCAGGGCGGTCTCGCCGTTGATCGCCCCCGAGAGCACCCCGACGCCGGGGACCTTGGAGAGCTGGTAGGGCTCGCCGGTCAGATACGACTCGTCCATCGTGCCGTGGCCCTCGATGACCGTGGCGTCGACCGGGCAGATCTCGTGCGGGAAGACGATCAGCTCGTCGCCTGGCGCGATCCCCTCGAGCGGCACGTCGACCACCGCGCCGTCGCGACGCTGGTGGGCGCGCGACGGCATGCGTCGGGCGAGCGCCTGGAGCACCGAGGAGGCGCTGCGCACGGCGTAGGACTCGAGCGCCTGGCCGCCGGAGAGCATCAGCACCACCAGGGTCCCGGCGAGGTACTCGCCGAGGACGACCGAGGTGACGATCGAGATGCCGGCGAGGAGATCCGACGAGAGCTCACGGCGCACCAGGTTGCCGGCGAGCTCGAGAACGAGCGGCGCGCCGCCCAGCGCGAGGGCCACCAAGAGCGGCCAGTCGGCCAGCGCGAAGCCCCACGCCGCGCCCTCGAGGCGCAGGGCGTAGCGCAACACGAGATGCAGCGCGATCGCGACCAGCGCCAGGATGGCGATCAGCCCCTGACGGGTGGCGAGGCCGCGCGGCGCGGCGGCCGGAGCGGACATGGCGGTCGCAGTGTAGGGCGGGCGAGGGGGCGGCGCACCGCGCCATGGGGCGGGGAGCGACGTCGCGGGTGGCGTAGAGTTCGAGCGCGCGTCCGCTCGGCCGCCAGGAGATCCCCATGCACCGGTATCTCGCTCCAGCTCTGTTGTCGCTCGTCGCCTCGCTCGTCCTGCTCCTTTCGGCGCTCGCGGTGCCGCGCGATCTCGTCGCGCGGCGCCACCCCCTGGTAGCGACCTTCTCGATCGTGGCGGTCGATCCCGCGAACGGGGATCTCGGGGTCGCGGTGCAGTCGAAGTTCCCGAACGTCCGGTCGGTGGTGCCCTGGGCGCGGGCCGGCGTCGGGGCGGTGGCGACGCAGAGCTTCGTCGAGCTCGACTACGGCATCGACGGCCTCGAGCTCATGGCCCGCGGCGCCAGCGCGGAGGAGGCGCTGCGCATCGTGCTGCGCGGCGACGCGGGGCGCGAGCAGCGGCAGGTCGGGATGGTCGACGCGCGCGGCAACGCCGCGAGCTGGACGGGGCGCGACTGCTTCGCCTGGGGAGGCGGGCGGGTGGGACGGTCCTCCGGATCGGCGGTCGACGGCGGGATGGGCGAGGTGATCGTCGGGCAGGGCTACGCGGCGCAGGGGAACATCCTGGTCTCGGCGGCGACCGTCGAGGCGATGGCGCGCTCCTTCGAGGCGACGCCGGGCGAGCTCGCCGACCGCCTGCTGGCGGCGCTGGTGGCCGGCGGCAAGGCGGGGGGCGATCAGCGGGGCGAGCAGAGCGCGGCCCTGCTGGTGGTGCGCGCCGGGGCCGGCTACGACGCGCAGGACAACTTCGTCGACATCTCGATCTACGACCACGCCACGCCGATCGCCGAGCTCGAGCGGCTCTACCGCCTGAACCGCTTGCACTTCACCCGCTCGCGGCCGGAGAACCTGATGCCGGTGACTCCTGAGATCGCCCTTGAGCTGCAGGAGATCTGGACCCGGCGCGGCTTCTACGCCGGGCCGCTCGACGGCCGGGTGGACGCCAGGTTCCAGAAGATCCTGGTCGACTTCATGGGCTGGGAGAACTACGACGTGCGGATCGCCCCGGTCGAGGCGGTCGACCTGGCCAGCGGGGAGCCCCTGGTGATCGATCGCGAGGTGCTGGAGGACATCCGCGCGGTGTTCGCCAGCGGGCGCTGGAAACTTCGCCGGCCGGCGAGCGAATAAGATCTAGCGAGCGGCAGCGGGCGCGGCGGCGCCCGGGTCCGCCGCCCACTTCCCATGGAGCCAGACGACATGAATCCTTCTCTGCTTCCCAGCCTGGGCGTCGCGACTCTGCTCGCGGCCGCGCCCGTGCCGGCCCAGAATCCGCTGCTCCGCCCCTGGGGCGGACCCTACGGCGGCGTTCCACCGTTCGATCAGGTGCGCGTCGAGCACTTCCAGCCGGCCCTCGAGGCGGCGATGGCCGAGCAGCTCGCCGAAGTCGAGGCGATCGCCGGCAACCCGGAGGCCCCGAGCTTCGCCAACACGGTCGCGGCCCTGGAGGGCTGCGGCCGCACGCTCGACCGGGTGCAGGCGGTCTACGGCGTCTTCAGCTCGACGATGAACACCCGCGAGTTCCAGGCGGTCGAGCGCGAGATGGCGCCCAAGCTCGCCGCTTTCGCCGACCGGATCACCCAGAACGAACGCCTCTTCGCCCGCCTCGATGCGGTCTACGCCGGGCGCGACAGCGCCGCGCTCACCGCCGAGCAGCGGCGGCTCGTCTGGTGGGTGCACAACACCTTCGTGCGGGCCGGCGCCCGGCTGGCGCCGCCGGCCAAGCAGCGCCTCTCCGAGATCAACCAACGCCTGGCCTCGCTCTACACCCAGTTCAGCCAGAACGTGCTCGCCGACGAGACCGACGAGGTGCTCTTCCTGGAGGAGAAGGACCTCGCCGGGCTGCCCGAGCCGCAGCGCGCGGCGGCGCGGGCGGCAGCAGAGGAGCTCGGGCAGGCCGGCAAGTACGCGATCCTCAACACCCGTTCCTCGGTCGAGCCCTTCCTGGTCGCCTCGGAGCGGCGTGACCTGCGCGAGCGGGTCTTCCGCTCGTTCACCAACCGCGGCGACAACGGCGACGCTCAGGACAACAACGCGATCATCCCCGAGATCCTCGCGCTGCGCGCCGAGCGGGCGAAGCTCCTGGGCTACGCGACGCACGCCCATTGGCGTCTCGAGGTCGCCATGGCGAAGACGCCGGAGCGCGCGCTCGAGCTGCTCGAGGCGGTGTGGAAGCCGGCCGCCGCGCGCGTGCGGGAGGAGGTCGCCGACATGCAGGCGATCGCCGACCGCGAGGGCGCGAAGGTCACCATCGAGCCCTGGGACTACCGTTTCTACGCGGAGAAGGTCCGACAGGCGAAGTACGACCTCGATGCCGGCGTCCTCAAGCCCTACCTCCAGCTCGAGAAGCTGCGCGAGGGGATGTTCTGGGTCGCCGGCGAGCTGTTCGGGTTGCGCTTCACCCCGGTGGTCGGCCTGCCGGTGGTCCATCCCGACGTGCGGGTCTGGGAGGTGACCGACGGCGCGAGCGGCCGGCACGTCGGGCTCTGGTACTTCGATCCCTACGCGCGCACCGGCAAGCGCTCGGGCGCCTGGATGAACGCGTATCGCACGCAGGAGCGCTTCGCCGGCGAGGTCACGACCATCGTCTCGAACAACTCGAACTTCGTGAAGGGGGCGCCGGGCGAGCCGGTGCTGATCAGCTGGGACGATGCGCGCACCCTGTTCCACGAGTTCGGCCACGCCCTTCACGGGCTCGCCTCGAGCGTCAGCTATCCGACCCTCGCCGGCACCGCGGTGGCGCGCGACTACGTGGAGTTCCCTTCGCAGCTGCTGGAGCACTGGCTGTCGACGCCGGAGGTGCTCGACCGCTTCGCCGTGCACTACCGCACCGGCGAGGCGCTGCCCCGCAATCTGCGCGACAAGATCGAGCGCGCCGCGACGTTCAACCAGGGATTCGCGACCCTCGAGTATCTGGCGAGCGCGGTGGTCGACCTGAAGCTCCACCTGGCCGGCGAGGCGAAGATCGATCCCGACCGCTTCGAGCGCGAGACGCTCGCCGCGCTCGGCATGCCGCGCGAAATCGTCATGCGGCACCGCACGCCGCACTTCAGCCATGTCTTCTCGAGCGACGGCTACGCGGCGGGCTACTACAGCTACCTGTGGGCCGACACGCTGACCGCCGACGCCTGGGAGGGCTTTCTCGAGGCGGGCGGACCGTGGGACCGGGCGATGGCGGCGCGGCTCCGCGAGAACGTCTTCGCGGTGGGCAACACGGTCGATCCGGCGGAGGGCTATCGCGCCTTCCGGGGCCGCGACGCGGGAATCGACGCGCTGATGCGCGACCGCGGCTTCGCCCCGCCGCTGGCCGCGCCTGCCGCCGCCCGCTGACCGGGTCCGTTCAGCGTAGCGCGGCGAGCAGCACGCCGGCCGCGACGGCCGAGCCGATGACGCCGGCGACGTTCGGTGCCATGGCGTGCATGATCACGAAGTTCTGCGGGTCCTCCTCGGCGGCGACGAGCTGCGCGACGCGGGCCGAATCGGGCACCGCGGAAACCCCGGCGCAGCCGATGATCGGATTGATCTTCTCCTTGGCGACGAGGTTCATCGCCTTGGCGAAGAGGACGCCGCCGGCGGTTGCGATGGCGAACGAGGCGGCGCCGAGCGCGAAGATCTTGAGCGAGGACGGGGTGAGGAAGCGGGAGGCGTCGGTCGACGCGCCGACGGTCACCCCGAGCAGGATGGTGATCGCGTCGAGGAAGGCGTTGCGCGCCGTCTGCGCCAGCCGCTCGGTGACCCCCGACTCCTTGAGCAGGTTGCCGAAGAAGAGCATGCCCAGCAGGGTGATCGATCCTGGAGCGACGAACGCGGTGAGCAGGAAACCGACGATCGGGAAGAGGATCCGCATCCGCCGGGAGACCGGCCGATTCGGCTTCATGCGGATCCGCCGCTCCTCGCGGGTGGTGAGCAGGCGGATGATCGGCGGCTGGATGACCGGCACCAGCGCCATGTAGGAGTAGGCGGCGATGGCGATCGCGCCGAGGAACTCGGGGGCGAGCTTCGAGGCGAGGAAGATCGCGGTCGGGCCGTCGGCGCCGCCGATGATGCCGATCGCGGCGGCATGCGCCGGATCGAAGCCGAGAGCGAGCGCCGCCCAGAGGGCGCCGAAGATGCCGACCTGTGCCGCCGCGCCGAGCAGGATGAGGCGCGGATTGGAGAGCATGCAGGAGAAGTCGGTCATCGCGCCGATGCCGAGGAAGATGAGCGGCGGGTAGTAGCCCCGGGTCACTCCCTGGTAGAGGATCGACAGGACGCTGCCGTCCTCGTAGATGCCGATCCCCATGCCGCGGGCGAAGGGGATGTTGCCGATCAGGATCCCGAAGCCGATCGGCACCAGCAGGAGCGGCTCGTAGTCCTTGTGGATCGCGAGGTAGAGGAAGAGCGCGCCGATCGCGATCATGCCCAGGTTGCCCCAGGTGAAGTTGCCGGCCGCTCCGGAATCGAGGAACCTGAGGAGCTGGCTCATCTCAGGCATAGCGCGCCAGCGCCTGCCCCTCCTTGACCGCGTCGCCCGCCGCGACCAGCACCTCGGCGACCTCGCCGGCGCGCGGAGCGACGATCGAAGTCTTCATCTTCATCGCCTCGATCACCAGGACGACCTGGTTCTCGGCGACCCGCTCCCCGGCCTTGCAGCGCACTTCGAGCACCGTGCCGGCGACCGGCGACGGAATGACCTTGGTATCCCCGGCACCGGCGGCTCCGCTTCCCGCCGCGACCCGAGGTGCCGGCTCGAGGTTCGGGGAGGTCGGCTTCTTGCGCCGCGCCGGCGGGGCGGCCTGCGGCAGTAGGTTCGGGAACCCCTCTCCGGCATCGAGCACTTCGACGTCCACGTCGTAGGCCACGCCGTGGACGGTGATCTTCAGCTTCATGGACACCCTCTCCGATTCTCCGCCGGTCGCTTCAGCGCCCCGCGGGGTGAGTCCTGATGACGTGCGAGCCCTGCAGAGCCGCCCGGCCGGTCACCGACCAGGCGCTCGACGGCTGTTCGCCGGGGGGCAGCCGGCGAATCTGACGGATGCGGTGGCGGCCGGCGATCAGCGTGGCGACCGCCGCCGCGATCAGCACGACGGTGGTCTGGTCGACGGTCGGAGTGCGCTCGAAGGCCGCGCTCTCCGCCTGTTCCTCGGCGGCCAGCCAGCGTTCGTCGAGCCGGCGCATGAGGGTGATCGCGCCGACCACCAGCGCCAGCACGAGGAAGACGATCGACATGCCGACGAGGCTGATCTCGAGGCCGAAGGCGAGCGGATCGGGGTTCATCCGGAGCTCCGCGTCACATCGGGATCAGGCCGTGTTTCTTGTGCGGCCGGAGCTCGCGCTTGGTGCGCAGCACCTCGAGGGCGCTCGCCAGGTAGATCCGCGTCTCGGCGGGCTCGATGATCTCGTCGAGCATCCCGCGGCCGGCGGCGACCCGCGGATCGGCGAACTCGGCGCGGTAGGCGGCGGCACGGCGCTCGAGCTCGGCCGCGGGATCGGCGGCCTGCTCGATCTCCTTGCGGTGCAGCACCTTCACCGCGCCCTCGGCGCCCATGACCGCGATCTCGGCGCCCGGCCAGGCGCAGCTCCGGTCGGCGCCCATCGCCTTGGCGCACATCGCGAGGTAGGCGCCGCCGTAGGCCTTGCGCAGCACCACGGTGAGCTTCGGCACGGTCGCCGCGGCATAGGCGAAGAGCATCTTGGCGCCGTGCCGGATGATCCCGCCATGCTCCTGTTCGACTCCGGGAAGGAAGCCCGGCACGTCGACGAAGGTGATCAGTGGGATGTTGAACGCATTGCAGAAGCGGATGAATCGCGCCGCCTTGTCCGAGGCGTCGATGTCGAGCGCGCCGGCGCGCACCTGCGGCTGATTGGCCACCACGCCGACCGTGCGGCCGGTGAGCCGCCCGAAGCCGATCACCAGATTGGCGGCGTAGTCGGGTTGCACCTCGAGGAAGTCGGAGCGATCGAGCGCCCGGCGGACGACGTCGCGGACGTCGTAGGGCTCGCGGGGGTCGTCGGGGAGAATCTCGGCGAAGCCGTCGTCGGGGAAGAGCGCTTCCTCGTGCAGCTCGGCGACGAACGGCGGGTCCTCGCTGTTGTTCGCCGGCAGCAGCGCGAGCAGCCGACGCGCCAGCGCCACCGCCTCGGCGTCGTCGGCGGCCACGAAATGCACCACTCCCGAGTAGTGGGAGTGGCTCTCGACGCCGCCGAGCTGCTCGGCGGTGACCTCCTCGCCGGTCACCTCGCGGATGACCGAGGGTCCGGTGATGTAGAGCTGTCCGGCGGTCGCCACCTGGATGATGAAGTCGGTGAGCGCCGGCGAGTAGGCGGCGCCTCCGGCGCACGGCCCGGCGATGATGCTGATCTGCGGCACCACGCCGGAGAGCAGGACGTTGCGATAGAAGATCTGGCCATAGCCGTCCAGCGAGTCGACACCCTCCTGGATGCGCGCCCCCGCGCCGTCGTTGAAGAAGAGGAAGGGGTGTCCGGTGCGCAGCGCGTCGTCCATCAGGTCGGCGATCTTGCGCGCCCCCGCCTCGCCGATCGAGCCGCCGGCGACGGTGAAGTCCTGGCTCGCGGCGTAGAGCGCCCGGCCCTCGACGCTGCCCACCCCGGTGACCACGCCCTCGCCGGGAAGCTCCTTGCCGGCGAGCTCGGGATGGGTCGAGCGGTGGCGGAGCCAGAGGTTCCACTCCTGGAAGGTGTCGGGGTCGAACAGCAGCGCGAGACGTTCGCGCGCGGTCAGTTTGCCGGCGGCGTGTTGCCGGTCGAGGCGTTCCCGGCCGCCGCCCAGGCGGAGACGCTCGCGCACGGCGCGCAAGCGGAGAAGCGATTCGGATTGGGTCATCTTCGACGTGGCGCCCGGGGGGCGCCTCCCGTCGGTCAAGGTAACAAGACGAGCTCCGGGCCGCGCAGCGCTTTCGGGTGGGGAGCACACCCCACCGGATGGCCTCGCGCCCCGCTTGGACGTCTCCTTACACGCCCTCAGCCGGCGAACGGCAGCGCGGCGCCCAGCTTGCGCTGCAGCCGATCGCGCAGCCAGTGCGGGTCCCACCATTCGACCGGCCGGACGGGGAGGCCGTGCAGCAGGAAGGTGAAGTGGAGGTGGTCGCCGCCGGCGAGCCCGGTCGCCCCGCTCCTGCCGATCACCTGGCCGCGGGCGATCTCCGCCCCTTCCTGCACCGCGATCGAGGAGAGGTGGGAGTAGAGGCTCATCAGCCCGTAACCGTGATCGATCACCACCGTGTTGCCGTAGATCCCGAAGTAGCGGGCGAGCACCACGAAGCCGGTGTTGGCGGCCGGCACGTCGGCCTTCGCCACGGACGCGAGGTCGAAACCGAGGTGGTCCTGGCGGTCGACTTCGCGCCCGCCGTAGAAGTAGGTCCGGCGGTCGGCGAAGGAGCTCATCACCTGGCCGCCGGGCAGGGCGAGGAAGCCCGCCCGCCAGAGGAATCCCGGCCGGGTCTTGGTCGCTAGCTGGCGGAGCTCCGCCGCGTTCGCCCGGCGCAGCTCGCGGTTGATCTGCAGGTAGTTCGCGAGGAGATTCCCGCGGTCGGCGAGCGACGGGGTGTTGGCGAGGATCTCCGGCACCACCTTGGCGAGGAAGGCGTCGTCCAGCTGGATGTCGTCGGCGCGGGGCGCCATGGGGAAGAAGCGGTCGACGAAGGTCGCCTCGCGCTGGTTGCCGACCTCGTCGGCAGCGGTGAGGCGGACGCGCGAGACGTCGTCCAGGTCGTAGGGCACCGCGAAGAGGGCGAAGCGCTCCCCGTCGCCTCCACCCGGCAGGGGATAGCCGGGAAAGAACCAGTCCCCCGCCACGACGCCGTCGCGGGCGCTGGTCGGACCCACCTGGTAGCGCACCGCTTCGGCGCCGCCCTGGGTGACGTAGTGCTGCGTCGAGAGGACGGCGAGCGTCGGCGGGGTGAGCCTCACCGGCAGCCGGATCTCGGCGATCGCCGGCCTTCCGGAGCGCAGCCAGGCGGGCGCCGGGAGGGCGGTCACGCGGATCGTGGCCTCGCCCTCGGTGAGCCCGGGTTGAGCGTTCTTGCCGACCTCCAGACGCCAGCTGCGCTCTGCCGCCCCGGTCGCCCAGAGCTTCCAACCCGCGGGCGTCGGGAAGAGCTCGTCGACCAGCTCGAACGTCGCGGCGCCCTGCAGGAGCTCGACGCGCACTCCGGCGATGCCGCGCCGCGCTTCGCGCACTTCGACCGTGACCGGCACGGCGCGGCCGATGGCGGGGGATTCGGGGACCAGGGAGATGGTGGGCGGCGGTCCCGTCCGGAAGGCGGCGAGAGCCAGGGCGGCCAGCACGACGAGCAGGACGAGCACGAGGATGCCGCGCCGGCGGCGGCGCCCCCGTCGGCGGGCGAAACTGTCGGATTCGGGAAGCAGAGGCATCGGGGGTCGCGAGCTCCTCGGGGAGTGCCGCCGCGGACGGCGGCAGGCATGGAAGGATATCAAGCGCATGCACGAGATCCTGCGACTGCCTCCACTCTTCGGCGGCGTGCTGGTCGGCGGCGCCAGCCGGCGCATGGGCCGGCCCAAGCAACTGCTCGAGCTCGCCGGGCTGACGTTCGTCGAGCGCGTCGTCGCCGCGCTCGCGCCGGTGGTCGAGGAGGTTGCGTTGCTCGGCAGCGGGGAGGTCCCCGCGTCGCTCGCCCACCTGCCGCGCCTCGCCGATGCCCCCGCGGTGCAGGGACCGCTCGCCGGCCTGCTCGCCGCCTTCGCCGCCCGCCCCGACGCGGCCTGGCTGGTGGCGGCCTGCGATCAGCCCTGGCTCGACCGGCCGATGCTCGATTGGCTGATCGGACAACGGCAGGCGGAGGTACTCGCCATCCTGCCCCGTCCGCCCGGACCGCGCCTCGCCCCGTTCCCCGGCATCTACGAGCCGGCTCTGCTCCCCTGGCTGCTCGCCGCGGCCGGCCGCGGGTCATTGCAGCCGCTCGGCGAGCTCGCCGGCGTGCGCACGCCGGAGGTGCCGGCGGCGCTCCTGCCGGCGCTGCGCGACGCCGATGCTCCGGCCGACCTCGAATGAGCCGGCCATCCGCCATCCGGCGCCCGCGGGGCGACGAAAACCCACTCCGTGGATGTGGAGCGGTCGACAGACGCGACGTCCGCGGCACGGCATCCTTCCTTCACCCTCCTTCATTTCTTCCCCCGCAACGCCGGGGTCGACCGACACCCGGCGTTGCCCCTTTTTTTCCCCCTCGCCATTTGAATTCCAGCGCTCGATGAGCGGGCCGCGGGATCCTCTGCTCACTCCGGCATTCCTGGAGCTCTGCCTGTTCAACTTCGCCGCCTCGGCGGCGGTTTTCGCGCTCCTGCCGGTGGCGCCCTTCCACATCCGCGAGTTGGGCGGCCCGCCGGAAGCGGCCGGCCTCTTCCTGGGCGGTCTGACGTTCGCCTCGGCGGCGACGGCTCCCTGGACCGGGGCGGTGGGGGACGCGCTCGGCCAGGGTCGGGTGCTCGCCGCCTCGGCCGCGGGCATCGCGCTGCTCTTCGCGCTCTACGCTCTGCTGCCGACCTGGCCGCTCTTCGTCGGCGGGGCGCTTCTCCAGGGGCTGCTCTGGTCGGCGGTCCTGACTTCGTCCGGCGCTTACGCGGTGCGCCTGATCCCGGTGCACCGCCGCGCCGAGGGGATCGCGATCCACGGCATGGCGACGATCCTCGCCATTTCGCTCGCCCCCTCGCTGGGCTTCGTCCTCTTCGCCTTCGGCTGGCGCTGGCTGGCCGCGACGCTCGGCGCGGTGAACCTGGCCATCGCCCTGCTCGCGCTGCGTTTCGCGCGCTCCGAGGCGCCCTCGCGCCGGAGTCTGGCGACGGCTTTCCGGGGTCACGGCATCGCCTGGCCGGTGCTCCGCTTCGCGCTCGGGATCTTCCTGGTCGCCTTCGGCTACGGCGGGCTGACCAGCTTCATCGCCCTCTTCTGCGAAGCCCGCGGCATCGCTCCGAAAGGGATCTACTTCATCGCCTTCGCCGGGACGATGCTCGGCCTGCGTCCGTTCGTCGGCCGCCTGGTCGACCGGGTGGGGCCGTTCCGCACGTTTGCGCCGTCGCTCGTGCTGGTCGCCCTGGCGCTGGTTCTTCTCCCTTTCGCCACCAGCCGCGGCGGAATCGTGGCCGGCGCGATGCTCTACGGACTCGGCTTCGCGACCGTGGGGCCGGCGTTCACCACCTACGTCATCTCGCGCGTCCCGGCGGAGCGCCGCGGCGCCGCCTTCGGCGCCAACATCGCCGCCTTCGACAGCGGAATCGGCAGTGGCTCGATCGCCTTCGGGCCGCTGGTCGCCCATCTCGGCTACAGCTGGACCTTCTGGATCGCGGCCGCGTTCACCCTCGCGGCCTGGCCCTATCTGGCGCTGGCGCGCGCACCCTTCGAGCGAGCGACCGCGGAGTAGCGCCGGTCGCTCCCGACCGCCTCGCGGGCTAGTCGAACAGCGCGGGGAAACGGGAGGGCTGCGCGGCGCCGAGGAGCGCGTAGACGACGCGGAAGATCTCCTCGCGGTTGGGCTTCGCGAAGTAATCGCCGTCGGAGCCGAAGGGGGGGCGATGCTCCTTGGCGGTCAGGGTCACCGGCGGCTGATCGAGCCACCAGAAGCCCGCCTGCCGCTCGACGACCTGCTGCAGGATGTACGAGCTCGCGCCCCCGGGCACGTCCTCGTCGACGATCACCAGGCGATTGGTCTTGCGCAGGCTCGCGCCGATGGCGTTCTCGCGGTCGAAGGGGAGCAAGGTCTGGAGGTCGATCACCTCGACCTCGATGCCGGAAGCCGCGAGGAGCTCCGCGGCCTCGAGGGCGATCCGGCAGCAGGCGCCGTACGTCACCAGCGTCACGTCCCCGCCGCGCCGCAGGACCTCGGGGATGCCGAGCGGCACCTTGAGCTCGGCAACGTTCTCCGGCCGCCGCTCCTTGATCCGATAGCCGTTCAAGACCTCGATGACGATCGCCGGATCGTCTGCGGAGAGCAGCGTGTTGTACATCCCCGCCGCCTGGGTCATGTTGCGCGGCACGCAGACCCAGACGCCGCGCACGAGGTGCACTAGGCCGCCCAGCGGCGAGCCGGAGTGCCAGATCCCCTCCAGGCGATGGCCGCGGGTGCGCACGATGACCGGGGCGGCCTGCCCTCCCGCCGAGCGCCAGCGCAGCGTGGCGAGGTCGTCGGAGAGGACCTGGAGACCATAGAGCACGTAGTCGAGGTACTGGATCTCGGCGATCGGCCGCAGGCCGCGCAACGCCATCCCGACCGCCTGTCCCATGATGGTCGCCTCGCGGATCCCGGTGTCGGAGACACGCAGCGGGCCGTACTTCGCCTGCAGGCCTTGGAAGCCCTGGTTGACATCGCCCAGCTGGCCGACGTCCTCGCCGAAGGCGATCAGGTTGGGGTGGTGCGCGAGCGCGGCGTCGAAACAGGCGTTGAGGATCTCGAAGCCGTTGACCAGCGGCGCCTCCGCGGCGTAGCGCGCGGCGACCGCCTCGACGGCCAGCGCCGACGCGGCGCCCGAGGCGTGCAGGTGCTCGGCGTAGGCCCGCTCGTGCCGCGTGATCTCTGCCCGCTGCCAGTCGGCGAGCGCGGCGCGCTCGGCCGAGCGCTCGCCGGCGGTCGCCACGAGCAGCTCCTGAGCGGTGGCCTGCAACTGCCGGCGGAGCACCGCCGGCTGGCGTTCGAGCTGCGCGACGGGCTCCGCCAGCGCCTCGCCTCTCGGCGACGCGGCAGCGAGGGCGCGCGACAGCGCGATCAGGGAGCGGCGCTCCTCGCGGATCGGCGCCTGAAAGGCCTCCCAGGCGCGCCGCTGCGCGTCGCGCGCCGCGGCCAGCCCAGCGGTCTCGAGCTCCTGGAGCTCGGCCGCGGAGGCGATGCCTTCGGCGAGCATCCAGCGCCCCATCTGGCGCAGCCCGTCGAATTCCTCCTCCCAGGCGAGGCGGTCCTTCGACTTGTAGCGCTCGTGGCTGCCCGAGGTCGAGTGCCCTTGCGGCTGCGTCACCTCGGTCACGTGCACGACCGTGCCGACGTGCTCGCGGCGTGCGACCTCGCTCGCCGCGAGATAGGTGTCGCAGAGCCCCGGGTAGTCCCAGCCGCGCGCCGAGCGGATGTCGAGGCCGCGCCGGCTGCCCGGCTCGCGCTGGAATCCGGCGAGCATGCCGGCGAGCGAGGGGCGGGCGAGCTGCAGCTCGTTGGGCACCGAGATGCCGTAGCCGTCGTCCCAGATCGAGAGCACCACCGGCGCGTGCAGCACGCCGATGGCGTTGACCGCCTCCCAGAAGTGCCCCTCCGCGCAGGAGGCGTTGCCGATCGTGCCGAAGGCGACCTCCTGGCCGCGGTGGGAGAACCGGCTGAAGCGGGCGAGCTCGGGCAGCTCGCGGTAGAGCCGCGAGGCGTAACCCAGCCCCACCAGGCGCGGCATCTGGCCGGCGGTGGGGGAGAAGTCGGGGGAAGAGTGAGGCTCGGCCGTGAGATCGAGCCAGTTGCCGTCGCGATCACGCATCCGGGTGGCGAAGTGGGCGTTCATCTGGCGCCCGGCCGAGTGCGGCTCGCGCTCCGGATCGGCGTCGGCGTAGAGCTGGGCGAAGAACTGCTCGAGAGTGAGCTGCCCGATGGCGAAGAGGAGCGTCTGGTCGCGGTAGTAGCCCGAGCGCAGGTCACCCGGCCGGAAGGCCCGGGCGAGGGCTAGCTGGGCGACCTCCTTGCCGTCGCCGAAGATGCCGAACTTGGCCTTGCCGGTCAGCACCTCCTTGCGGCCGATCAGGCTCGCGTGGCGGCTGGCCCAGCCCAGCCGGTAATCGGCGACGACGCTGGCGCGCGTCAGCGCCTGCTGCGGCCTCTCGCGGGCGGTCTCCGTCATGGAGGGGGGATTCTAGCGGCTTCGCGAGGCGCCCGCCGACCAGTCGAAGGCGAGCTCCCCGGTGCGGGCGAGGATCGCCTCCCACCAGGCCCGGTGGTCGACGTACCAGGCCACGGTCGCCTCGATGCCGCGCGCGAAGTCGATCGCGGGGCGCCAGCCGAGCTGGCGCTCGAGCTTCTCCGGGTCGATCAGGTAACGCCGGTCGTGGTTGGGCCGGTCAGGAACGTGCTCGATCCACTCCTCGGGGCGCTTGCCGAGGAGCTCGAGCACGCGGCGGACGATCTCCAGATTGGTCAGCTCGCGGCGCGCCGAGACGTCGTAGATCGGCAGCAGCTCGGGGTGGATCGCAGCGGCGTGCGGGATCTCCACCTGGGGTCCGTGCAGGATGGTCCAGATGGCGGCGCAGTGGTCGGTGACGTGCAACCAGTCGCGCATCTGCAACCCGTCGCCGTAGACCGGCACCTTGCGCCCCCGCAGCACGTTGGTGATCATCAGCGGGATCAGCTTCTCGGGGAACTGGAAAGGGCCGTAGTTGTTGGCGCAGTGGGTCATCGCGATGTCCATCTCGCGATAGGTCT
>CAZPZW010000011.1:0-42250 GCA_964591165.1 uncultured Thermoanaerobaculia bacterium | reverse complement strand
GCTCCGGCGGTTCGTACGGCGTGTGCGGGTCGTAGAGGTGGACCCAGGCGAAGAAGCGCTCTTCGCCCAGCGAATCGAGCCAGCCGATCGCCGCGTCGACCGTCTGGTCGCCGGGACGCTGGATCTCTCCCATGCTGAGCTTCTTCACCGCCTCGAGGTCGAAATCGTCGAGATAGCGCTCGAACCCCTGCTCGATCCCCCATTTGCGGTCGAGGACGTAGGCCGAGACGAAACCGCCGGTGCGGAAACCGGCCGCGCCGAACGCTTCGGCGAGCGTCTTGCGCTCGGGCGCCAGGCGATACCCGCCGTTGTCGCGCACGCCATGGGCGGCGGGGAGCAGACCGGTGAGCAGGGTGCAGTGCGCCGGAAGAGTCAACGGCGTCACCGACACGGCGTTGAGGAACTGGGTTCCCTCGGCCGCCAGGCGGTCGAGCGCCGGCGTCTGCGGAGCCCGGGTGCCCCGTGCCGCCGCGTAGCAACCGATCCGATCGGCGCGCGTGGTGTCGAGGGTGACCAGCAAGACGTTGAGATCGCGTGCCGCCAAGCCGTGCTCGAGCCGACCCAGCGGCGCGCGGTCGCCGCATCCGGCGACGAGGAGGCCCGCCGCCGCGATCCAGCCGCACGTCGACGCTCCAAGGCGGTGAATCCCCAAGGCCATCGCCGCGCATCCTATGCAACTCCGATCCTCGGCCGTATTGCTTGTCGCCTCACGACTTCGGCGTTATCGTGGTCCCAACATTCGAGTCGCAGGACGCTGGCAGCAAGCTTGCCTTGGAGAAACGAACCCCTCGGGTCGGCGCAGCTGAGCTGGTCGGTCCGATTGACGAAAGGAGGCACGATGCGAAGCTCGAAGTTCATCCTGGCGATGACCTGGGCTCTCGGCCTGTCGTTGCTCGCGACGGGCGCCTGGGCCCAGAGCAAGACGACATCGGCGTTGACCGGGACGGTCGTCGACGAGTCGGGCGCCGCCGTCCCCGGCGCGCGCGTCGAGATCGCCAGCCCGTCGCTCATCGGAGGCTCCCGCAGCGCGACGTCCGACGCCCAGGGACGCTACCGCTTCCCCGAGATCGCGCCCGGAATCTACTCCGTATCCGTCACCTTGGACGGCTTCCAGCCGGTGCGCGTCGAGGGCGTGACGCTCGCCGTCGGCCAGTCCCTCGACGTGCCGGTCCAGATCAGCGTGGCCGCGGTCTCCGAGACGCTCGTGGTCACCGCCGACGCGGTGACGATCGACACCGCGAGCTCGGCCAGCAACACCAACCTCGACAACGACTATCTGCAGAACCTGCCGACCGGCCGCTTCCAGCCCGACGTCCTGAACCTGGCCCCGGGCATCAACCAGGACGTGGCCTTCGGCTCGGCGGGCTCCGGGCTGGCCTACCAGCTCGACGGCGTCGACACCTCCGATCCGGAGGGCGGCACGGCCTGGTCGTTCGTCAACTTCAACATCGTCGAGGAGGTCCAGCTGGTCGGACTGGGCGCCCCCGCCGAGTACGGCAGCTTCACCGGCGTGGTCTTCAACAGCGTCACCAAATCGGGCGGCAACCAGTTCAAGGGACTGGTCGACTTCTACTACACCAACGACAGCCTGGTGGACAGCTTCAGCGACGCGGAGTTCGAGGGGCTCAATCCGACCACCGAGAGCTTCATCGACTCGACCGCCCAGATCGGCGGCCCGATCAGCCAGGACAAGCTCTGGTTCTTCGTCTCCGGCCAGTACTTCAAGGAGGAGAACTCCGAGGGCGGACCGATCCGCACCGAGGAGTCGCCGCGACTGTTCGGCAAGCTGACCCTGCAGGCCAACGAGTCGAACAATCTCGAAGCCTGGGTCGAGTGGGACCGCTACGACATCATCGGGCGCGGCGCCGACGCCGTCACGCCGCTCGAAGCGACCGTCACCGAGGACGCGCCGGAGTACGTGTGGAACTTCTCCTGGCGCTCGATGTTCTCGGCCGACACGGTGTTCAACCTCTCCTACGGCGGCTACGACGGTTACTACTACCTCGATCCGCAGAACGGCTACGACATCGCCGGCCGCTACGACGGCCTGACCGGCACCTACAACACCAACTCCTACTACTACTATCTCGCCGACCGGGCGCGCAACCAGGTCAACGCGTCGATCTCCCACTTCGCCGACGACTTCATCAAGGGCGACCACGACTTCAAGTTCGGCATGGAGCTCGAGCGGTCGACCCTGCGCAGCCGCTTCGGCTACCCGACCGGCGTCTGGTTCTACGACAACTATGGCTACTACGACGACCCGGGAACCGAGGAGTACGACTACGTCCCCTACACCCAGGGCTACTACGGTTACAGCTACGACCTCTCGGGGACGATCGAGCGCCAGACCGTCTTCGCCCAGGACAGCTGGCGGATCACTCCCGCCTTCACGGTGAACGTCGGCGCCCGCATGGAGTTCAATCAGGGCAAGATCCCCGGCGAAGGCGAGATCTTCGACAACACCGCGATCGCCCCGCGCATCGGCATCGCCTGGGACCTCACCAAGGACGGCAAGACGCTGCTCAAGGCGCACTACGGGCGGTACTTCGAGAAGTTCGTGGCGAGCCAGTTCTACTTCGCCAACCCGGTCGGCTACACGCCGCTCCGGTTCGTCAACATCTACCCCAGCGGCTACCGGGAAGACCTGGGGCAGGCGACGGTCGACACCGTGGTGCTCGACCGGGATCTCGATCATCCGTATATGGACCAGTACACCTTGGGCATCGACCGCGAGCTGCCCGGAGGGATCACCCTCTCGCTCACCTACATCAATCGCAAGAAACAGGACTTCATCGAGACGGTGAGCCGCGACGGTGAGTTCGTCACGATCCCGGGGGTGGTCGAAGAAACCGGACGGCCAGCGACCCTGTTCGACTATCTGAATCCCGAGGACGACGTGCTCGCCTACCGCAACGTGCCCGAGCTCTATCGCGACTACGAGGGCTACATGCTGGTGCTCAACCGGCGCTTGCGGGACAACTGGCAGATGCTCTTCTCCTACGTCTACTCGGAGGCCAGGGGGAACATCGACAACCTGATCGGCTTCAACTCCGGATACGGCGGCGACAACCCGGGAGGCTGGTTGAATACCCCGAACTCCCTGGTCTTCGCCGACGGCATCCCCACTTACGACCCGACGCATCAGGTCAAGCTCCAGGGCTCGTACATGATCCCCAAGCTCAACCTCTCGTTCTCGGGCAACTACACGTTCAATACGGGCGATACCTACAACCTGCGTTCCAACTGCCTGCTGGTGGAAGGCGACTGCTACGACTTCAATCAAGGGTCCTTCCGCTATTTCGGCGAGCCGCGCGGCATCCGGCGGCTGGAGGACAAGAGCCAGCTCGACCTGCGAGCCGAGTGGTACGTGGAGGTCGGCGAGGCGGATGGCCGGATCGGCCTCTTCCTCGATGTGTTCAACGTCCTGAACGAGGGGCGCGCGACCCTGGTCGAAGACCGTTCGGGTGCGGCGTTCGAGGAGCCGCTCTCGGTCAACCAGCCCCGCACCTACCGTTTCGGAGCGCGCTACAGCTTCTAGCAGACCCCACGCAGCTCCGGAGGCGAAACCCGAGGCCGGCGGAACATCGCCGGCCTCGTTTCTTTCTCCCCGGTCAGAGGATCGGGTGCGCGGTCTCCGGCCCGCGCCGGGCCACCCACGCCACCGCCAGCGTCGCCACCGCGGCGAGGCCCAGAGCGAGCCCCCACCAGATGCCGGCGAGACCGAGCCACTCTGGCGCACCCAGCCAGGCGGCGAGTGGCAGTCCGAGGACGTAGTAGCCGATCAGGTTGAAGAGCGCCGCCGGGCGCGGGCGCCCCATGCCACGCAGGATCCCCCCGCCGACCACCTGCAGTCCGTCGAAGAGCTCGAACGCCGCGACGATCGGGAGGATGGCCGCCGCGCGTGCGACGACCGCCGCGTCCCCGGTGTACCAGCCGGGAATCCAGCCGCGCCCCACGACGAAGGCGAGGGCGAAGAGGAGCATGGTCCCGCCGCCCAAGGCGAGCGCCACCCAGGCGGCGCGCTGCGCGCCGCGCGAGTCGCCGGCGCCGATCAGGTGCCCGACCCGCGTGGTCGCTCCGAGCCCGATGCCGAGCGGCAGCATGTAGGAGATCGAGGCCAGATTGAGCACGATCGAGTGCGCTGCGAGCTCCAGCCCGCCAAGCTGGCCAGCCCACAGCGTGGCGATCGCGAAGGCCCAGTACTCGAGCGCCAGCATCAGCGCGACCGGTGCACCATAGCGCAGGATCTCCGACATCCCCTTGACGCGCAGGCGCGTCAGATCGACCACCTTCGCGGCGCCGCGCTGCAGCCGATGGTGGCGAGCCGCGAAGAGCAGCGCCGCGAGCATCGCCACCTCGGTCACCGCGGTCGCCACTCCGGTCCCCACCGCGCCCAGCCGCGGCGCGCCGAGGTGTCCGTAGATCAGCACCCAGTTGAGGAAGGCGTTGAACCCGTTGGCGCCGAAGCTGACCCACATCGCCGGCCGCACGATGCCGCGCGCCTGCAGGTACTGCTTGAGCGCCACGAAGAGCAGGAAACAGGGCAGCGCCGGAATCTGGACGAGGACGTAGCGGTGTGCCAGCGCCACGGTGGCCGCGTCCTGGCCGAAAGCGAGCAGCACCTTGTCGGTCGCCAGCCAGAGCACGCCCAACGGGACGCTGATCAGCAGCGCGAGGACCCCGCTGTGCAGCAGGACGTCGCCCAGCCGCTCGCGATTGCGCGCCCCGTGGGCCTGGGCGGCGATCGCGTCGAGCCCGAAGAGCAGCCCCATGGCGCAGATCGCGGTGCCCAGCACCCAGACCCGCCCGAGGGCCACCGCATTGAGCGACAACACGTCGATCCTCCCGACCATCAACAGGTCGACGGTGCCGAGCAGCATGGTCGAGAGCTGGGTGAGCGCGACCGGAGTCGCCAACCCGACCAGCGTGCGGACTTCGGCGCGGATCGCTCCCATGACGAGCGCGGGAGCCTACTACGGCGTCAGTTCGCCGCGTCGACTACGGCGCGGCGAGCAGCTTGGGCCAGTTGACGTCGCCCTTGGCGACGTGGCCGGGCACGTCCCGCCGCCACCGCTCCTGCACTTCGAGATCGTAGTTGAGGTACAGCTTTCCGTCGTGGATCGTCCACGCGGCCGGATCGATGCCGGCGGTGTAGCCCTGCGCGACCGCCCAGGCGCAGTAACCGCCGTACTGCGGCGCGTAGGCTTCGGGGCGGCTCGCGAACAGGTCGCGGTGCGCCGCCGAGGCGAATCGCCAGGTGGCGCCTCGCCAGGCGAAGGAGAACTCCCGGCGCCCCTCGACCGGCCGGCCGTCGAGGAAGTAGGCCACGGGGTCGTAGCCGTCGATCGCCAGTCCGCCGAACAATGTCCGATTGACCGGGGCGAGGGCGGCCGAGGCGGCGGTCGCGAGCAGGACGAGAGCGGCGGCGAGGCGGAGGGGTCGGCGCATGGTCTTGAGCTCCGCAGCTACGATGCGCCTCCGGCCGCCCCGGTTTCGTCCCCGCGCCGGCTCAGTAGGGCGTCTGCACCGTGGCGCGGATCCGCACGACCTCCGGCCGCTGGGAGCCGGGCACGGCCTGCGCAGCCACCCGGTTGAGGAAACTCCGCGCGCGCTCCGCCTCGCCGGCGCGGTCGGCCGCTTCGGCGGCGCCGGTGAGCGAGCGCAGCCGGTTCGGCGTCTGCTGCAACGTCGCCTCGTAGGCGCGCAGCGCCTCGCGGGGCCGGTCGAGCGAGAGGAGCAGGTCCCCGAGCAGCTCGCGCGCCGGCAGCACCGAACCGGGAGTCACCGGGTGCTTTCCCGTCGCCTCCTCGAGGTCCGCCGCGCGCACCAGCATCCGCTCCGCTTCGGCGCTCTCGCCGCGCGCCTGCTGGAGCCAAGCCGCGACGGCCAGGCGCTGCGCCTCGACATAGGAAGCCCAGTCATAGGGTCCGGGGAGGGGGTTTTGGGCGAGCCGCACCTGCAGCTCGCCGAGCCGGGCGAGCTCGGGCTCGCCCGCCGCGACGTCACCCAGCCGCGCCGCTCCCAGGGCGCGCGCAAAATGGGTCATCGCCTCGGCATAGGGGTACTTGTCCCAGGTGACTTCGCGCGAGGGCGAGGCGAGTCCCGCTGCCGCTCGCCAGTCGCCGCGCTCCAGGGCGAAGCGCGCCGGGATCGCGGCCAGCGCATAGGCCGCAGCGAAGGTCGGTGTCTTGAGCGCCGACATCTCCGCCGCGCCGAGCGCCACGCGCCGCGCCTGCTCGTCGTCGCCACGTTGCAGGTAGGCGTACTCGAGGTAGTCGAGGGCGTGCAGGCCGTCGAAGCTGGCGGTCTCCGGGAAGCGTTGGCGCAGGCCTCGCGCGGCGTCGGCGGAATCCAGATTGGAGGCGATCGACTCCGACCAGAGCCCGAGCCGGATGAAGATGTGCGATGGCATGTGCAGGGCGTGCGACGAGCTGGGGGCGATCCGCGCGTAACGCCGCGCGGCATCGAGGCCGAGGTGCGCGAGATCCGGGTAGTCGAGCGCATGGATCAGGTAGTGCGTGACCCCCGGATGGTTGGGCTGAGTGATCACGAAGGGCGAGAGGATCTCGGCCGCGAGCTTCTGCTGGGCGTGGCTGCGGTCGTCGGGCGGCGCGGAGCCGAGCATCGCGAGGGCGCGGAAGATCGCCGCTTCCGCGTCGTCGGGGAAGCGCCGCGAGAGCTCGGCGAGCGCATCCCGGTAGCGCGCCATCCGGACGCCGTGCCCGACGGTCGCCGCATCGGCGTAGTAGCGCCCGATGGCATCGATCCAGGCCCGCTCCCGTTCGCTCGGCGCGCCGACCGACGCGGCACGTTCCGCAGCCTGCCTTCCCTGCTCGAGCTCGCCCGGCGTCGGCGCCGCCCAGAGCGGGTGGAGCCAGGTGGTCGCGACGCCCCACCAGGCCATCCCGCAACCTGGATCCTGGCTCGCGACCTCGGCGAACCCGTCGCGCGCGAGCTCGTAGCCGAACGAGTGCAGCAGCGAGAGCGCCCGCTCGAAAGCCGGGGCGAGCTCGGGGCGACAGCTGGTCGGAAAGTGGACCGTACCGAGCTCCTCACCCGCATGCTGCGCGGCGGCGATGGAAGCGGCAAGCGACAGCGCGACGACGAGGCGGAGAACAGGGAAAGTCCGGCTACGCATGGCGAGCTCCTCGAACCGCGACGGCGTTGGGGTGCGGCGGAGAATGCCACGGACTCGCCGCCGCGGCAAGTCCTGCGCGGTGCCTCGTCGCGGGCTCGAGGAGGAAGCCCTCTCGCCTTCCCCGGCAGGCTCGCCAGCGCAGGAAACCGACCGCCGACGGGTTTCTCGCTCGGCAGCGGCGGCGCCCGTCCGGGCGGTAGACTGCGCGCTGGAGGAGTCGCTTGAAACCCATCGTTCGCTGGTCCCTGGTCGGCGCCGCCGCCCTCGCCGTCGCGGCGGCGGTCGCCTTTCGTCTTCCCTCCGAGAACGCCAAATCGGCCGACGGCAGGTCGTTGGCCAACGTCGAGCGCCGCACCCTCGAGATCGCCGTCGAAGCGACCGGGCTGGTCGAACCGATCCGGGTGGTCGAGGTCAAGTCGCGCGCCTCGGGCGAGGTCCTGCAGGTGCGCGCCGAGACTGGAGATCGCGTCGAGGCGGGCGCGCTGCTCGCCGAGATCGATCCACGCGACGTGCAGAACGCCCTGTCGCAGGCCGAGGCCGATCTCGCCTCGGCACGGGTCGGCGCCGCCATCGCGCAGGCCCAGAGCAAGCGCATGTCGGAGTTGCTCGCTCAGGGTGTCGCCGCGCAGCGCGACCTGGACACGGCGACCGATGCCGAGGCGTCGGCGCGGGCCGCGGTCGTGCGCGCGGAGACCAATCTGCAGCTGGCGCGCGAGCGGCGTGGCGACGTGACGATCCGCGCGCCGATCGGTGGCACGGTCATCGACCGCCAGGTCGAACCGGGGCAGATCATCGCCTCCGCCACCGCCAACGTCTCGGGAGGGACCACGCTCTTCCGCATGGCCGATCTCGGCGAGATGCGGGTGCGCGCCAAGATCGACGAGACCGACATCGGCCGGATCCGGCCCGGGCAGCCGGTTCGCCTCACCGTCGAGGCCTACGCCGGGCGCAACTTCCAGGGCGCGGTCGAGAAGATCGAACCGCAGGCGGTAGTCGAGCAGAACGTCACCATGTTCCCCGTCCTGGTGCGGCTGAGCAACGAGGAGGGGCTGTTGCTGCCCGGCATGTCGGCCGAGATCTCGATCGAGATCGCGCGGCGTGAGAACGTGCTCACGATTCCCAACGGCGCGGTGGTCGCGCTGCGCGAGGCGGCCAACGCCGCCTCGACCGTCGGGCTGACCGCAGACGACGTCCGCGCCGCCCTGCAGAGGACGACGGAGAGCGACAACGTCGCTCCGGGAGCCCCTCCGGCCTCCTCCGCCGGACCCACCGCCGAGGAGTGCGGCAAGCTGCGCGACAAGCTCCGTTCCGGCGGTGGCTTCGAGAGCCTGGCGGACCCGGAGCGCGCCCTGCTGCGCAAGTGCCGCGAGCTCTTCGGCGGCGGCCGGGGAAGCGAGAACGGCGGCGCGACGGCGCGGGGCGCCAACGACGGCTCCGAGCGGCGCCCGGCGCTGGTCTTCGTGGAGACGGCGGCGGCGGTCCAGCCGCGCCGCGTCCTGCTCGGCCTCGCCGACTGGGACTACACCGAAGTCGTCGAGGGGCTGACCGAGGGCGACCAGGTGATTCTCATCTCGCTGGCGCAGATCCAACGTCAGCAGCAGGAGATGGAGCAGCGCATCCGGGCGCGCTCGGGCGCCCTCGGGCCCGGAACCGGCAGCGCTCCCCGGACGCGCTGACCATGCCGCTCTCCGAGCTGCTCCGCGTCGCCTTCGCCGCCATCGCGGCCAACAAGCTGCGCTCGCTGCTCACCGCGCTCGGCATCATCATCGGCATCGCCGCGGTGATCGCCATGGTGGCGCTCGGCGAGGGGGCGCAGCAGGCCGTCCAGTCCCGACTCCAGGGCATGGGCGCCAACGTCCTCACCATCCGGCATGGACAGGCTTTCTTCGGTGGCGTGGCACACGGCTCGTCGCGCCTGAAGATCGACGACGCCGAGAAGCTCGCGCGCGAGGCGACCGTGCTGGTCGGCGTCGCCCCGGAGCTCGAGGGACGGCTGCAGGTCGAGAACGGCAAGGCGAACGCCAATCTCTCGATTCTGGGCAGTTGGCCGGACTACTTCGCGATGAACAACTTCCAGCTCGCCGCCGGGCGCCTCTTCGGGCCGCGCGACGAGGAGGGGCGACGGCGCGTCGCCGTCCTGGGAGCGCTCGCCGGCGCGCAGATGGGCGCCCCCTCGAGCGCCGCGTTGATCGGACAGACGATCCGCATTCGCAGCGTGCCGTTCGAGGTCATCGGGGTGCTCGCCGAGAAGGGCTCGCAGGGCTTCTCGAGCCCCGACGAGGCGATCTACGTGCCGATCTCGACCGCCCGTTTCCGGCTCTTCGGCGCCGACCGGGTGCGCTCGATCGGCGTCCAGGTGGCGTCTCCCGCGGCGATGGACCAGGCGATCGCCGAGATCGACCGCATCCTGCGCCGGGCGCACAAGATCCGGCCCGGACAGGAGGCCGACTTCAGCATCCGCGATCAGGCGGCGTTGCTCGCCACCGTGCAGGAGACCACCAGGACCTTCTCCTTCCTGCTCGCCGGAATCGCCGCCATCTCGCTGCTGGTCGGCGGCATCGGCATCATGAACATCATGCTCGTGTCGGTCACCGAGCGGACGCGCGAGATCGGTCTGCGCAAGGCGCTCGGCGCCCGGCGCGGCGACATCCTCAAGCAGTTCCTGATCGAGGCCCTGACCCTCTGCCTGGTCGGCGGCGCGCTCGGCCTGGCGCTGGGCGCCGGCGCCTCGGTCGTCCTCGAGCGCCTGGCCGGTTGGAAGATGGCGGTGACCGCCGAAGCCGCGCTGCTCGCCTTCGCCTTCTCCGCCGCGGTGGGTCTCTTCTTCGGTATCTGGCCGGCGCGTCGCGCAGCCGGGCTCGAACCGATCGAAGCGCTGCGCTACGAGTAGCCGCCCGCCCCGCCGGTCACTCGGCCGACCGCACGATCCGCCCCTCGATGGCCGCGGTGATGCGCCGGCCCGGCAGCGCGGCGATCGCCTCCTCGGTGATCGCCCGCCACGAGAGCTGCGGGCGCGGTAGCAGCGGCGGGCTCGTCCCGCCGCTGCCGGCCGAGAAGAGCGGATACCCGTCGCGGTAGCCGTACTCCCAGAGGTAATCGAGGCTCGCCACCGAGTAGCGGCGCGCGAGGTCGAGAGGGAGATAGCCGCGGACGGCATCGAGCACCTCGACGTCGTCGGGTTCCACCCGGTTGGCCACCCCCGCTGCGGCGCGCCCCACGTGATACCGGAATCGCAGGCCCGAGACCTGGAGAAAGCGCCCGTGCCCGAGCTCCGGCTCGGAGACCGACTTGCGCAGCAGCTCGAGGAGCTCGCCGCCGGTCACCTCGAAGGCCACCGGACGGTTGTCGTAGTAGAAGATCCCCTCGAGCTCGTAGACCCGCACGTCGCCCCCCGCCGGCACGTCGTCGTTGACCCGGATCGCGCCGCCGTTGATCAGCCCGACGTCGGTTCCCAGCCGGACCCGGAGCACGTCGCAGAGGAAGTTGCCGAGCGCCGTCTCGCGGCCACGGATCGCCGGCTCGACCCCTTCGAGCGCCTGCTCGGTGGTCGCCACCACGTCGAGCAGGTTGCGCCCGGTCTGCTCCTGGACGGCGCGCGCCACCCGCACCAGCCAGGTCGCCACCTCGCCCAGCAGGTCGGGATCGGGCACGACCGCCGGGCTCACCAGGTCGATTCGCTGGTGCCGTGAGACGAAGCCCGAGGCGGTGCGCTCGAGGTCGATCCGTATCGCGCTCTTGGCGTCCGCATCGGCCTTGGTGATCCAGGTATCGCCCACCCGGCGCTCCAGCCAGGCGTGCTCGTGGCCGCCCAGGATGCGATGGATCTCGGGGAACTCGGCGGCCAAGCGCTCGTCCTCGCGGAGCTCCTGGTGCGTCAACGCGACCAGGACCTCCGCCCCGGCGGCGCGCAGCCGGTCGATCGCCGCCCGCACTGCCCGCTGCCGCGCCGCACGGTCGACGTAGTCGATCGCCAGCCAGTCGCGTGGCTGGTCGTCGTTGGTCAGGCTGAAGATCCCGACCCGGATGCCCCCGAGATCGAGCACCACGGTGTCGCGCGCGTTCTCCAGCCGGCGTGAGAGCGGCGCGGGCTCACCCCCCTCCGGGAAGCGCACCCGCACGTTGGACGAGAGCCAGAGGAACCGGGATTCAGCGACGCGCGCCAACAGCACCGCCGGATCGCGGTCGTCGAACTCGTGATTGCCCAGCGTCACGATCAGCCGCTCGTCGAAAGCCTCGGAGCCGTCCAGCCGATTGAGCGCGGCGACCATGGCCTGGCCCTTGAAGTACCGGCTCGCCACCGAAGGAAAGAGCAGGTCGCCGGCGTGCAGCACGACGACCGGACGCCCTTCCCCCTCGAGCGCCCGGCGCAGCGTCCGGACGCGCGCCATGCCGCCGACCCGCCCCGCTTCCAACCCTTCGATCTTGTAAGTGTCGTTGATCTGCAGGAGGGTGAAGCCCGCGGCGGGTGCAGCGTCCGGCTCCACGGCCCGCGTGGAGACCGTCGCGGGAGCGCAGCCGGCGAGCGCCAGGCACGCCGCGACGACTACCGGGCCGGCGCCGGGCTTGAACATCGCGCTACTTCGCAAGCGACGCCGCCGGGCGCGCGTAGAGATCGATCACCCGCTCGATCGCCCGCCGGCAGACCGCGCAGAACGGCACCCGGTCGCGGGTGAACATGATGCAATCGGCTTGCGGGCGGTAGTAGCCCCGGGCCTCGTAGTTCGCCCCCTCGAAGGCACCGACCGACCGGCTGTGCCGCTCGGCGCCGAGCCGCCGCTCCTCTTCGTCGCGCTGCCGGACGAACAGCGCGTCCATCTCGGACTCGGCGCGTCGTTCGGCGCGGATCTTCCGCCGCTCGGCCTGGATCTCCCGCGATCGCGCCTCGAAGGCCTCCTTCTCCCAGGGCGTCGGCAAGGGCGTTCCCGGTGTCACGAGATCCCGCCACTTCAGCGCCGCCGGATCGAGCAGCGCGGTCACGTTGGGCTCCCAGGGCTCGCGTTTCTCGACCGGCGCCTCGTAGGCGACGTCGGAGGTGTAGTACTCGTCGGCCAGCGCCGCGAAGTGGTGCGCGAACTCGTGCACGAAGAGGTAGGGCGCCCACAGACTGTCCGCGGCCACCGTCGCGTACTGCCCGAAGATGCCGCCGCCGCCGTAGGTCGCCGAGTTGACGAGAATCTCGACGAACTCGTAGGGCGCCTGCGACGCGAGGTCGCGGAAGGCGCGATCGTCGAAGGTCAGGACGTAGCGCTCCGAGCGGAAGGCGTCGTAGGTCGCGCCGACCGGCGATCGCCGGTGAACGCCGAGCGACGGTCGGGAGACGCCGGACTCGGCGGCCGCCGGGCAGAGCAACCACACGTTGAAGTCGCTCCGCCGGGCGGCGAAGGGTTCGGTGGCGAAGAGGACCCCGGTCAGGCGCCGCGCGTCCGCCTCGCACTTGACGCGCTCGGCCGCGGTGTAGCCATCGCCCAGGATCAGGAGATCGACCTTGTCCGGCGGCGGGCCCGTGCGTTGCAGCTCGACCAGCCCGCCGGAGGCCGTCGGCGGCGCGCTGTCCACGAGCATGTCGGAGGGATCCACCACGATCGACCAGATCTCCCGGAGGTCGTTTCGCGGATCGCGCTTCTTCACCACCAGCTGAACCGCACTGTCCGGACGCGGAAAGCGCACCGACTCGGCGAAGGTGCGATTCATCTCCACCGCCTCGCCCGTGGTCTCCCACTCGCCGTAGATCGACGAGAAGCCGCGCGAGTAGAGCACCCGCCGCGTCGCTCGGTCGATCACTTCGAAGGAGTACTTGCCGAGGTTGCTCGAATCGATCGCCTGCGCGGTATGCCCTGGCCAGGGGAGCGGCTCGAGCACCACGCGATCGAGCGCGAAGCTCTCCTCGCGGGCATTCCCGGTGTGGAAGTAGTCGACCCGCAGCGTCCGCGGCGCGGGGTCGGGAGCGCCGGCCGCAGCGAGCAGCCCGGCGACCGAGAAAGTCACGAAGGATGCCGCCGCGAGGGCATTGCGGGACGTTGGGGTCATGAGGAGCTCCGGGGTGCCGGCTGCAGCGCGCCTTCCTGGCGCCGCCGGGCCGCACCGTCGTCGCCAGTCTACCGCCCAGGCCTCTGCGATCTACCCGCGCTGCGCCCGGCGCAGCCGCGGCTCTGCTAGCGTCGCCGCATGCCCCGCTCGACTCCGGCCCTCGTGCTCGCCTCGCTGGCCACCCTCTTGATGCACTCGGGACCGGGCCGCTCCGCGGAGTGGCCCGCCGATCGGCGCCACGAGGTCCTCGACAAGACGCTCGTCGTCCGTCTCGCCCCCGATCTCTCGGCGCTCACCCCAGGTGAGCGGCAGGCCCTCGACGAGCTCCTCGCGGTCGGCGCGATCTTCCAGCGCATCTACGAGGATTCCCGACACCCCGAGGCGCTCGCGGCGGCGCGCGACCTCGCCGGCGACGCAGCGACGCTCTACCGTCTCTTCCAGGGTCCCATCGCCACGACCCTCGACAACCGGCGCGAGGCATTCCTCGACGTCGCGCCAGAGACCCCAGGGAAGAACGTCTGGCCTTGGGGGATCACCGCGCCCGAGGTCGAGAGCTACCTCGCCGGCCACCCGGAAGAGCGCGACGCGCTCCTCGACGAGCGAACCGTCGTGCGCCGCGCCGACGCCGCGAGCCTGGCGCGCGACCGGGCGGCGATCGGCCGGCATCCGGCGCTCGCGACGCTCCATCCCGGGCTCGCCGCGCGCCTCGCCGAGCTCGCCCGGCTTCCCGACCCGGCGCGGCTCTACGCCGTGCCCTACGCGGTGGCCTGGGCCGACGAGATGGTCGAGGCACAGCGCCACCTCTTCGCCGCCGCCGAAGCGTTGGAAACCGAGGACCCGGAGCTCGCGCGTTACTTGCGCAACCGAGGGCGCGACCTCCTCGCCAACGACTACGAAAGCGGCGACGCAGCCTGGGTGACCGGCCGCTTCGGGCGGCTGAACGCCCAGCTCGGGGCCTACGAGACGTACGACGACGCTCTCTTCGGGGTCAAGGCGTTCTTCGGGGCGAGCCTCCTGCTGCGCGACGAGGCGGCGACCGCGGAGCTCACGAGGACGCTCGGCGGACTGCAGCAGGTCGAGGATGCGCTCCCGACGCCGGAGAAGAAGCGCGTCCGCTCCGAGATTCCGGTGGGCGTCTACCGGGTGATCGCCGACTTCGGTCAGGCGCGCGGCACCAACACCGCCACCATCCTGCCCAACGATGCGCTCTTCTCGCGGCGCTACGGCCGCATCATCCTGCTGCGCGAGAACGTCATGACGCACCCCGAGCTCTTCGCGCTCGCCGCGCGGCGCTTCCGCGCTGCGGTGGCTCTGGCGCACCAGGACGAGCTGGCAATCGACGGCGGCTTCCAGCGCACCCTCTGGCACGAGATCGGCCACTACCTGGGTCCCGACCGGACCGCCGATGGGCGAGCCCTCGACCAGGCGCTCGGCGCCTGGGCCGACGCTCTCGAAGAGCTGAAGGCCGACCTCGTTTCGCTGTTCGCCGTCCAGCGCTTCGCCGGGGAGGGGAAGATGACCGCCGAACGCCGGCGGGCCGTGGAGGCCGACGGCATCCTGCGCACCCTGCAGAACGTCCGCCCGCGGCGAGATCAGCCCTATCAGACGATGCAGCTCGCCCAGTTCAACTACTTCCTCGATCGCGGGCTGCTGGCGATGGACCCAGCGGGGCGGCTCGTGATCCGCTACGACCGCTATGCGGCGACCGTGCGGGAGCTCCTCGGCGAGGTCCTGGCGCTCCAGCGCGCCGGTGACCCCAAGGCCGCCGAGGCCTTCTTCTCACGGTGGACGACCTGGACCCCCGAGCTCCACGAGACGCTCGGCTCCCGCCTCGGCGAGGCCGAAGGGCCGCGCTACCGGCTGGTGCGCTACGCCGCGCTGGGCGAGTAGACGCGCCGCTCAGTGTTTGTGCAGGTCCTTGTGCATCAGCCGGCGGCTCTCGACCAGCCGCTCCGCGGCGGGTAGCCGCCGCAGGCGCTCGGAGAGGTCCTCGTCGGCCTCCCCCCGGAGTTGACCCAGCACGCGGTCGATCAGTTTCGGAGCGAAGCCCCCGCGTTCGAAGAACGCCCGGCCGTCGGCCAGCCGGCGCGCCGCTTCGACCGCCGAACGTGGCAGCTCGCCGAGCTCGGCCGGCCGCTCCGGCGCGCCCGCCTCGGCGGCGCGCGCCAGGGCGAGGGCCGCCGGATCGGCGAGACCATCGGCGATCGCCAGGGTGATCGCAGCGAGCAGAAGGTGCGGGAAGGCGCTGCCGTCGGGGCTGCGGTACTCCACCGTCGGCCGGGCCAGGCCGTCCGGATAGGGTCCGGTCTCGCCGGGGTTCATCGTCTGATCGAGCCGCCGCGCGGTCGCGAAGTCGAGCGGCACGCGCACCAGCGCCGCGCGGTCGCGCCGGCCCCAGGAGAGCCGGGTCGGCGCCTCCTGGTTGGGCACCAGGCGCAGATAGCTCCCGGCCACCGTGTTGCCGAACGCGGTGAGCTCCGGCGCATGACGGAGCAGGCCGCCGATCAGCCGCAGGGCCGCCTCGGAGAGCTCCCCCTGCCGGTCGCGGATGACGTTCTCCTCCCCCTGTCGGAGCGCGAGATGGAGGTGCATGCCGCTTCCAGCCATGCCCTCGTCGAGCTTCGGGACGTAGGTCACCGAGGCGCCATGCCGGTCGGCGATGGCGCGCGCCAGCCAGCGGAGCACCGCCAGCCAGCAGCCGAGATCCTCGATCGGCGCCAGGTCGAGCTCCACCTCGTACTGCTCGACCCGTCGCCCGTCGAGCTCGGGATCGGCCGACGCCAGCCGGTCGATGTAGCCCACCTCGGCGTGGGCGTACTTGACTCGCCCGGTGATCGCCGCGGCCTCGCGCAGCAGCTCGTCGGCGATCGCCCGGCCGTGCAGGTAGGGCGCGCTCTGATGGTAGTTGCGCTGCGCGCGGCCGACGAATCGCTCGTCCCGCCGCTCGAGGATCAAGTAGAGCTCGAGCTCCGCGAGCCCCCAGAGCTCGAGGCCCGTGCTGCCGGTGAGCGCCTGCGCGGCGGCGGCCAGGAGGTTGTCGGGGGTCGACGCCGCGGGCGCCCCCTCGGCGTCGGCGAATCGGCAGACCACGTGCAACTCGTCGCTCGCCCAAGGGTCGAGGAAGGCCCAGCGGTAGACCGGCACCGCATAGAGGTCGCTCGCCCCGGTCGGGAAGAGGCCGGGGAAGAGGCTCGAGCCGTCGACCCGCTCGCCCGCGGCGAGAATCCGCTCGAGATAGAGCCGGTCGGTCACCGGGATGCGGAGCTCACGGAGCTTGCCGTCGAAGGAGGGGTAGCGGAAGTTCACCACCCGGACGCCGTCGTTGAGACAGAGCTCGACCAGGTCCCGCCGCTGCCAGAGCTCGGGTGGCTTCCTGAGGCGGCGGACCAGCGGGCGGATGTCGTGTGCGGGATCGAACGGGACTTCGGGCATGGCCTCTCACCTGGGTGCGCAACATCGCACTCCGAGGAAGGACCGTACCAGCCGGGGCGGCGCGCCGCCCCGCGCTCGCGGGTGGGGACTCGGCGCCGCCTCCCACCCGCGCTCGCGGCGGACAGGCAAGCGGTGCGCCGGTTCTGCGCTCGCCTCGTCAGCCGTTTCCCAGACCTGGCCGATGCGTCGCGCCGCGGGCTGGCCGCCGGTCTGCCGCGCGATTGAGCTCCGGCCCTCAGCCGCCCGCCGCCCGAGCACAGCGCCGGACGATCTCCCCGGCCGGCTCCACGGCGCCGATCGTCTCCACGCTCTGTCCGGCCTGGAAGACCTCGCGGTAGCTCGGACCGCGCAAGGCAGCCTGCTTGAGCTCGCGCAGCGAGCGCAGTGCGTAGAGGGTGCGCATCAGGTGCTTGCTCCGCCGCCCCCGCAGCAGCCGCCGGGCGAGCGGTCCGGCCGTCGTGCCGACCCGTTCGATGTAGGGCGTGCGGATCACCGCGCAGGGAACCCCGGAGAGCCGCTCGGTGAGCACGATGTCCGCCGCCCGGGCGGCGACGATCGCCTGCTTGTACTCCTGGTGAGCCCGGCACTCCGGGGTGGCGATGAAACGCGTGCCCATCTGCACCCCGGCGTAGCCCAGCTCCAGAGCGGCGGCGAAGTCGCCTTCGTCCCCGATCCCGCCCGCCGCGACCAGCGGCACGCCGAGATCCCCCAGGCTCTCCCACAGCTCCTCGGCGGTGAGCCGACCGGCGTGCCCGCCGGCTCGCCGGTTGACGCAGATCAGGCCGTCGACCCGCTCGGCGAGCGCTTTCTCGGCCCAGCGGCGCTCGGTGACGTCGTGGTAGACGACGCCCCCCGCGGCGTGCGCGCGCTCGACGACCCAGCGCGGATTGCCCAGTGCGGTGACGAAGAAGCGGATCCCCTCCTCCACCGCCACGTCGAGCCAGCGCTTCATCCTTTCTTCGTAAGCGCGGGCTGTCTTCTCGACGATGACGTTCAGGCCGATCGGTCGGCTCGTCCGCTCACGGATGAAGCGCAGCCCCGCGCGCAGCTCGTGGCCGTGCACGTAGACCAGCGAGATCGGCTGCACGATGCCGAGTCCCCCCGCTTCCGAGACGGCGGCCACCAACTCCGGATTCGAGCAGGGATACATTGCGCCGCAGAGCAGGGGCACCGCGATGCCGGCGTGCCGGGCGAGCGGCGTATCGAGCCGGCTCACCGGCTCTCCCTTCCTGCGCTCGCGTCCGGACCGACCCGCCAGCGTGCCCGGCCGCGCGCCACCACGTCCCCGTCCAGGTCGGTGATCACCGACTCGACGACGACGTCGCGCGGTTCGGCCGAGGTCACCGCCGCGAAGTCGCATCGGGAGAAGAGGGCGCCGCGCCCTTTCTTGAGGTAGTCGATCTCGAGACCCACCAGGATCGCGCGCGCCTCGACCGGCAGCCCGGCGAGCAGCGCCAGGCCGCTCGACACCTCCGCCAGGTTCGCCAGCGCGACGGCATGCACCGAGCGCAGATGGTTGCGCACCGCCCGCCGGTCACGCATCGCGACGACGGCGTGCCCCGGCGCGAGCTCGCGCACCCGCGGCGCGATCGAGCCGGTGTAGCGGACGAAACGGCCGAGCAGGACGCTGAACAGCCAACGCCCGCCGGGGCGCGGCGCGAGGCGCCGCCAGGCGGCGAGCAGGGTGCTGGGCGAGAGTGCGATGGCCATGGAGAGATCCTATGCGCCCCGGCCGCCGGGCGATGGTACGCTCGGCGCCACGTCGCATGGTCGCCAACCCGCTCCCCGGGCGCCAGCCGGCGCCGCGGCCGGGGCATTCCTCGCAGGAGGCAAGTCATGGTGCCGATCCTCTCCCTCTGGCTGCCGATCGTCGTCGCCGCCGTCGTCGTCTTCCTGGCGAGCTCGCTCATCCACATGGTGCTGCCGATCCACAAGAGCGACTACAAGAAGTTGCCCCGCGAGTCCGAGACCCTCGATCACCTGCGACCCCAGGGGCTGGCGCCCGGCCTCTATCACTTCCCGTACTGCGCGAGCTCGAAGGAGATGGGCTCGCCGGAGATCCTGGAGAAGCTGCGCCGGGGTCCGGTGGGGATCCTGATCGTTCGCCCCAGCGGCGAGATGAAGCTGGGGAGCTTCCTCGGTCAGTGGTTCGTCTACCTTCTGTTGGTGGGGCTCTTCGTCGCTTACCTGGCCGGCCGGACGCTCGTCCCGGGCACGCACTACCTCGCGGTCTTCCGCGTGGTCGGCGCCGCGGCGTTCCTGGCCTACGGGCTCGGGCAGATCGTCAACTCGATCTGGATGGGCCACCCCTGGTCCTCGACCGTCAAGCACGTGGTCGACGGCCTGATCTACGCGCTGCTCACCGCCGGCGTCTTCGGCTGGCTCTGGCCGCGCTGAAGCGGCGGGACTTCCGACCGGCGAGCGGAACCGCGGCCGGAAGCTCGGCCACTCTTCTCTAGGAGAGCTCGCCAGGGCCCCCCGCAGTCGCCTCCGGTGGCCGCGGCATCAGCTCGTGCGCCGCAGCGCGCAGCTGCGGCAACCGTCGTGCGAAGACGATCGCACCCAGGCCGCAGAGCGCGCCGCCGGCCGCGACGACGAGCGGTGCGCCGAAGCGATCTGCCGCGGCGCCGGAAACCAGCGCTCCGAACGGCGCCATGCCCATGAACATCATGGCGTAGAGGGCCATCACGCGCCCCCGGAAGGCGTCGGGGACCATCGCCTGGATGAGCGTGTTGGAAGCCGCCATCTGGCTCATCAGGAAGAAGCCGACCGGCACGAGGAGCGCCGCGGAGAGCCAGAAGGCGCGTGCGGCCGAGAATCCGATCAGCGCGAGGCCGAATCCCCCAGCCGCCAGGGCGACCCGGCGGCCGAGGCCCGACACGCGCTCCCGCGCGGCGAGCGCCATGGCTCCGCCGAGCGCTCCGATGCCGGTGGCACCCATCAGGATCCCCAGGCCGGAGGGCCCTCCCCCCAGGATGCGGTCGGCGAAAATCGGCATCAGGACGACATAGGGCATGCCGGTGAAGCTGACCAGACCGAGCAGAAGGAGCAGCGCCCGCACCGGGCGTGCCGCAGCAACGTAGCGGAAGCCCTCGACCAGGCTCTCGAGCCAGGGGGCGTGCGGCGGCCGGGTTGGCGCCGGAGCGAGCCGCATGCGCAGGAGGCTGCCGATCACGGCGAGAAAGCTCGCGGAGTTGACCAGGAAGCACCACCCCTCGCCAATCGCCGCCACCAGCAGGCCGGCCGCCGCCGGACCGACCACCCGCGCACCGTTGAACGCCGTCGAGTTGAGCGCGATCGCGTTGATCAGGTCTTCGCGCCCCACCATCTCGACCACGAAAGCCTGTCGCGCCGGAATGTCGATGGCGTTGACGACGCCGAGTAGGCCGGCGAAGACCAGTAGCGCCGGCACCGTGATTCGACCGCTCAAGGTGAGCGCCGCGAGCCCCAAGGCGAGCAGCGCCGAGACCGACTGCGTCGCGACGAGGATTCGTCGGCGCGGCCAGCGGTCGGCGAGCACACCGCCGGCCGGCGCGAGGAGAAAGGTCGGCACCTGCGACGCGAAGCCGACGACGCCCAGCAGGGTCGCCGAGCCGGTCAGGCGGTAGACCAGCCAGGACTGGGCGACCGATTGCATCCAGGTTCCGATCAGCGACACCAGCTGGCCGGAGAAGTAGAGGCGGTAGTTGCGATGGCGCAGGGCGCGGAAGGCGCGGCGAAGGCCGCGCCCCAGCCCGCCGGCCCCCGCTTCCCCGACTGCCGGCGCTACCGTTCGCACGTTCGCATTCGATAACGCACTCCGCTCCGGCGCAAGCTTCGGCCGGGTGAGTAGAATGCGCTCCTCCCGGTCGTCGCCGGGCCAACGAACCCGCGCCGCCGTGGACACCGCCCCTCGACCGACCTCGTCCACCGCCGCCTCCCGTCGCAGTCGGGCGCGCGGCGAGATCGGTCGCTGGCTTTTTCTCCCCTGGATGGTCGTCGTCTTCTTTCCCCTGGTACTCACCACCACGGTGTTCTGGGGCGTGCTCGCCGTCGTCAGCTCGCTGGCGAGCCAGCGGCTCGGCTTCTACTGCGGGACCGTCTGGGCCTGGTGCCTGTCCTGGGCGGCCCTGGTGCGCGTGCGGGTTTCGGGGCGCGCTCTCGCGCCGCCCGGACGCTCCTACGTCATCCTGTGCAATCACCAGGGAGACTTCGACATCCTGGCGCTCTACGGCTTCCTCGGCCGGCAGTTCCGCTGGGTCATCAAGCAGGAGCTGCGCAAGGTGCCCTTCCTCGGCTGGGGCTGCGCCGCCATCGGTCACATCTTCGTCGATCGTTCCAATCCGCGCGACGCCATCGCGAGCCTCGAGGCCGCCAAGCCGCGGCTCGCCGGCGGCGTCTCGGTGCTCTTCTTCCCCGAGGGAACGCGGAGCCCAGACGGACGGCTGCTGCCGTTCAAGAAGGGCGGTTTCATCATGGCGCGCCAGCTCGCCCTGCCGATCCTGCCGATCTCCATCTCCGGCTCGCATCGCGTCCTGCCGAAAGGCCGCCTGCTACCGCGCCCCGGGACGATCGACGTGCGCTTCCATCCGCCAATCGACCCCACGGCCAGCGAGAGCCTCGAGGAGCTGATGACCGCCACCCGTGCGGCGATCTCCTCGGGCCTGCCGGCCGACGAAGTTGGCACGTAGACCCGCCGTTCGTAGGTGACCCACCCCACCCGGCGGGGTGTTGCCGCTCCCCCGCGAGGGCCGCAGTCTCCAGGGCCAGACAGGTGTCCCTACCGAGTGGCCCGCCAGCGCATTCGACCCGGGCTCGGGCGCGACACGATCTCAAGGAGAACGCCATGGAGAAGGCCAAGCTTCAGCTCGGGGGTAAGGAGTACGAGCTCCCGGTCCTCGTCGGCACCGAGAACGAAGTCGGCATCGACGTCGCCACGCTTCGCGGCGCCTCCGGCGCCATCACCTACGACCCCGCGTACGGCAACACCGGCTCGTGCTCGAGCGCGATCACCTTCATCGACGGCGAGCAAGGGATCCTGCGCTACCGCGGCTATCCGATCGAGGAGGTCGCCGAGCACGCGTCCTTCCCCGAGGTCTGCTACCTGCTGATCTACGGCGAGCTGCCGACCCCCGCCCAGCTCACCCGCTTCGAGGACCAGCTCACCCGCCACACGCTGCTCCACGAGGACATGAAGAAGCTGTTCGACGGCTTCCCGGCGACCGCGCACCCGATGGCCGTGCTCTCGGCGATGATCGCCTCGCTGTCGGCCTACTACCCGCAGCGCGGTGGCGAGGAGGAGCAGGACCTCAACATCGTCCGCCTGCTCGCCAAGACCCCGACTCTCGCCGCCTTCTCGCACAAGAAGTCGATCGGGCAGGCCTTCGTCTATCCGCGCAACGACCTCTCCTACACCCAGAACTTCCTGCACATGATGTTCGCGGTGGCGGCCGAGCCCTACCGGCCTTCCAGCGTGCTCGACCGCGCGCTGACGATGCTGCTCATCCTGCACGCCGACCACGAGCAGAACTGCTCGACCTCGACCGTGCGCATGGTCGGCTCTTCGCAGGCGAACCTCTTCGCCTCCTGCTCGGCCGGCGTGTCGGCCCTCTGGGGCCCGCTGCACGGCGGCGCCAACCAGGAGGTCCTCGAGATGCTGCAGCACATCCGGGCGGACGGCGGCGACTACAAGAAGTACATGGCGATGGCCAAGGACAAGAGCTCGGGCTTCAAGCTGATGGGCTTCGGACACCGGGTCTACAAGAACTTCGACCCGCGCGCCAAGATCCTGAAGAAGGCGGCCGACGCCGTGCTCAAGGAGATGGGAATCGCCGACCCGCTGCTCGAGATCGCCATGCAGCTCGAGGAGATCGCGCTCTCCGACCCCTTCTTCATCGAGCGCAAGCTCTACCCGAACGTCGACTTCTACAGCGGCATCATCTACCGGGCGATGGGAATCCCGACGGACATGTTCACCGTGCTCTTCGCCCTCGGTCGCATGCCGGGCTGGATCGCCCAGTGGAAGGAGATGCGCGACGACCCCAAGACCCGCATCAGCCGGCCGCGGCAGATCTACGTCGGGCACCCGCAGCGCCCGTTCGTGCCGCTCGGCAAGCGCAAGGAGATGGAGAAGGGCGCTCCCGAGCTGGCTCACGCCTGAGGCGGATCTGCAACGCAGCGCGGACGCCCCTCCGCCCGTCCGGGCGAAGGGGCGTTCGTCTTTCTAGAAGGCCTGGTCGGGGAACTCCATGAGCGCGGCGCTTCCCGCCATCAGGCTGGCGAAGAGCGCGCTGTGGCGCGGCAGGAGGCGCTGCACGTAGAACCGGGCGGTGGCGAGCTTCGCCTCGTAGAACTCGCGCTCGGCACCGTCCCGCCGGGCGAGCGCGACTTTGGCCATCCGCGCCCAGAGGTAGCCCAGAGCGACATAGCCGAACAGGTGCAGGTAGTCCGACGCCGCGGCGCCCGCTTGATCGGGGTTCTTCATGCTCTCCTGGGCCAGCCACCCGGTCGCCCGCTGCAGCCGCTCGAAGGCCTTGGCCACCGGCGTGACGAACTCCTCCATCTCGGGCGTCGCCGCTTCCGCTTCGAGGAACGCCTGCACGGGGTGGAAGAAGCGGCGCAGGTAGCGGCCGGTGTGCGCCGGCATCTTGCGGCCCACCAGGTCCAACGCCTGGATGCCGTTCGTCCCTTCGTAGATCTGCGTGATCCGGCAGTCGCGGACGAGCTGCTCCATGCCGTAGTCGACGGTATAGCCATAACCGCCACAGACCTGCAGTCCGAAGTTGGTCATCTCGAAGCCGAGGTCGGTCTGGAACGCCTTGACGATCGGAGTCATCAGCGACGCCATGTCGTCTCCCGCCTCGGCACGCTCCGGATCGGGATCGCGCTCGGCGTGGTCGATCTCGATCGCCGTCCAGGCGGTGAGGGCTCGCGCCCCCTCGGTGAAGGCGCGGATCGAGAGCAGCATCCGCCGCACGTCCGGGTGGACGAGGATCGGATCGGCCTCCTGGTCGGGGTACTTCGCGCCGCTGAGCGCCCGCCCCTGCAACCGCTCGCGGGCGAACTGCACGGCCCCCTGATAGGCGGCTTCGGCGAGCGCCAGCCCCTGCACGCCGACGTGTAGCCGCGCCCCGTTCATGAAGGTGAACATCGCCTTCATCCCCTTGTGCGGCTCGCCCACCAGATAGCCCTCCGCGCCGTCGAAGTTGATGACGCAGGTGGCCGAAGCCTTGATGCCCATCTTGTGCTCGATCGAGCCGCAGGTGACGCCGTTGGGCACCAGCTTGCCGTTCTCTTCGCGCAACTTGGGCACCACGAACAGACTGATCCCCTTGATGCCGACCGGCGCGTCGGGCAGGCGGGCGAGCACCAGGTGGACGATGTTCTCGGTCAGATCGTGCTCGCCGGCGGAGATGAAGATCTTGGTGCCCGAGAGGCGAAAGGCACCCCCGTCCGGCTCCGCCTTGGTGCGCACGAGTCCGAGGTCGGTGCCGCTCTGCGGCTCGGTGAGGCACATCGTCCCCGCCCAGGTGCCGTCGATCAGCCGGGGCAGGAACTTCTCCTTGAGCTCTTCGCTGGCGTGCTGTTCGAGGGCCGCGCAGGCGCCGTGGGAGAGCGCGGTGGACATCGCGAAGGAGAGGTTGGCGCTGCACAGGATCTCGGTCGCCATGGTGCCCACCGAGTACGGCAGGCCCTGGCCGCCGTACTTGGTGGGCGCGGTGAGCGCCGGCCAGCCGCCCTGCTGGTAGATCGCGTAAGCCTCCTTGAAACCCTTCGGCGTGAACACCCGGCCAGCCTCGAAGCGGCAGCCCTCCTGGTCGCCGCTCCGGTTGAGCGGCAACAGGGTCTGCTCGGCGAGGCGAGCGAGCTCGGCGACGATGTCCATCGCCAGATCGGGTGTCGCCTCCTCGAAGCCGGGCAGACGGGTGAGGCCCTGGCCGTCGAACAGCTCGTAGTAGACGAAGCGCAGATCGCGCAAGGGAGCCTTGTAGTTGGGCATGCGCTAGTTCCTCAGGGGCTTGCCCGTGGCGAGCATGTGCTCGATGCGGGCGAGGGTGGCCGGCGTCCGGATGAGCTCGAGGAAGGCCCTTCGTTCGAGCTCGTAGAGCCGGTCTTCGGAAACGGTCTCGGTCGGATCGGTCTCGTCACCGGTCACCACCACGGCGAGGCGCTTGGAGACCACGGCGTCGTGCGCCGTCGCGGCGCCACTGGCGCGGAAGCCGTCGACCGCCATGTCGAGCGCCACCCGGCCGCTCGGCCCGGGCAGGGAGATCTCGACCGGCTCGGGGGGTTGGTAACCGGCGGCGACGAGCGCCAGGGCCTTCGCCTTGGCGTCCGCCAGCAGGCGGTCACGATTCATGGTGACGCCGTCGCTCTCGCGCAGGAAGAGCAGCTCCTTCGCTTCGTCGGCGGAGGTCGAGACCTTGGCCGTGCTGATCGTCTCGAAGGTCTTGGCGACGCCCGGCATGGGTCCGCCGGGGCGCTGCGGATGAGTGGCCCAGCGCGTCGAGAGCTCCTTGCACCCGCCCCAGCCCGGCACCACGCCGACGCCCACCTCGACCAACCCCATGTAGAGCTCGGCGTGCGCCTGCACAGCGTCGCAATGGAGGAGGATCTCGCAGCCGCCGCCGAGCGCCATGTTGGCCGGGGCGCCGACCACCGGGAAGGGGGCGTACTTCATCGCCTTGAAGGTCTGCTGACCCTCGAAGATCGAAGCTTCGATCGCCATCCAGAGGCCGATGTTGGCGGCGAAGAGGGCGATGCCGATGTTGGCGCCCACCGAGAAGTTGCTGCCTTCGTTGTAGAGCACCAGCGCCTTGAAGGTCTTGCCGTCGACCAGCCCCATCGCCTTGCGCAGCTGGCGGATGACGCCGTCGTCGAGGGCGTTCATCTTGGTGGTGAACTCGAGGCAGAGCACGCCGTCGCCGAGGTCCCAGAGCGCGGCCGACGAGTTCTTCGCGACCGGTTTGCCGGCCCGCTTGAGGTCGGCGAGCAGGAGCACTCCGGCGGGCCGACGGACGGGGAGGTAGCCGCCGCCGACGGCGAACTGCTCGAGCCGTCCGCCCTCGACGCGATAGAAGCTCCCCGCGCCGAGCGCCGCGAGCAGCGGCGGCACCGCTCGTCCCTCGTCGGTCAGCCGCTTGGCGAACCAGGCCGGGCCGATCTTGTCGAGCAGCTCGAAGGGACCCAGCTCCCAGCCGTAGCCGCAGCGCATCGCTTCGTCGACCGCGGCGATCTCGTCGGCGATCGCCGGAACCAGCGAGACGGCATAGGACAGCGTCTGCGAGAGCATGCGCCAGCCGTACTGGCCCCCACGGTCGGGGTGCGAGAGCAGGGCGCGCGGGCCGCCGCTCTTCGCGGCGGCGACGCTGGCGAGGAGAGGTGTCCGCTCGGCGCGGTACTCTCCGGTGGCGAGATCGATCACCTGCTTGACCTTGCCGCCACCGCTCTTGTCGATGCGGTAGAAGCCTCCCTTGCCCTTGCGACCGGTGAGGCCCGCCGCGATCATCTTGCGCACCAGCTCGCGGTCCTCGTGGATCGCACGGTAGGCGTCGTCGGGAGGCAGCGTCGCGAGCAGCGAGGCGGCGATGTGCGGCCCGAGGTCGATGCCGACCAGGTCCATCAGTCCGAAGACGCCGGTCTTGGGGAAACCGAAGGGTCTCCCCGCCACCGCATCGGCTTCTTCGACTGCGAGGCCGAGCGCGATCGCTTCGCGGGTCGCGGCCTCGATCCAGAAAGTGCCGATGCGATTGGCGATGAAACCGGGCGTGTCCTTGCAGTCGACCACGCTCTTGCCCAGCTGGTGGTCGCAGAAGGCGCGCACCGCGGCAACCGCGTCGGGCCGGGTGGCCGGACCGGCGACCAGCTCGAGCAGTCGCATGTAGCGCGGCGGGTTGAAGAAGTGGGTCACCAGGAAGTCTCGCGCGAACGCCGCCGGAAGACCGGCGACGAGCTTGGCGAGCGGGATGGTCGAGGTGTTGGTGGAGACGATCGAGCCCGCCTTACGCACCGCGTCGACCGCCCGGTAGACCTTCTGCTTGACGTCGATCCGCTCGATCACCGCCTCGATGATCCAGTCGCAGTCGGCGAGCAGACTCAGGTGGTCCTCGAGATTCCCGGGCGTGACCAGCTTCGCCCGCGCCGCGGAGAGGAAGGCCGCCGGCTTCGCTTTCAGCAGTTTCTCGATCGCGCCGGTGGCGAGGACGTTTCGGTCGGTCGCCGACTCGGGAACGATGTCGAGCAGCACCACCGGAAAGCCCGCGTTGGCGACGTGGGCCGCGATGCCGGCGCCCATCACGCCGGCGCCGAGGACGCCGACTTTCCGGATGCCGCCAGTCTCGGTGCCGGACATGGTCAGACCGCCTCGAGCACGGTGGCGATACCCTGGCCGCCGCCGATGCACTGGGTGGCGACCGCGTAGCGCTTGCCTTCGCGGGCGAGCAGCGCGGCCGCCTTGCCGGTGATGCGCGCGCCGGTGGCGCCGAGCGGATGGCCGAGCGCCAGCGCGCCACCGTCGAGGTTGATCTTCGCCGGGTCGAGCCCGAGCTCGTCGATGCAGGCGAGCGACTGCGAAGCGAACGCCTCGTTGAGCTCCCAGATGTCGATGTCGGCGATCTTCAGCCCGGCACGCTCGAGCGCCTTGCGGCTCGAAGCGACCGGACCGATGCCCATGATCTCGGGCGCGCAGCCGCTCACCGCGAAGCTCTTGATGCGGGCGAGAGGCTTCCAACCCTGCCGGCGCGCGTAGTCTTCGGAGCAGACCAGCGTGGCCGCGGCGCCGTCGGTCACCGGCGACGACGTTCCCGCCGTGACCGTGCCCTTCTCGTCGAAGGCCAGCTTGAGGCCGGCGAGCCCTTCGCGGGAGGTCTCCGGCCGCGGGCAGCCGTCCAAGCTCACCGTGCCACCCTTCCAGGTGATCGGCACGATCTCGTCGGCGAAGTGTCCGGCGGCGAGCGCCGCGGCGGTCTTCTGCTGCGAGGCGAGCGCGAACTCCTCTTGGCGGGCGCGCCCGATGCCGCGCTGCTTGGCGAGGTTCTCCGCAGTCTCTCCCATGCTCGCGAAAGCCTGCGGAAAGCGCTTGACGAGCGCCGGGCTGGGCAGCGGATTGAAACCGCCCATCGGCACCCGGGTCATCGATTCGACGCCGGCGCAGACGAAGACCTCGCCGGCGTTCCACTGGATGGCGCCCGCGGCGATGTGGATCGCCTGCATCGACGAGCCGCAGAAGCGGTTGACGGTGGCTCCGGCGACGGTGAGCGGCAGCTCGGCGAGGAAGCCGGCGATGCGGGCGACGTTGAAGCCCTGCTCGCCCTCCGGGAAGGCGCAACCGACCAGGAGGTCTTCGAGGTCGCTCGGCTCGACGCCGGTCTTCGCGATGAGGCCGCGGATCGTCTGGGCCAGCAGCTCGTCGGGACGCACCTTGGCGAGCTCACCCTTCTTGGCGGGAGTGAAAGGAGACCGGACGTAGCCGGCGATGACGACGTTCCTCATGGCGTGCTCCACCTCCATCGGGGGTTGGTGAACGGCAATCTGCGGATCGCCCGGTCGCGCATCGCCGTCCGGGCCTACTTGGCTCCGCCGCGCGCCGGGGGGGTCTCGCCCAGACGGCGCATGGCGTCGAGACAGAGCTGTTCGATCTCGTGCAGCTCCTCGATGGTGAGGTCGAGGTCGAGACGCTGCCCCTCGAGCTCGCCGATGCGCTGGCGCGCCCCGGCGAGCAGGTGCTGGATCTGGGTCTTGTGGGTCGGATCGGCGTCGTAGAGGTCGAGGTACTTCTTGACCAGGGCGAGCGAGAAACCGAGCCGCTTGCCGCGCAGGATGATGAGCAGGCGCGCCCGGTCGCGATGGCTGTAGACCCGGTTGGCCCCCGCCCGCTGCGGCGAGAGCAACCCCTTCGCCTCGTAGAAGCGGATGGCGCGCGGGGTCACCGCGAGGTCCTCCGCGAGCTCGGTGATCGTGTAGAGGCGGTTCGGGTCGGCCTGTGCCGTCATGCCTTGGGCGCTCCTCGATTTCGGGCGCACCCTAGCGCTACTTTACGTTAACGTCAACTACCTCACCCATACGCCACGCCGCACCGCGGCGGGGCCCGACGAGGGCCTCAAAGATGGCTGCTAAGGTGAACTGACAAAGCTGCGCTCATGGTTACTCTCCGAACGCTTCCCCTAGCCGGCGCCGCTTGCGTTCTCGGCGCCTTGGCCGCGGCATGGCCCACGCTGTTCGGCGAGCCGGCGGCGGAATGGCCCGCGCTGCGGGGCCTCGCCGCCTTCGCTCTGGCGCTGCCGCTGGCCCTCGGGCTGGCGGCCCGCTGGGGGCGACGGGGGCCGCTCCCGCCTGCTGAGCATGCCCGTTCCCTGGCCTCCCTGACGCTGCTGGAAGCTCTACTGCTCGCCCCCTCGGCGCTGGTTGGCGCCAGGCTGGCCGAAGCTCGTGCCCTCGTCGCCCTCGCGCAGTCGGGCGTCGGCTGGGCGGCGCCCGTCCGCCTCGAGGTCGCCTGTCTCGCGCTCGTCGCCGGGACCTACCTCGCAGCCCGCCTCGCCGCCGCTCACGCGCGGCAGCCGCTCGCTGGCGGGAGGTTCCTCACCATCGCAGCCGCGGTCTGTGCCGTCTCATTCGCCGGATCGGCGCTGCGCCTCGCCACCATCCCGGCGCCGCGCGGGCTCGAAGCCCTCGAGAAGTGGAGCCTCCTGGCGCTCCTTCTCACTCTCGGCTGCGCCGCGCTCGTCCGGCGCGAGGCCGCTGGACCCATCACCGATGCCCGCACCGCGATGCTCCTCGCCGGCCTCTCGCTCGCCAGCGGTTTCGCCTTCCAGTTCACCAACTGGTATCTCGACCCACCGATCTCCGCCATCGGCCAAGTGCGCCAAATGGAAGGCCGTTCCCGCGGCACGACCTTCGCCGCCTCGCTCGACCATCGCCCGGATCTCTACGGGCTCTTCACGATCGAGAACGCCTCCGCGCCAGTACGGCTTGCCTTCGTCCGCCCTGTCGAACCGTACGTCGACGATCTCATCGAGGAATACCACTCGACACGATTCGGGAATGCCTACCTCATACCGCGGACGGAGGCGCCGTGGGAGATGTTCCCCAACGAACGCGCTTCGGCACCACCGTTCGTCAGATTGTGGGTGCGTTCGTCCCGATGGCCGCACTTTGTCCTTCCCACCGGAATCCGGATTGCCACGCCCGTGCGTGATTGGGCCATTTCCGCCGATAGTCGGCTCGTCGTCACCTCGACCTACGATCAGCCACCGGGTCGGACGAGGTACATCGAGGATTTCGGAGACACCGCGACCTATGCCGTGAAGGTCTGGAGAGTGGGCCGATCCCCTCGAACGTTGCTCGACGACCTTCCATCCGCACCGCAAATCGTTTCGCTGACTGGCAACTCGGTGAGCCTCCTCCGCGATTCCGCTAGGCAAGGAGGCTTCGGGCGCAGCACATCGTGGATCGCGGACACCTGCCAACTTCCAGCGGGGCCCTGTAAATCAACCCCCGCGAGGCATGGCCCATGGTTCCCCTACAGCACGCTGGGGAACCGCCTGCTCTTCGGGACCTACGGGAACTGGACCGTCATGGACGCGGAAACCGAGGCGCCCATCTTCCACCTTACGCGCTGTGGAGATTGCTCCTCGGACTCCACCAGCGCGGTGCTTCTCCGCGGAGGTGGTCTCGCCCAGTGCTCGCTTCGAGGCCGCATGCCCGACTGGGAGACCAGACTCACCGCGTACGACGAGCGAGGCACGGAGGTCGTCGCGACTTCGCTCGGCAGCGTCCGGCTCGCCCGGCTCGCGGGCGAACTCGAGGACGGCACGGTAGCCGTCGCCTGGAGGAGGGACTATGGCCACTGGCGTTGGGAGACACCGCTCCCGGGATGGACATTGGACGCCTGGGACCCGAGAACGGGAGCTCGTCGACGCCTAGCGGACGACCTCTCGACACTTCCAGGAGGAGAGCAAGGCACCTCGCCGATCTTCCTCGACCGCGACGGCCGACTGGTGACGCCGACCACCTCCGGCCTCCGCGTGCTGGTCGACCGGCGCTGAATCGCGTTCTGGGAGCGCCCGCCGCGCCTCCTACTCCACCCGCTCCCAGCGCGCCGGGCCGAAGTCGTGGGTGATCAGGGCGGTGACGGCGCCGGTCGGGTCGCGCTCGAAGGAGATCGGCGAGGTCACGCCGATGCCGTGGAGCCGCCCGCCGGCGATCGGTACGAGCTCGCGCTCGGGTCCGCCCCACTCGGAGACGAAGAGCTTCCCGTCGCGCGGTATCACCTCGATCGTGTCGCCGCCCAGCCGGTAGGTCCCGGCGTAGGCCGCCAGCGGCCCGAGGTCGGCCGCGACGCGTTCGATGTGGGGCGGCGCGTTGAGCTCGCCCAGGCCGTGCTCCTGGCCGCAGACCGGGCAGGCGGTCGGCGGCGTCGCGGCATGCACGCGATGCGCGACCGGCGGCAGCTCGCGGAGCGCCCGGTAGATCGCGCCGAGGTCCTCGTCGCTGAGCCCCCGGTAGGCGACCCAGGGCATCGCCGGGTGCAGCGTGCCGCCCTTGCCGCTGCGCAGCACGCCGCGGAAGATCTCCTCGCTATACGCGCCGATCCCGCTCGGGTCCGGGGTGAGATTGGCGCTCGCCACGCGCTCCCCGAAGCGCTCGACGAGGTTGCCGCCGCCCCCGAATCCCGGGTTGGTGGGCGCCTCCCATGCGGTATGGCACCCCATGCAGTCGGCAATCCCGATCAGGTAGATGCCGCGCTCGACCGAGTCCGCGAGGTTGGGCGTGGGCACCGGCGCCTCGAGCGGGCGCGCCTGCTCGGCGCGCTCCTGCTCCAGTTGAGGCGAGAGCAGGCGCGGCGGGAGGGGGTTGCGCACCGCGGGGAGGGATCGCAGGTAGACCACGATCGAGGCGAGGTCCTCGTCGGAGAGGTTGCGGAAGGACCACCACCACATCTGGCCGCCGAGGCCGCGGCCGTCGTGCCCCACCCCCTCGCGGATGGCGCGGGCCAGCATGTCGTCGCTCCAGCTTCCCGCCCCGGTCTCCGGATCGGGGGTGAGGTTGGGGGCCACCAGCCGGTAGCCCGGCTCGTCCGTCATCACCGCACCGGCGTACTCCCGCCCGGCGACCGGCGGGGCGCCCGGCAGACTGCGCTCGCGCTCGGAGTGGCAGACCCCGCAGCCGATCACGGCGTTCGCCAGGTAGCGGCCCCGCTCGACCCGTTCCAGCGTCGGCTCGAAGCGCACGTCCCTTAGCGCGCGGGCATGGACGGCCTGGAGCGGCGGCCGCGGTCCAGTCGGTGGCTGCTCACCACAGCCCGCGAGCAGGAAGATCGCTAGGAGGCCCGCGACTTCCGGGCGATGGTTCATCATGGCTGGCTCCTCGGCCACGTGGCCGGTCGGCCCGGGACTCTAGCCCTCTCTCTCGCAACGCGAAAAGCAGCGCCGGGAGGACGATGCTGAACTTCGCGCTGCCGCGGCCGTAAGTCAGGAAGAACCGTCCGCTTCGTCCGGGAGAGTGCCCATGCTCACGCGTTCCGCCTGCCGTTGGATCCCCATCGCCCTCGTCGCCTGCTTCGTCGCGCTCCCCGCGGCCGCCGAGGTCACGGCGCGTCACGTCGCGATCGCCGCCCCGGACGGCGTCAAGCTCGCCGCGACCTACTGGTCGCCCGGCAAGCCGGGACCCGGGGTGCTGCTGCTCCACATGTGCAACAGCAGCCAGGAGGCCTGGTTCGGCCTCGGGCGCCGGCTCGCGGCGGGCGGCCTGCACGCTCTGGCGATCGACTACCGCGGCTACGGCGGCAGCGGCGGCGTGCGCTCCCAGGATCCGCAGGAGCAGCAGCGCATCATCAACGAGAAGTGGCCGGGCGACGTCGACGCGGCGTTGGCCTTCCTGGGCGCGCAGGTCGGGGTCGACCGGCAACGGATCGGCGCCGCCGGCGGGAGCTGCGGGGTCAACCAGGCGGTTCAGCTCGCCCGGCGCCATCCCGAAGTGAAGACGCTCGCGCTCCTCGCGGGCAACACCAACCGCGACGGGGAGCGCTTCCTCGAAGCGAGCCCCTGGATGCCGCTCCTCGCCGTGGCAGCGGACGACGACGGCGGCGCGGTCGCGATGATGGAGTGGGAGCTCGGCTTCTCCTCCCATCCCGCCAACCGCTTCCTGCGTTACGCCGACGGCGGCCACGGCACCGCGATCCTCCCCATCCACGCCGACCTCGAGCCGGCGATCGTCGACTGGTTCGTCGAGCACCTGATCACGCGCCCGGTGGTCGCCACCCCCGCCAGCGGTACGCCCCGGCGCGGCCCCTCGGCGGCGCTCGCCGACGCCCTGCGGGCCCCGGGGGGGGCCGCCAAGGCGCGCGCCGACTTCGCGACCGCGCGCGCCGCGGGACGCGCCCCGACCCTGCCGCCGGAGGGGGTGGTCAACCTCCTGGGCTACGAGCTCCTACAGGCCGGCGACGCCCAGGGCGCCATCGAGCTCTTCCGCCTGAACGTCGAAGCGCACCCCGAGTCGGCCAACACCTACGACAGCCTCTCCGACGCCTACCTCGCCGACGGCCAGCGCGAGCTGGCGCGCGAGTACGCCGAGAAGACCCTGCAGGCCCTGCCGGCAGGCGACGATCTCGCCGATCCGTTCCTGCGCGCGGTGCGAGATTCCGCCAAGGCGAAGCTGGACCAGCTCGCCGCGCCGGCTCCCAATTGAGCCGGCGTCCGGCGTCGGGACGTCCTCAGGGGACGAAGCGGTAGCCGACGCCGCGCACGCTCAGGATGTGGCGCGGGCGCGAGGAGATCTCCTCGAAATGCTGGCGCAGAGCGACGATGACGTTGTCCACCACCCGCTCGTTCGGGTGGTTGGGCAGCTGCCAGACCTCGGCCAGGAGCTCCCGTCTCGTCACCACCTGCCCGGGCCGCGCGAGGAACATGCGCATCACCGCGATCTCCTTCTGCGACAGCTGCACCGTGCCGTTGCGGGTGCCCGCCTCGAAGGAGTCGAAGTCGATCCAGAAATCGCCGAAGCTCCGGCGCTCGGTCGCTCCGGCGGCGCCGTTGCCACTTTGCCGCGACCAAGCCTGGCGGCGCAGCAGGCCGTCGATCCGCGCCAGGAGCTCGCCGAGATCGAACGGCTTCACCACGTAGTCGTCGGCGCCGGTATTGAGGCCGAGGATGCGATCCGCGGACTGGGCGCGAGCGGTGAGCATCAGGATCGGCGCGAGATTCCCGCCGGCGCGCAGCCGGCGGCAGACCTCGAAGCCGTCGACCTCGGGCAGGCGCACGTCGAGCACGAAGAGGTCGTAGCGACCGCGCGCGGCGAGCGCCAGCGCGGCGGCCCCGTCGCGCGCCAGCTCGACCGCGTAACCGGCGCGCTCCAGGTTGAACAGCAGCCCCTGTGCGATCGCCTCGTCGTCTTCGACCACCAGCAGCCGGCTCGGCGGACGCGCGCTCATTCTGCCTCCACACCCGACTCGCCGGTGAGCGGCAGGTCGACCACCAGGAGCGTTCCCGGGCGCCCCTCGTGGGAGTGCGCCCGGACGCTGCCGCCCATCTCACGCACCAGGCCGGCGACGATCGACAGGCCGAGGCCGGTCCCCCGCCGTTGCGGATCCCCGTCACGTCCCGCCTGATAGAAGCGGTCGAAGATCTGCGGCAGGTCCCGTTTCGGAATGCCGACGCCGTCGTCCTCCACCTCCAGGCGCGCGGCGTGCGGCCCCACCGCCAGGCGGCAGCGCACCTCGCCGCCCGGCCGCGAGTGGCGGACGGCGTTGTCGATCAGGTTGTCGATCACCCGCCGCAGCGCCTCTTCGCTCGCCAGGACGCGGGCCGGTCCGCCGATCTCGCCGCGCAGCGTGACGCCGCGGGCTTCGACCGCCGGCGTCGCGTCGAGCAGGTAGCGCGCCAGAAACTCCTCCAGGCGCACCGGGCGGAGCTCGAGCTGGATCTTGCGCGCCAGCAGGCGGCTGCTCTCGAGCACCGCGTCGACCAGCGATGCCATGCGGTCCGCCTGCTGCTCGATGGTGCGGAGGAAGCGCCGGCGGACCTCCGGCGCCGGCTCGTCGTCCTGCAGCAGGGTCTGGGCGTGCAGCTTGATCGCGGCGAGCGGGGACTTCATCTCGTGGGTGATGTTGGAGACGAATTCCTCCTGCTTGAGCGCATAGCGCCGCGCCGCCAGCGCCTGGGCCAGCTGGTAGGTCAGCCCGACGATCAGGAAGAAGAGCAGGATGCAGCCGACCGAAAGCAGGATCCAGTGGACCCCCTCGCCGGTCCGGCCGATACCCTTGCCGAGGTCGGCGAGACGCGAGCCCGAGCGCACGACATAGACCACCCAGACGACCAGCAGCGCGATCGTCGCGGCGAGCGACAGGACGTACATCGTGATCAGCTGGGTCGCGCGGCGCCGGTGCATCGACCCCATGCTAAGACGAGACGGGCCGGCGCGTGCCGTCCGACCGGCGTAATTCTGACGAAAACCTGACGGCAGACGCCGCCTCGCGCGGACATACTTCCCGCCCATGACGACCGCACTCCACGACGATACGGCCTGGCGCACCCTGTTGGCCCCCTACAAGCGGGCGAGCTGGCGGCGGGCCTCGATCCAGCTCCTCGACACGGCGCTCCCTTTCGGCATCCTCTGGGCGCTGATGGCGGCGACCGTGGAGCGCGCCTACCTGGTCACCCTGCTGCTCGCGGTGCCGACCGCCTTCTTCTTCATCCGGCTCTTCATCATCCAGCACGACTGCGGCCACGGCGCCTTCTTCCCCTCGCGCCGCGCCAACAACCTCCTCGGCCGGGCGCTCGGGGTCGTCACCCTCTTCCCCTACGGCTACTGGAAGAAGACGCACGCCATCCACCATGCCACCTCGGGCAACCTCGACGACCGCGAGTTCGGCGACATCACCACGCTGACCGTCAAGGAGTACCAGGCGCTCTCGCCATTCCGCCGTTTCTGCTACCGGCTCTACCGCAACCCTCTGGTGATGTTCGGCGTCGGTCCCTTCTACCAGTTCGTGATCAAGCACCGCTTTCCATTCGACATTCCCTTCTCCTGGAAGCGCGAGTGGCGCAGCGTCCTGGGTACCAACCTGGCGCTCGCGGGGGTCACCACGGCGCTGGTCCTCGGGCTGGGCTGGCAGACGGTGGTACTGGTCGAAGTGCCCGTCATCCTGCTCGCCGGCGCCCTCGGCGTCTGGCTGTTCTACGTCCAGCACCAGTTCGAGGACACCTATTGGGAGCACGAGGAGGCCTGGGACTTCTATCGCGCCGGGGCGCACGGGAGCTCCTTCTACGACCTGGGCGCATTCGGTCACTGGCTGACCGGCAACATCGGCTATCACCACATCCACCACCTGGCGAGCCAGATTCCCAATTACCGGCTGGCCGAGTGCTTCCGCGAGAATCCCAGCATGCAGCGCGTGACGCGGCTGACGATTCGCGCGAGCCTGCGCTGCGCGCGCCTGACCTTGTGGGACGAGGAGCGGCGGACGATGGCGACCTTCTCCGACCTGAAGCGCCTGCCCGTCGGCCAGGCCGCGCCTGCCGTCGGCGGGCTCTCCTGAGCCCCGCCACCCGGCCGCGCGCCGCGACCGCCGCGACCGCCGGGGCGGGATTCGGGCGGTCGCCCGCCGACTGAGCTCCTGGTCTGCCCCCCCAAACGGGGTGCTCGTCTCGCCTCCCTCGCGACCTAGAATCCAGCCGGACCGGCGGCGACGCCCCTTCCGGCGCCGCCGCCAGGGTCGCAGTCCCGCCCGGCGGGGGAGGAGCGCCATGACGTCTTTCGATGAGCAGGTCCGGGACACCCAGGAGTGGTTCGCGAGCCCCCGCTTCGCCGGCCTCCGGCGGCTTCACTCGGCCCGCCAGGTGGTCGAGCAGCGGGGCACGATCGACCAGGACTACACCGTCGCACGCCAGGCGGCCGAAGCCTTCTACGCCCGCCTGCGCGAGCTCTTCGCGGCGCGCCAGAGCATCACCACCTTCGGACCGTACTCGCCGGGACAGGCAGTGGCGATGAAGCGGATGGGGATCGAGGGGATCTACCTCGGGGGCTGGGCGACCTCGGCCAAGGGCTCGACCGGCGAGGACCCGGGTCCCGATCTGGCGTCCTATCCCCTCTCGCAGGTGCCCGACGAGGCCGCGGTGCTGGTCCGCGCTCTGCTCACCGCCGACCGCAACCAGACGTTCCAGCGCTCGCGCCTGAGCGAGAAGCAACGCGCTGCCGCGCCGCTTGTCGACTACCGGCCGTTCATCATCGCCGACGCCGACACCGGCCACGGCGGCGAGCCGCACGTGCGCAACCTCGTCCGCCGTTTCGTGGAGGCGGGGGTCGCCGGTTACCACATCGAGGACCAGCGACCAGGCACCAAGAAGTGCGGCCACCAGGGGGGCAAGGTGCTGGTCGCCTCCGACGAACAGATCAAGCGGCTCAACGCGGCGCGCCTGCAGCTCGACGTCATGCGCGTGCCGGGCATCGTCGTCGCGCGCACCGACGCCGAGGCCGCGAATCTCCTCGACTGCCGCGGCGACGAACGCGACCATCCCTTCATCCTCGGCGCCACCAACCTCGAGGTGCCGCCCTACAAGGTCTGCTTCCTGGCCCTCGTCCGGCGCTTCCACCAGGCCGGGCTCGAGGAGTACAACGGCCACCTGCTCTACGCGATTCCGGCCGAGGAGTATCGCGCCGCCGACGCCTGGCTCGAGCAGAACGGTTTCGCCGCGCTGGTCGCCGACGCGGCGCGAGCTGCGGGGCAAGGCGAGGCCCTGGCGGTCGACGCGCTCTTCGACCAGGCGACCACCCGGCTCGTGGAGGCATGGGAGAACGCCGCTGGCCTCGAGACCTACGGCCAGGCGGTCGCCGACATCCTCACCTTCCGGGCCGAGGACGGCGAGGTCCCCTCGACCGTGGTCGACGAGTGGCTCGCTTTCGCCGCGCAGGCCTCGTTCCCGGCCGCGCGCCGCAAAGCACTCTCGCTCGGCGTCGAGCTGGCCTGGGATTGCGAGCACGCCCAGACCCCGGAGGGCTACTACCAGGTGCGCGGCGGCATCCCCTACGCGATCGGCAAGTCGCTCGCCGCGGCGCCCTACGCCGACCTGCTCTGGATGGAGACCAAGACCGCCGATCTCGCCGACGCCCGCCAGTTCGCCGAGGCGATCCACGCCGTCTTCCCCGACAAGATGCTGGCCTACAACCTCTCCCCGTCGTTCAACTGGGACTCGACCGGGATGAGCGACGACGACATGCGCCGCTTCCCGGAGGAGCTCGGCAGGATGGGCTTCGTCTTCAATTTCATCACCTACGGCGGACACCAGATCGACGGCGTCGCAGCCGAGGAGTTCGCGACCGCATTGAAGCAGGACGGGATGCTCGCCCTCGCCCGCCTGCAGCGCAAGATCCGGCTCGTCGAGTCGCCCTACCGGACCCCGCAGACCCTGGTCGGCGGACCGCGCGCCGACGCCGCGCTCTTCGCCTCGTCCGGCCGGACCGCCACCACCAAGGCGATGGGCAAGGGCTCGACCCAGCACCAGCATCTGATCCAGACCGAAGTGCCGAAGAAACTGCTCGAGGAGTGGCTGGGGATCTGGTGCGAGCACTACGCGCTCGCCGAGCCGCTGCGCGTCGAGCTCAAGCCGCACCGGGCCGGCTCGGAGCTGCTCGAGCTGGCGATCACCGGCCAGGACGGGACGCAGCGCGCCAACGTGGTCTTCGCCTCGATCCACGATCGTCGCGGCCGCAGCATCCTCTCGGTGCGCGACCAGAACACCTTCGACCCGCGGCTGCGCCAGAAGCGTCTGATGACCCTGCTCCACCTGTTCCTGGTGCACCGTTACAAGGTCGACTCGGTGCACTACGTCTCGCCCACCGACGACAATCAGTACCAGACCGCCAAGATGAAGGCCCAGGGCATCTTTAGCGCGGTCAACACCGAGGTAGGCCAGATCATCGTCGCCGACGTTCATCCACCACGCATCGCCGAGCTGCTGGCGGCCGATCGCGTCGCGCTCACGCGGCTCATCCGCAAGCAGGGCTGAGGCGGATTCCTTGGCGGGCGCGCGCGGCGAGCCGGCGAGCGGCGGACGAGCAGGCTGCTGCCGCTGGACGGCGGCGCTCGTCGCGGCGCTGGCCGCCGCCGTCCCGGCCGGCGCCGAGAGTGCCGGAGCCACGATCTTCGCCGCGCGACCAGCGAGCGGCGAGATCCGCGTCGACGGCGCGCTCGACGAACCGGCCTGGGCCGAGGCCACAGCGATTCCGCTCGCCTTCGAGATCGAGCCGGGCGAGAACCTCCCGGCGCCGGTCGCGACCACCTGCCGCGTCCTCTTCGCGGCGAAACGGCTCTACGTCGGCTGTCGCGCCGAGGACCCCGAGCCAGGAGCGATTCGCGCCCGGCTGAGCGATCGCGATACCGCCTTCGACGACGACTTCGTCGGCATCCGGCTGGACCCCTTCCTCGACCGCCGGCGCGCCTTCGAGTTCTACGTCAACCCGCTCGGCGTGCAGATGGACCTGTTCCGCGACGATCTGGGCAACGACCGCTTCGGCGAGAACGAGGACGAGTCCTGGGACGCCATCTGGGACTCGGCGGGGAGGATCACCGCGACCGGCTACGAGGTCGAGCTCGCGATCCCCTTCTCGTCGCTCCGCTTCCCGCGCACCGCCGGCGCGCAGCACTGGGGCGTGAGCTTCGCCCGCGTCTACCCGCGCCGCGACCGCACGGTGCTCGCCAGCGAGCCGGAGGATCGCAACCGCAACTGCGCGGTCTGCCAATTCTCGACGCTGGAGGGTCTCGCCGCCATCACGCCGGGCCGCAACCTCGAGCTCGATCCGACGGTCACCGTGCAGCGCGTCGACCGGCGGAACGAGGCGACTGGCGAGCTGGAGACCGGCGACGTGGAGACCGAGCCCGGCCTCACCATGACCTGGGGGATCACCCCCGACGTCATCCTGAGCGGCGCGGCCAACCCGGACTTCTCGCAGGTCGAGGCCGACGCGCTCGAGCTCGACGTCAACCAGCAGTTCGCGATCTTCTACCCCGAACGACGCCCCTTCTTCCTCGAGGGCGCCGACTTCTTCTCCACTCCCTTCCCGGTGGTGTTCACCCGCAACGTGGCCGATCCCGACTGGGGTCTCAAGGCGACCGGGAAGGTCGGCGCCAACGCCTTCGGGGTCTTCGTCGCCGAAGACGCGCGCACGTCCCTGCTCGTTCCCGGAAGCCAGCGGTCGGAGTTGCTCGAGCTGCCCGGCCGGTCGACCGACGCCGCGGCGCGCTACCGTCGCGACATCGGCCGCGGCTCGGCGCTCGGCCTGATCGGAACGTCGCGGCGCAGCGACGACTACGAGAACCAGGTGGCCGGCTTCGACGGCCTGACCCGTTTCAGCGACGCCGATTCGGTCCGCTTCCAGCTCCTCGGCTCGCGGACGACCTATCCCGAAGAGCTCGTTGGCGAGCCCGGCCAGACCTCGCGCGAGCTCGAGGATCATGCGCTCTTCCTGACCTACAACCACAACTCGCGCGCCTGGCGGCTGGCCGCCGAGATCGAAGACGTGGGGCGCGACTTCCGCTCCGACCTCGGCTTCATGCCGCAGGTCGACTATCGCTACGGCAAGGCGCTCGCGGAACGCACCTGGTGGGCGGCGCCCGACGCGCCCTGGATCAGCTTCAGCTTCGGCCTCGACAGCGCGCGCGCCGACGACCAGTCGGGAGAGTCGCTCGAACGCCTCGACGAGGCCTGGATCATCTTCCACGGCCGCCGCGAGCTCGAGCTCTTCGTCCAGGCGGCCGACCGCGAAAGAACGCTGGCGGGCGTCACCTTCGACGAGCGCTACGTCGAGGGGCACGTCGAGGTGCGACCGACGCGCGCGCTCGAGCTCGAGTTGGCGTGGAACGTCGGGGACAGTGTCGACCTCGCCCACCTGCGACCGGCCGACCAGGTCCAGTTCGCCCCTGCGATCACCTGGACGCCGGGCCGCCACCTCAACGCCACGCTCGAGCTTCAGCAGCAGAGGCTGGACGTCGATGCCGGTCATCTGTTCACCGCGCGGCTGACCGAGCTGCGGCTCGTCTGGCAGTTCGATCTGCGCAGCTTCGTGCGCGTCATCCTGCAGCATCGCGACCTGGAGCGGAATCCGGAGCTCTACGCCGAGCCGGTCGAAAAACGTGATCAGGAGCTCTTCAGCCAGCTGCTCTACTCCTACCGCCTCAATCCGCAGACCGTGCTCTATCTCGGCTATTCCGACACTCAGATCGAAACCGATGCCATCGATCGCATGCGCCTCGATCGCACGCTCTTCGTCAAGCTGGGTTACGCCTGGCTCCCCTGAGCAGCGGATCCACGACGACGCGACGTCCGGCTCGCGCCAAAGGGTCTATGCTCTCCTCCGGAAGGTGGCCCTCATGCCCAGGTTCCTTCGCCTCCAGCTCCCCCTGATCCTCCTCGCCGGGCTCGCGGCGCGCCCCGCCGCGGCGGCCCCGGATGTCGTCCTGGCGCTCGATTCGAGCCGCTCGCTCTCCGCCGCGGAGAGCCGGGCGGCGAGCACGCTCGCCCGCGAGCTCGTGGTCCGTCTCCCGGCGGAGGCCGGAGTCGGCGTGCTCGCCTTCGACGACGCGGTCCACTGGGTCGCCCCGGGCGGAGCTGCCGGTGATGGGTCGGCACTCGAGGCACTGGTGCCGGCGGGGCGATTCACGGTGCTCCACGACGCGCTCGTCGAGGGCGTGCGTGCGCTCGACGACGGCGGCGTGCTGATCCTGCTCTCGGACGGCCGGGACGAGAACTCGGCAACCACCCTCGAGGACGTGGCGCGACTGGCCGCGGAACGTCGCGTCCGGGTGGTCGCCGCGGGCGCCGGGCGGGCCGACGAGAAGACGCTCCGCCGCCTCGCCCTGCTCACCGGCGGTCTCTACGCCGGACGCGTCCCCGAGATCGATCCCGACGCGCTCACCGCCGAAGTGCAGAATCTGCGGCGGGCGCTGGCCGCCGACCGAGCGGCGAGAGCGCCGAAGACGATCAGCCCCGCGCCGGTCGTCGCCGCGCCGACGACGCCCGCCGAACCGGCGAGCGCGGCGCCCCGTCTCGACGGCCGCTGGCTCTTGGCGCTCGGTGCGCTGGCCGCCGCGGGGGGCATTCTGCTCGGTTTTCTGCTCGCCCGGCGCCGCCCGGCCGCCTCGATGGCGCCGGCGGAGGAGAGGTCGAACGAGCCCGAGCGCGGCACCGCCCCCGGCACGCCCTGGCCGGAGGCGCCGGTCGCCCCGGTGAGCGCTCCCGCGCCGCCCCCGCTCGACGAAGTGCTGGTGGCGAGAATCCGGCTCCGCCCGGCCGCCCCACCGCGCGGCCTGCTCGAGATCTCGCTCGACGAGACCGCGGCCTTTCAGCGACTGCCCTTCTCCGAGTCGATCGAACGGACGCTCGTCCTGACCGAGGAGATCGTCCTCGTCGTCAAAGAGCCCACGGGGCCGTCGCGCTCCTTCCGGCTGCCGGCCAGCCGCGCCGTCGACATCGGACGCGACACGACGCGCAACACCCTCGCTTTCCTCGATCCGACGCTCTCGTTACAGCATCTGCGGCTGGCGCTCGAGGACGGGGAGGTCGTCCTGCTCGACCTCGGCTCGACCAACGGCGTCTTCGTCGGCGAACGCCGGGTCGACGCCGCGCGCCTGCGGCCCGGCGACCGGTTCCGTGCCGGGATGATCGACTTCGAGCTGCGCCTGCA